>CASEGC010000123.1 GCA_949287365.1 uncultured Parabacteroides sp.
ACTTGAAGAAATATCGAAAAATATCGTTCCCGTTCGCATAAATCAACAAGGCGAAGAGGATGAACATCCCGGTTATTTGGGCGTATTCCAAGAATTTGTCGCTCGGCTTCCGGCGCGCGATCACCTCATAGAGCAGGAACATCACGTGGCCGCCATCCAACGCGGGTATCGGCAGGATGTTCATGAAAGCCAAGATAATCGAGAGGAACGCGGTGCGCTCCCAGAAGACACGCCAGTCCCAAGCGGCGGGGAAAAGGTCTCCGATGGTACCGAAACCGCCCAAGCTGGAGGCGCCCTCCTTCGTGAAGACGTACTCCATGTCGCTCACGTATCCCTTCAGCGTGTTCACGCCCAGCCGGATTCCCGCGGGGAAGGACTCGAAAAAGCCATACTTACGGGTGACCGTCTGGTACAAATCCGTCGGCAACATCACCGCCACGCCAATCTTCCCCAACGAGTCCGTCCGCATCGTCAAGGAAGTGAGCGTCCCTTTCCGGTAGAAATCGATAGTCACCTCTTGGTTCTTATTTCGAGACAGCATCTCGGAAGCGTCGTAAAACGTAGGCGTGGCCGTGCCGTTGACAGCCACCACGCTATCGCCCGACTGCATCCCCGCCAAAGCCGCCGGAGCGTCCTTGATGGGCAAATCCCTAACGACCATAGGCATACGATACGGGTCGGCGAATCCCTTGGCGTCGCGCATGCAACGTTGCATCATATCCTCCGGAATGGAGATGACCGTTTCCTTCCCGTCACGAAGCACGGTGACGGTCCTCGCCTCCACCACCTTGCGGAAGCAATCGCTGCCAAACCGCTCCAGCTCCTCGTCGTCCGCCCTCAACAAGATGTCGCCGTCGCGGAAGCCGACGTTCTGGAACGTCTCGCTATAGTTCATACCCATCTTCATGTTCTTCAGCGGCAAGTAAGTGTCGCCCCAAGCGAACAATATCATGGAATAGATGAAGAGCGCCAGCAGGAAATTGAATATCACGCCGGCTACCATGATCAGCAAGCGTTGTCCGGCCGGCTTCGACCGGAACTCGTACGGTTTGGGAGGCTGCGCCATCGCCTCCTTGTCCATGCTCTCGTCAATCATGCCCGAGATCTTGCAATATCCGCCCAAAGGAAGCCAGCCGATGCCATATTCCGTATCGCTATGCTTGGGCTTATATTTGAACAACGAGAACCAAGGGTCGAAGAAAAGGTAGAATTTCTCCACCCTCACCTTAAACAAGCGGGCGAAGAGAAAGTGTCCGAACTCGTGGACAATCACCAATATCGACAGACTCAAGATGAGCTGTAAAGCTTTAATCAAAAAAGTTTCCATTTACTATCGTTTGTTCTGTTTCTAAATTACTCAAATCAACTCGGACGCCAATCGCCGCGCCTCGGTGTCAGTGGCCACGTAATCCTCATAAGAGGGATTGGCGACGAACGAGGCGCGCCGCATGGTGCGTTCTATCACGTCGCTCATTCCAAGGAAGCCAATTTCGTCCCGCAGGAAGGCCGCCACCACGACCTCGTTGGCGGCGTTCAATACGCAAGGCATGTTCCCGCCTTGCCGGACCGCCTCGAAAGCGAACGCCAAGTTGCGGAAACGCTCCATATCCGGCTCCTCGAAGGTCAATGTGGAATATTTCCGGAAGTCCAAGCGAGGCTCCTCACTCTTCATCCGTGTCGGGAAGGAGAAAGCGTACGCGATCGGCAACCTCATGTCCGGAATCCCCAACTGGGCGATTACCGCGCCATCCTCGAATTGCACCATGGAATGAATCACCGATTGCGGATGCACCAACACCTCTATTTGTTCCGGCGTCACGCCAAACAGCCATTTCGCCTCGATCATCTCGAATCCTTTGTTCATCATCGAAGCCGAGTCTATCGTTATTTTCGCTCCCATGTTCCAGTTCGGGTGTCTCAAGGCCTGTTCCTTGGTTACGACAACCAATTCTTCCATCGACTTAGTCCGGAACGGTCCCCCAGAAGCGGTCAACAATATTTTTTCCACCGGATTGTCAAAAGCGCCTGCCAGGCATTGGAAAATGGCCGAATGCTCGGAATCCACCGGCAATATCGGGACCTTATGCGTATTAGCCAAATCCATAATCAACTCTCCGGCGACAACCAACGTCTCCTTATTCGCCAATGCGATCGCCTTTCCCGCCTTGATCGCGGCTATCGTGGGCCGCAAACCGGAATAGCCGACCATCGCCGTCAGCACCATATCAATCGGCTCCGCCTGCACCATTTGGGAAATAGCGTCAGCGCCCGCCCATACTTTGATAGGCAAATCCTCCAGGGCTTCTTTTAATTCCGGATATTTCCGCTCATTAGCGATAACTACTACTTCCGGCATATATTTCCGAGCCTGATTAATCAACAAATCCACTTGATTGTTCGCGGTCAAGGCATAAATCTCAAAAAGATCAGGATGCTCACTCACCACCTGCAACGCTTGTGTCCCGATGGAACCGGTTGAGCCTAATATTGCCAATTGTCTCTTTTTCATGGATATATTAAAAAGATATATATTCTTCAGGATTCACGGGGTTTCCCTTATACCACAACTCGAAATGCAAATGCGGGCCCGTCGACAATTCGCCCGTATTACCGACCATCGCAATCGCTTCTCCCGCGACGACATGATCGCCCACCTCTTTCAATAACAATTCATTGTGTTTGTAAACCGAGATGAATCCATTTCTATGCTGTAACTGAATCACGTTCCCATGACCCGGATCGAAACCCGTATAAATCACCGTACCATCCAAAGCGGCCAAGACACTCTCTTTTGGAGCCGCGACCAAATCCACGCCATAATGATGGATATCCGTCTCATATCGAGCCGAAACCACGCCGTTGACAGGCTTATAAAAAAAGGCGCTACCCGTCGGCTGTCTACCAGGGTCCGTCAACACGGTCAGATTATATTTTTCCTCTTTCTCATATCGTTCCACGAACTCCTCCTCTTCCTTGCCTCGCGGAATCTCATAATTCAAGTCATGACTCGCGATAGAGTCTATTTGACGAATAGAATCCAGCTCAATCGTACCCGAAAGGATTCCAGTAACGTTATTCAAATAAAGGGATTGTATTTGTAGCATCCGCTCCAGAGAATCGGCTCGTAAAGCGTTTTGCATAATTTCCTTACGTATCTCCACGTCCAAATAACCGGGTAAATAATTACGAATCGGAGTCTTGATGATAATAAAAGCGGTGACCAACACCAAAAAGAAAGCGAACATGGCCAACATGACAAACGCAGACAAACGCGACAAACGAAAAGACCAAACCTCTTCCAGCGTGCTCTCGTTAATGAAAGACAACTTGTACTTGAACCGTATTCGGTGCCAAAACGATTTCGTATTTTTCTTTCCTTGCCTCATAAATCCAATAATCCTTCCGGCAAAGAAACCTTTAAAATGGAATTCTCACGATCCATGCCTTCGATAAACTCCTCGACCGCCGGAATCAACAATTCGCCACCTTCCCTGTCCACACGCAATAGGACGTTCAATGTCGATTCATCCACATCCACCACTTTTCCCAAGAAGCCATTAGAAGCATCAATCACGGAATAGCCTACAATATTATTCCATGTCATCTCACCCAGCCAATCATCCTCATCCACCGCATCTATCGGATAAAAAACATCCTTATTGACAAAAGCACGAGCCTCTTCCTCCGAATCAACGCCATCCAGTTTCACGAGCGACGTGGAATCACTTTTATAACGGCACGCTTCTATATAAAAAGGGACCAAGATGCCATCCATCTCACAGACAAGATACGAATCTTCAGCGTCACCCTCCAAATCACGATTCGTTATCAAAGATAATTCCCCCTTGATACCATGAGGTTTAGCGAACCGCCCAATTTTAAACACATCTTCTTTCTCAATCATAACCGCTATCTCTTATATCCGCGTTATACGTGCGCCAATCCGATTCAAACGCTTATCAATATCTTGATATCCTCTATCTATCTGATCTATATTATGAATCGTACTGGTCCCTTCCGCACTCATGGCCGCTATCAGTAAGGCGATGCCCGCCCTTATGTCTGGAGAAACCATCGTGGAACCACGCAACCTAAACCGGTTCCCCAAGCCGATTACCGTCGCTCTATGAGGATCACACAAAATGATTTGTGCCCCCATATCTATGAGTTTGTCTACAAAAAACAAACGGCTTTCAAACATTTTCTGGTGAATCAAAACACTTCCCACCGCCTGTGTGGCGACCACAAGAAAAACACTTAACAAATCAGGCGTAAGCCCTGGCCAAGGAGCATCGGCGATAGTCATGATAGAACCATCCATAAAAGTCTCTATCTCATAAGAATCATGCCGAGGTATATATATATCGTCACTCCTTTGCTCCACGGTTATGCCTAAACGCCGGAACGCATCCGGGATAATGCCTAACTTATCGTATCCTGTATTCTTGATCGTAATTTCCGACCCTGTCATAGCGGCCATACCAATAAAACTTCCCACCTCTATCATATCCGGAAGAATCGTATGCTCCGTGCCATGCAGGAATTGAACGCCCTCTATCATCAACAAATTAGAGCCTACTCCCGTAATTCTAGCGCCCATCCTATTCAGCATAAGAGAAAGCTGTTGAAGATATGGCTCGCATGCGGCGTTATAAATCGTAGTAACTCCTTCCGCAAGGACAGAAGCCATCAAAATATTTGCCGTTCCCGTCACCGAAGCCTCATCCAACAACATATACCTCCCTCGCAGGCGAGGAGCTTCCACCTCATAAACCTGTCGGTCCGGATCATACCGAAAACTAGCACCCAACTTTTGGATTCCCACGAAATGCGTATCCAAACGCCTACGCCCGATTTTATCTCCTCCCGGACGAGGAATCAACGCTTTCCCAAAACGAGCCAATAGTGGCCCAACAATCATCACAGACCCCCGCAAACTCGCGCTACGCCGTAAAAATTCTTCCGTACGCAAGTATTCTAAATCCACGTCATCCGCCATGAATGTATAGGTACCGATAGATGGATGCTCCACCTTCACCCGCATATCTCTCAAAAGCTGAATCAAATTATTCACGTCCAAAATGTCAGGAATATTATGGATTGTCACTTTATCCGGAGTAAGCAAGGTAGCGCAAATCACCTCCAAGGCCTCGTTCTTGGCACCTTGAGGAATGATTTCTCCCGACAGGCGGTATCCTCCTTCTATCACAAAAGAACTCATCTGTTTTTACGCGTAAAGTTGTTTCTCTTATTTCCACCATTATTACCTCGCGCCAACAAGTCCCGGCTCTCGGTCAATTTATGTTCGTTCTCGTTCAAGACAATTTGTCCTTCCGACAATTCCGCCAAATCCTTGAATATTTTCCGATCGTCTACACTCTCTTTATTCCAAGTAAGAAACGATTTTTTCATCTGATTCGCCAACAAACGGATCAATTGGTCCTTTTCCGGACCCGGTTCCAATTCCGTGGCTTTAGCGATCATCAATTCCAGAGTTTTCCCATAATGCCGATAGTGAATACGATTATTTTTATATGGAATACGAGGTGGGCGAACATTCAAGTTCTCCTTCTTTACGATCTCATAAGGATAGTCGATATCAAGCTTAAAATCAGCCATGATAGCCAAATGATCCCAAAGAATATGCTTAAAATCGTTCACGTCACGTAAATGGGGAAACATATTTCCCATAATGTTGATAATCGTATCCGCGCAACGCTTACGTTCTTCTCTATCTTGAATCGTCACGCAATAATCCACCATATTTTGGATATTTCTCCCATATTCCGGCAAAGCAAGTCTCTTCTCTTCTGTATTGTATTTCATTTTGTATTTTGTTTATTCGCGAATTTATATATTTTTATCGATACGGGCAAACGCCCGAAACCTCACCAATATAAAGCTACAAAAACATTGGATATCTGTTATTTATATAACCAATTCATAATCCACTACATCCAACCAACGGCCGAATTTCAGGCCAACTTTCTCAAAGTGGGAAACTTTCTCGAAATCTAATTTCGTATGCAACGCCACGCTTGCCTCATTCTCCGCCGTTATACAAGCGATTAACGCTTTATAACCACAATTCCGACATTCATTGATAAGCCTTTCCATCAGCGACCGACCAAGGCCTTTACCCACATGGCTCGAAGACAGATAAACTGTTGTCTCCAACGTATATCGGTAGGCGGCTCTCTCCTTCCAAGGATGCGCATAACAAAAACCCACCACTTTCCCATCTTCCTCGTACACAAAGTAAGGATAATGATCCAAAATGCCACCCATACGAGTTCGCATTTCCTCCTCACACAACGGCTCAGTCTCAAAAGTTACCACGCTATTAATAATATATTCATTATAAATACCGACAATAGCTCCCGCATCTTGCAAATTAGCGTACCTAATCATATCCGAGCTGCGACTTAAGTTCAAATATCAATCCAATTTTATAACAGCCGGATCCGGGAAATGCATACCTGCCATGGTCAAACCATTTTCCTTAGCATATTTCAATATCTCTTTTCGGGTATCCACCGCTTTCTCCTTATCCATATCATAGGAAGCGCAATATTCAGGATAAGTCATTTGCAAAGCCATACCATGCATCAAATCGCCCACAATAAGCAACTCTCCTATTTGAAATACCGTATGTCCCGGCGTGTGTCCAACGGCTTCTATCGCCTTGACTCCTCCAGGAAGCGTATCCCCAAATTCGAACAAATGTAAACGATCTTTATAACCTCTCATCGTTCGAAGGACTTGCGCTTTCTTTTCATCAGACATAGCCATCCAAGCATCATATTCCACTTTAGAAACATATACACCCGCATTTGGAAAAATAACACTGTCTCCAATCATCATACCTCCTATATGATCTCCATGAAAATGAGTCAAATACACATATTGAATATCCGCAGGATTAAGCCCCATCGCTTTCAGGCCGTCCAATAAACGTCCATTCGGAACGCCAATCCCTGTATCGAACAAAATCCGTGTTCCCGAAATCTCCACCAAAAACGTACTTATCGATGAAGGAATACCTCCCCGCAAAGAAAGGTTATCGATAATACTGTCCGGAACATCCGCGAACAAGGAAAGTGGCATCAATTTATCTTGAGCGTTATCCTGTATCCAAGTCACGGATACACCTTCCTTCAAATATGATGTCCGCACGCCTGATGCCACCTTCATCTCCTTTTCTGATTCCGGTGACTTATCGTTCACGACTTCTTTCTTCGCTCCATTACTACAACCGAACAGCGAAATCGAGGAAGCGACCCAAAACCATACATATTTTCTTAAAAACCTTCTCATGCCAATCATCTCTTACGTTATACCACTTCCGCGAAAATAAGAAATAAAACCCGAAAATACCACTGGAAGATACTCATGAATATCCTCCAATGGTATTTCTTATCCTTCAGTTTATATTTTTCGATTCTATTAAACCTACCTTCTGAAATTCGCTATTTCGCATAACTTACAGCCCGAGTTTCCCGAATTACCGTAATCTTAACCTGCCCGGGGTAAGTCATCTCATCCTGAATCTTCTTAGCGATTTCGGCGGACAAGTTCTCGGTCTCTTTATCGTCAATCTTATCGGCACCAACAATCACACGCAATTCCCTACCCGCCTGGATAGCGTAAGTCTTGACTACACCCGGATAAGATAACGCCAATTGTTCCAAATCGTTTAGACGCTTGATATATGCCTCCACGATTTCTCGACGAGCGCCCGGGCGAGCGCCGGAAATCGCATCGCAAACCTGTACGATAGGAGCCAACAAGGTTTGCATCTCCACTTCATCATGATGAGCGCCCACCGCATTACATACATCCGGTTTTTCCTTGTATTTCTCACACAATTTCATACCTAAAATAGCGTGCGGCAATTCCGGCTCATCATCTGGAACTTTCCCTATATCATGCAACAACCCCGCTCGTTTCGCTTTTTTCGGGTTCAAGCCCAATTCTGAGGCCATCACCGCACATAGATTGGCGGTCTCGCGAGCATGTTGCAACAAGTTCTGTCCATAAGAGGAACGATATTTCATTTTTCCAATCAAACGGATCAGCTCCGGATGCAGGCCGTGTACCCCCAAATCAATAGCGGTACGTTTACCTGTCTCCACCACTTCCTCTTCTACCTGCTTCTTCACTTTAGTGACCACCTCCTCAATACGGGCCGGATGGATACGTCCATCTTGCACCAGCTGGTGCAACGCCAAACGGGCGATCTCACGACGAACCGGATCAAAGCCTGAAAGAACGATTGCCTCAGGCGTGTCATCCACGACAATCTCGATACCGGTAGCGGCCTCCAAAGCACGAATATTACGTCCTTCCCTACCGATAATACGTCCTTTGATCTCATCAGAATCTATATGGAACACGGTAATGGAGTTCTCTATCGCCGTTTCCGTCGCCACTCGTTGGATCGACTGGATCACGATTTTCTTCGCCTCCTTGTTCGCGGTCATCTTCGCCTCTTCCACGATCTCGTTAATATATGAGACCGCCTGCGTTTTCGCCTCATCTTTCAACGACTCAATCAAACGATTCTTCGCCTCTTCAGCGGACAATCCGGAGATTGTCTCCAGATGCTCCACCTCCTTTTGGTGAAGTCTATCCAAATCCTGTTTCTTTCTCTCGACCAATTCAAGTTGAGAAGAGAGATTTTCTTTTACGGCCTCGACCTCATTATTTTTCCGTTGCAACTCCTCTTGACGTTGGTTCAATGTCAACTCCCTTTGCTTCAATTTAGTCTCCACCGACTGGATCTTAGCGTTCCGTTGTGAGACCTGCTTTTCCAAATCAGATTTCAGATGCAAAAATTTCTCTTTCACCTCCAGCATCTTATTCTTCTTTATCACTTCCGCCTCTTTCTCCGCCTCTTGAAGTATAGAATCGTACTTCGAGCGCAAAAGATAGCGCATTCCCAACCATGTCAGCAACCCTCCGACAACAAAAGTCACTATCGGTATGATTATATACATTCCAACCATTTTAATTTATAATTTTAAATCCATATATATACAAAAAAAACACTACATCACACAAAAATCTTTTGTGCAAAGCAGTGCGGAAAATTAAATTCTTAAACAATAAATATGCGACTAACCTTTCAAATATCCTTCCAACTCCGTCGTAAGTTCTTGTATCTTTTCAGTAAAAGGACTTGTATCGTTTCGCTCTTCCAACGTCACGCAATTCTTAGCAAAATGAAAGGCGACCATCGCCAACAAATCCTTCGTATCCACATCCTCATTATGGCCGTATCGAGCGCCATATCTTCCCATTAACGTATTGAGCCGTTTCGCCGCCTTTCGGTACAACTCCTCCTCCTTACGCTTAATCGTCAGCGGATATTTCTTACCGGCTATATCTATATTTATAAGAAAATCCTCGTCCATCGCTTTTATTCAGTCAAAAGTGCGATGCACTTATCTACCTCCCGCACTAATCTCGATAATCGCATCCGGGCATTTTTCATCTCTTCCTCATTCGCGGAGATGATTTTAGCCATCAGCATATTATCACATTTGCCGCGCAACTCCTCGACCATTTCTCTCGCTTGCCGCAATTCCTTTTCCTTTTGATCCAACATTACCAAAAGTTCGTCAATCTTACGCTTTCGCGAATCGCACAAAGCCATCAAATCACGAACTCTCACTTCAAATACAGCCAGCAATCTTTTATGATCTTCGGTCATTTCATGACAAATTCTATACAAAAGTAATCATTAGAATCGAATAAAACAACTATCGGCCTATTTTTTTCATGGTCACGCAAAACAGCGGGCAAATAAAAAGGCCGTCCTATAAAATCGAACAGCCCTCCTTTACGCTTAAAGAGATTACTCTTGTCTACACCAAAGAGACATACATCTCACCATTGATTTCCTCGAAAGCCAACTTGCCTTCTTTCGCTAACCAGCCCAAAGCGGCGTACATATCTTTCTCCGCCTTGATTTTCGTGGCTTTCTTCAACGCTTTAAAACTCATCTTGCCGCCTTCATTCAACGCGTTCCAAACAAGGCCGGCGTTTGTACCAATTAATTCAATCATTTTATGATAATATTTGATTATACAGGGGGCAAATTTATAGAATTAAAAATAAAAGCAAAAGATTATGGATATTTTTTAGCACAAAAAGGAATATACTATATATATCTTACAATCTCCTTAACATATTTATACACGTATTTCCTTTCTATTCATGCGACTAATCAATTCCGCCTCTACGTTTTCGATTGAGGCATACCGCCTTAATAAAGACATCGCATAGCTTCCTGCCTCCAACAAACCCTCTTTTCCGGAATATGCGTTTATGATTATCAATAAAGAAGAGGTCGCCAGTTCAATCTTAGTGCGTTCCTCATCGCTGGTCGGGGTTCCGATACCTCCCAAACTATCCCTATAGACAGGCAAACCGGCTATATTCAACTCACCACGCCCGATTCCGTGGTAAATTTCACCCTCCTCGCCTACACCTAACTCCAAATCACCGACGATCTTATCCGCGTCGAAACCACCTATCGAATAACCGCTCCGGATAGACACCAAATTGATTATATCCACCAACGTATCAATTTTATATAGAGGAAGCCCACGCAGAATCCGACGCCGTAACGCTTCCGCGGATGGACGATAACGATTCGGATCTTTCCCCAATCGCTTATAAGCTTGGCGAGTGGCTTGGATGGGTGTCCATTTATTGATATCCTCAATTCTATTCGTAGAACGGATATCTTCCTCTACTTTGGAAATTTCCCGCCAAAGATTCTCATCGGATTCCGAGTTTTTCACCCGCCCCATAATCGCCAAGACGGAAAGCTCCGGACAAGCCTCTTTTATCTTTTGAGAAAAAGTAATCGTAACCATAACATCTATTTTTTCATACCCTTCATGAATATCCCTGTCAATATACGCCCGCTCTTTATACCCAAACGGCGAGCCGAAAAGTAATCCTCAGAACAAGCATACGTGCAAATCCCCGCGATCTCGATTCGCTCAGGGCGTACACCTATTTCCAGCAGACACCAACGGTTCGCTTCCCATAAATCGATATGCGCTTTCCCCATTTCCGGATCCCGCGCGAGCAATCCGTCCATCGGGAATCCCGCTCCACGAAAAGCGTCCACCACCTCTTCGCCAACCTCAAACGCGGATGGGCTGATGGATGGCCCGATTCCAACGACCAAATCATCCGATTCACAACCATAACGTTCCCGCATAAAACGGACCGCCTCACGAGCGATACCCGCTACGGTTCCTCGCCATCCCGCATGAACCGCGGCTATTACTTTCCGAATCGGTGAATACAACAATATAGGGACACAATCCGCCGTAGACACCGACACGCAAATATCGGGAAGGTCGGTGACCAAAGCGTCCACGCCATCCAAATATTTTTCCCGCTCCGCCATCTCAAGCGAAAGGAACGTCGAATCTATCGCCCGCACCCGATTTCCATGCACTTGCCTCGGCATGATAATCCGTTCCCGCACAATACCAACCGCCTCCGATAAAATCCGGAGATTCTCCTTCACCTTATCCACGTCATCAGCGGTATATACACATGGATTCATCGAGGCGTAAGTCCCTGAGCTCACGCCACCATGACGAGTCGTCACGAAATGAGAAATATCATCATAGCCGCTTAACCCGCGGAAACGAGAGATTACCAACGTTTCATTTACCCGTATCCTCCTCATCATCCCAATAGGCTTGGTACTCCTCGTCATCCTCCTCTTCATCGTCATCCATCGGGAAGACGTACTCATCGTCATCGAATTCCAACGTACTCACGTCGATATTCTTATGAACGATTCGCTCAACCTCATGGAAAGTCTCCTTGTTCAACTCCCGCCATAACAAATCTTTCAACTCAGTTATGCCCAATCCCGTGATGGAGGAGATGAACACGTATGGGATTCCTTCCGGCAACTCACGCGCCAAGGCCTCTATCAGTTCCTCGTCCAGCATATCGCTCTTCGTGATAGCCAATACCCTACGTTTATCCAACAACTCCGGATTATACTTCACCAACTCGTTGTGCAAAATCTCATATTCCTTCTTGATATCATCCGCGTCGGCGGGCACCATGAACAACAATAACGAATTACGCTCTATATGGCGCAAGAAGCGCAATCCCAGTCCTTTCCCCTCGCTTGCGCCTTCAATGATACCGGGAATATCCGCCATCACGAAAGAGCGGCCGTCCCGATAGCTCACGATACCGAGATTAGGCTCCAACGTGGTAAACGGATAATTGGCAATCTTGGGCTTGGCCGCCGATACGACCGACAGCAAGGTAGATTTACCCGCGTTCGGGAAACCCACCAAACCCACGTCGGCCAACAATTTCAACTGGAGAATCACGTTCCGTTCCATGGCGGGCTCTCCGGGTTGGGCGTAACGGGGCGCTTGGTTCGTGGAGGTCTTGAAGTTGAAATTACCCAAACCGCCACGACCACCTTTCAGGAGCATCACCCGTTCCCCGTCCCGTGTCACATCGCAGATGAACTCTCCAGTATCGGCGTCATAAACCACCGTGCCGCACGGAACCTCTATCACACGGTCTTCCCCGTCTTTCCCCGTACTCCGTTTCGCGCTACCGTTGCCACCATTGGTAGCCATGATATGACGTTCGTATTTCAGGTGAAGAAGCGTCCAATAATTACGGTTACCGCAAAGATAGACATGGCCTCCTCTTCCTCCATCGCCTCCGTCAGGACCTCCCTTCGGGATGTATTTCTCGCGACGGAAATGGGAAGAGCCCCTTCCTCCTTTCCCAGAGCGACAATAAATCTTGACATAATCTACAAAGTTCGATTCAGCCATATATCTTGAGTTTTTTTGAGTCCTATTTATTTCACCTTGTCGATGGCCTCCTTGATACGCCCGAAAATCTCCTCTATCGTACCCATTCCATCGATAGCCACATGCTTACCCTCGCCTACATAATAATCGGCCAAAGGAGCGGTTTGCGTATGGTAAACCTCCAAACGGGATTTGATTGTCTCCAGATTATCGTCCGAACGTCCGGACACCTTCCCGCGTTCGAGCAAACGTTTGACAAGTTCGTCCTCAGCCACTTGCAAGTTCAACATCACCGACACGTCCGTCCCGCGTTCGTTCAACATCTTCTTCAACGCCTTGGCTTGAGGGATCGTACGAGGGAAACCATCGAAGATAACACCCTTTTCCGGCTTCTTGCTGTCCAATACGTTAGCCAACATATTGACAATCAACTCGTCCGGAACCAACTGTCCTTTCTCGATGTAGTCCTTCGCTATCTTTCCCAACTCGGTCTCCGCCTTCATCTCTCCACGCAATACATCGCCTGTCGAAATATGATCCAAACCATACTCCTTAATAATCAACTCGCTCTGTGTTCCCTTTCCTGAACCGGGAGCACCAAAAATCACTACGTTTAACATATCAAAAATCTTTCCTTTTTAATGAATCGGCGAATACCGCGGCTTTCCCCGCCGAATCCCCACCGATGTATAACTATAATTGTTACTTAATCGAATCTCTCTTTTTCAGCGCACGAGCTTATAAATATCCCGATAAGAGCGTCCCAAGCCCTCGTAATCCAGACCATGCCCCACGATAAAATCGCCCGGCAGCACAAGCCCCACGTAATCCGGCCGCAAATCGCACCGCAAGGAGTCGGGCTTGAACAGCATCGACGCGATACGCACCTCGGCGGCTCCCTCGTCGAGCAAACGCCGGCGGACGAAACACATCGTGATACCGGTATCGATAATATCCTCCAGCAAGACCAACGTCCGCCCGCGAATATCCGCGCGCACCGGCATAATCTCGTTCACCTTGCCCGTACTGGCCGTGTCCTGGTACGAGGAATAGCGGGCGAATGTCAATTCATACGGAGCATCCAAAGCCCGCATCAAGTCCGCCACGAACATGAACGCGCCATTCAATATCCCCACGAACAGCGGATTTTTCCCTTCCATGTCGACCTTGAGCTGAAGCGCCATCCGCCCGACAGCGTCCAATATCTCCGCCTCCGGGATGAACAAGCTGAACTCCTTATCTTTCAATCGAATCTTATCCATGCGCCTTTTCCCAATTGAGGGGGCAAATGTACAACTTTTTCGGCGAATATGAAAGTCCGCGAAAATCCGCTTCAAGCGAATCTGACAAAATGATAGAAATTGACATTTTGTATTCTCAACTCTCGGAGAATCGCTTTTTTCGAGGCGAAGGACGAGTCGTTCGCAAAAACGAGAAAAAATTTTCACAACTCGTTCATATTTAATCGAATGCTAAAAAACGGCCTTTCAAAATAGAATAAAAAACGGGGCGAAATCCGATAAAAAAAGAGTTCTCGCCTAAATATCGCAATGTTTTTCCTCGAACATAACGACATTTTCTTTCGAACATAATCGTGTTTTCCTCCGAACATAACGATATTTTCCTTCGGAAATAACCGAAACCGCCCGCGAAAACAGCCATATTTTCCCCGAAACATAACCTTGTTTTCGAAAAGGAACCGCTTGGAAAGGCTCCATTTTCCTCTATCTCGCGATTTTCACAAAAAGGCCGTGTAAGCGAAAATAGGGAAAAGCCGCCTTATTGTCAGCGATAACGGGAATTAGCTTACATCCCTATTCCTCGGGAAGGCCCTCCTTCCCTCCATATTCCGGTGCCTCTCCTTCCGCCACCTCCAAACGTTCCTCGCTCTCCTCCACTAACGGATACGCGGGAGCGAAACTCGCGTGATAAGCGGATTCCACATAGTTCTTCTCCAACAGGCGAACCACATTCTCCAAAGTAGCTTGCCTTACCTTCGGTTTCAATTGGCATTCCCAAATCACCATCGTATTCCAACCCATCTCGCGCAATTCCTCACGGACACGAGCGTCCCTCGCCTTATTCCGGGCGATTTTCTCCTTCCACCATTCCACCCGGCTATGAGGCGGACGAAACTCCGGACATCCCTCGTGCCCATGCCAAAAACATCCGTTCACGAATATGACCGTCTTGTACTTACGCAAGACGATATCCGGTGTCCCGGGAAGTTTCCTTACGTTTACCCTGAAACGAAATCCACTATGAAACAGATATTTGCGCACCAACATCTCAGGCCTCGTGTTTTTCCCCTTGACCTTCGACATGATATAGCTACGTTTGTCCTTGGATATACGATCGGTCATTCGAAACGGATACTTTTGGCGGGATCAATCTTCATAATCAAGCAAGAAGGACCCAACAACATCAACATGGAAGCGACCAGCGTACCCACGTTCAAGCACAGAAGAGCGAGAAGGCTCAAGTCGACAGGCACGGCGTCCAAATAATACACGGAAGGATCCAGCTTGAGAATGTGGAAATGGGACTGGAGCAGGCAAAGGGAAACGCCTATGAGGTTTCCCCAAAGCATACCTTTCCCGATAAGAAAGAAGGAGACATACATGAAAATCTTACGGATGGAGGTGTTGTTTTGCCCCAACGCCTTCAGGATTCCAATCATATTCGTACGCTCCAATATAATTATCAACAATCCGGAAATCATCGTGAAGCCCGCCACGGAGAGCATCAATACCAAAATCACCACCACGTTGATATCCAACACATCCAGCCAGTTGAAAATCATCGGGTTCAATTCCTTAATCGAACGGGCATAAAACTGATTCCCGTCGCAGTCGTGCCGTTCCGCCAACGCGAAATAAAGATTCTCGGCGATTGGGTCCAAACGGTCGTAGTCATCCACCCGCAACTCCAAACCACTGACTTGCTCCTTATCCCAACCATTCAAGCGGCGCACCTGCTTGATGTCCGCAATAACGAACAATTTATCGTAATCCAAAAATCCGGTCTCGTAAATCCCCGATATCTTAAACTTGCGGGCACGCACCTCCTCACCCACGAAATAGGTCAGGAAGGAATCGCCAACCTTTAATCCCAACAAATCCGACAGATATCGGGAAAGTATGACTTCCGTGGAACTCTTGTCCGGCCGGACAGTGAAAATCTCTCCCTCCCGCAAATTCGCCTGAAAGAAACTCCAATCATAATCCACGTCCACGCCTTTCAAGACGATTCCCTGAAAATCCCGTTCCGTCTTCAAGATACCCAACTTCGTGGCGAATTTCTCTACGTGTCGAATGCCGGGAAACGTATCGAGAAAACTCAGCAAAGTGTCGCTCACCGCGATTGGCTGAGCCTCATACGAGGAATTGTTGTCGAAATTCGAGATTTGAATATGCGAGCCGAAACCGATGACCTTATTCCGGACCTCCTTCTTGAAACCGACCACGATCGCCACGGAGAGAATCATCACCGCCAATCCCAAGGCGATACCCGCCATGGCGATACGAATAACGGGAGGAGTGACCTGACGTTTCCCCTCCTCGCTAAAATAAATCTTCCTCGCTATAAATAACTCTAGATTCAATCGGAAAAAGAAATAGATTAAATTGTCCTTCCCGGATAAGCCTCCAACGCTTTCGCCAACACGGTCAAGGCCTTCGCCAAATCTTCCTTCTTCAGGACATACGCGATACGCACCTCATCCTTACCGAGCCCCGGCGTAGTGTAAAAACCGGAAGCGGGCGCCAACATGACGGTCTGCCCCTCATACTCAAACTTATCCAAACACCATGCGCAGAACTTATCGGCATCGTCAACCGGGAGTTTAGCCACCGTATAAAACGCGCCCATCGGAATGGGAGAATAACATCCCGGAATACGATTCAGCCCATCAATCAAGAACTTCCGCCGCTCCACGTACTCATTGTACACGTTCAGCATATACTCTTCCGGCGTATCCAAAGAGGCCTCGGCGATGATCTGCCCAATCAGGGGAGGACTTAAACGAGCCTGACACCATTTCATGACATTTTCCCGCACCAGCCGGTTCTTCGTAATCAAGGCACCTATACGAATACCGCACTCGCTATAACGCTTGGAAACGGAATCCACCAACACCACGTTGTTCTCTATACCTTTCAAATGGAACGCGGAGATATAAGGCGCACCCGTATAACAGAACTCGCGATAGACCTCATCCGAGAAAAGGAACAAATCGTATTTCTTCACGATATCCCGTATTTGGTCCATCTCTTTCCTTGTATATAAATAACCTGTCGGATTGTTCGGGTTGCAAATCAATATCGCCTTCGTGCGCTCGGTAATCAGCCGCTCGAATTTCTCCACCGACGGGAGCGCGAATCCCTCATCTATCGTCGAGGGAATCGTCTTGATCACCGCGCCGCTCGATATGGCGAACGCCATGTAATTCGCGTACGCGGGCTCAGGCACGATAATCTCGTCTCCCGGATCCAAGCAGGCCAAGAAAGAGAAAAAGACGGCTTCCGAGCCGCCCGTAGTGATAATAATATCTTCCGCCTCGACATTGATATTGAATTTCGCGTAATATTTGACCAGTTTCTCTCGGAAACTACGGATGCCTTCACTGGGAGAATACTCCAACACCTTCCGGTCAACATGACGCATCGCCTCCATCGCGATATCGGGAGTTGGCACGTCCGGCTGGCCGATATTCAAGTGATACACCTTTATACCTTTCGCTTTCGCCTTATTAGCGAGCGGCACCAGTTTCCGAATAGGAGAAGCCGGCATCTCGATTCCTCGTTGTGAAATGTTAGGCATTACTATATCTTTATTATGTCTTTATCTTTTTTCGAGCGCGAATATAATAAAAATACGATTCCGGATTTACGAAACATGGTAATAAACGGACATCAAGCATATTCGCTAAGTTCCAACCAGCGTGTCGTTTTCTCGTCTATCTCGACCAACACTTGAGCGATTCGTTTGGATTTCTCCAACAAATCATCCGTGGATAGCGTACCGCTGCTCATGGCGACTTCCAACTCGGCCTTTTCCTTCTCCAAAGAGGAAATCTCTTCCTCCAAGCCCTCGAACTCTTTCCTCTCCTTGAACGAGAGCTTTTTCTTCCGCTCATCCACCGGACGGGAAGGTTTCGACGCGACGGGAGCTTTTTTCTCTTTAGTGACGGTCTCGTCCAACTTCTCCATACGTTCCCGTTCCTCTTTCCATTCCCTATACCGGGAATAATTGCCCGGGAAATCCTGTATCTCCGCATTTCCCTTGAACACCAGCAAATGGTCCACCACCTTATCCATAAAATACCTATCATGCGATACGACAATGAGGCATCCCTTGAAATTCCTCAAATACTCCTCCAGCACGTTCAAGGTCACGATATCCAAATCGTTGGTAGGCTCGTCCAACACGAGGAAATTGGGGCTACGCATCAACACGGTACAAAGGTACAGACGGCGTTTCTCCCCGCCACTCAATTTATAAACGTAGTTATGTTGCTTGTCCGGAGTGAAAAGGAAATAATTCAAGAATTGGGAAACACCCATCTTTTGCCCGTCTCCCAAATCAACATATTCCGCGATAGAACGCACGACATCTATCACTTTCATCCGCTCGTCAAACCGCAGCCCTTCCTGGCTATAATAACCGAACCGGACCGTCTCGCCGATATCGAAATGGCCGCTATCGGGAGCGACCTCGCCCATCAACATCTTGATAAAAGTGGATTTGCCCGTACCGTTATTCCCTACGATGCCTAACTTCTCATACCGGGCGAAAACGTAACTGAAATCATCCGTGATTTTCAAATCTCCGAAACGTTTACTGACATTCACCGCCTCGAAAATCTTCGAGCCGATATAGGAGGCCTTCACGTCCAGATTCACGGTCCCCGCCTCACGCTGCCGCTTCGCCCGTTTCTCCAGGTCATAGAAAGCGTCTATCCGATATTTCGCCTTGGTCCCCCGGGCTTGCGGTTGCCGTCGCATCCAATCCAGCTCCTTACGAAGCAAGTTCCTCGCCCGGTCAACCTCCGCGTTCATCGCCTCGACCCGCTCTTGGCGTTTCTCCAAATAATAATCGTAATTGCCTTTATAGGAATAAAGCTTTTTCTGGTCAATCTCAAGAATCCCGTTACAGACACGATCCAAGAAATAGCGGTCGTGCGTCACCATCAAGAGACTGATATTCGCCCGTCCCAAATAATCTTCCAGCCATTCGGTCATCTCCAAGTCCAGATGGTTGGTCGGCTCGTCCAATATAATCAGCTGAGGCTCCGTAATCAAGACGTTCGCCAACGCCACCCGCTTCAACTGCCCTCCGGACAATTCCCCTATCCGTTGATTCAAGTCTTTGATGTTCAATCGTCCCAAGATTTGTTTAGCCTTTCGCTCATAATCCCAAGCTTTCAAACTATCCATCTGGGTAAGCAACCGCTCCAAATCCGCGTCGTTCCCCTTCGCCATCGCCTCCTCGTATTCGGCGATTAGCCTGACCATCTCGTTATCGGAAGAGAAACAGGCCTCCAGCACGGTCAAACGCTCCGGATAAGCGGGCGCCTGCTCCAAATACCCGACCCGCAAATCCTTCCGAAACACCACCTCACCCGAATCATAATCCTCTTTCCCCGCGATGATGTTCAACAGCGTGGTTTTTCCCGCCCCGTTCTTAGCTATCAATCCGATTTTCTGTCCTTGCGCCACGCCGAATGTCAAATCCTCGAAAAGGAGCAAATCCCCAAAACTTTTCGTCAATCTATCTACCTGAAGATAACTTACCATACGTTTATTATTAAAAAGAGAGCATAAATTATCATTTTAAAAAGAAAAAGATAACAATCAAGGCCATTTGTTATCAGCGCGATTTTCACTGACAACAATCAAGCCCATTTGTTATCATTTACTAAAGAAACTGATAACAATCGGACCCGTTTGTTATCATCGCGAAAGAAACTGATAACAATCGAACCTATTTGTTATCAGCACGATTTTCACTGACAACAATCAAGCCCGTTTGTTATCAGCGCGATTTTCACTGATAACAACCGAGCCCGGCCGAAAGCCGCGGAAAAAAACGCGAAGGACACGAATTCACGCCGACTTATTTACAGCCAACCTCAAAAGAATCCGCGTCCTCCGCTAACCAATAAAATCTCGGTTCACCCCTTTCATTTCCGGAAAGGAGCTTTCACCACTTGAGCTTTCAAATTCTTGTTACGAACCTTCACGAATATTTCCGAACCCGCCTTCGCGAACTCCGGCTTCACGTATCCCATGCCGATACCTTTCTTCAGCGTTGGGGACATCGTGCCGGAAGTGACGATGCCAATCCGGTTGCCTTCCGCGTCGGCTATCTCGTATCCATGCCTTGGGATTCCTTTCTCCACCAGCTCGAAAGCGCACAACTTACGGGTCACTCCCTCCTTCTTCTGACGCTCCAACTCCGCGCGGTTCGTGAAATTCTTGCCATCCACGAATTTGGTGATCCAGCCTAAGCCCGCCTCAATCGGCGAGGTCGTGTCGTCCAAATCGTTCCCGTACAGGCAAAAGCCCATCTCCAAACGGAGCGTATCGCGAGCGCCCAATCCAATAGGCTTAATGCCCTCCGGTTTTCCGGCCTCGAAAATGGCGTCCCAGATTTTCAGCGCGTCGCTCGGATAAAAATACAGCTCGAAACCACCGGCTCCGGTATAACCCGTGTTAGAGATAATCACCTCCTTGCATCCGGCGAACTCTCCCGTCGTAAAGGCGTAATAAGGGATAGAAGAGAGGTCTACGGGAGTCAGACGCTGCAACACCTCCAACGCCTTGGGGCCTTGTATCGCCAATTGCGCCGTACGGTCCGAAGCGTTCTCCAGTTCCGCGCCTACCGTGTTATGGCTTACGCACCACTCCCAATCCTTGTCGATATTTCCGGCGTTCACCACCAGCATATATTTCTCCGGCTCATAATGATAGACCAACAGGTCATCCACGATTCCGCCTTTATCGTTCGGGAAGCAGGTGTATTGGGCCTTGCCGACCGGCAGCGTCGAAGCGTCATTCGAGGTCACGCTTTGGATAAAAGCCAACGCGTTCGGGCCTTTCACCCAAAACTCTCCCATGTGGGACACGTCGAACACGCCCACGCCATTCACTACGGTCATGTGCTCGTCAATAATCCCTGAGTACTCGATAGGCATATTAAAGCCCGCAAACTCATGCATTTTCGCGCCCAGCGCGATATGTAAATTGGTAAACGGTGTTGTTTTCATTTCTCTGTTTATGATTTATGATTTATAATTTAGATTGTTCATTTGGAAGAGGCCGTCAGTTCTATAATCTTGACGATAGTCTCCATACTTTTCTCCAATGAGCGGACGGGCAAGAACTCATAACGCCCGTGGAAGTTCAACCCTCCCGCGAAAATATTAGGACACGGCAATCCCATGAAAGACAAACGGGCGCCATCCGTTCCTCCCCGTATCGGCCGGACGATAGGTTTGACATCAACCTCCTTCATCGCCGCCAACGCCAAGTCGATAACCTGTTTCTTCGGTTCCACTACCTCACGCATGTTATAATACTGGTCCCGCAACTCTAGCTGGGCGCATCCGGGATAAGCCTGGTTCATCCTATCGACTAACGTGCGCAACAAAGCCTTTTTCTCCTCAAACAACTTACGGTCGTGGTCCCGAATAATATAGGTCAATGTAGCTTGCTCCACCGAGCCGCTCATCCCTGTCAAATGGAAAAAGCCCTCATAACCGGAAGTCCGTTCCGGGCATTGCTCCGCGGGCAACCATGAAGCGAACTCGACGGCACGCGAGGAAGCGTTTCGCATCTTATCTTTCGCGTATCCAGGATGCACGTTCAACCCCTTGAAGATTATCTTAGCGGCGGCGGCGTTGAAATTCTCATATTCCAGCTCTCCGATTTGCCCGCCATCCATCGTATATCCCCAATCGCAACCGAACTTCTTCACGTCGAAATGATCGGCGCCTTGCCCAATCTCCTCATCCGGCGTGAAAGCCACACGTATCTTACCATGCTTTATCTCCGGATTCTCCTTCAGGTAACGCATAGAGGCGACAATCGCGGCGATACCCGCTTTGTCATCGGCACCCAATAAAGTCGTGCCATCCGTCACGACGATGTCTTGTCCCTCATAGTCCTTCAACTCGGGAAACATATCCGGCGAGAGCACGATATTCTCCTCCTTGTTCAACAGGATATCGCCTCCCTTATAAGTCACGATACGAGGACGCACGTCCTTACCCGACATATCGGGACTCGTATCCAGATGGGCGATAAAACCAATCACCGGAAGCTCCTCCGTCGTATTCGCCGGCAACGTCGCCATCAGATAACTGTTCTCGTCCAAGGATATCTCTTCCATTCCGATCGCCTCCAACTCTTTCGCCAACTCCTCCGCGAAAACACGTTGCCCCGGCGTGCTCGGTGTCGTACCACTCTCTTCGCTCGACCGCGTATCGAACGTCACGTATCTCAAGAATCTATCTAAAACCGTCATATCTCACATTTGATTAAAAACAGCCATAAAAGTAGACAAAGCTCATTACATTTCAAAAAAATAACGGGACAAATCGTCCCGTTATCCCTTTTCTATCTCAATATTTGTCATTAAAAATGACTGGAACCGTCAAAACAATGCGTACAGACCTTACACTTAGGAAGCCCTATCGCCTCAATTAAGGTCTCCAGCGTATTGAACCGCAAAGAGGTCAAGCCGAAACGTTCCGCTATGATGCCCACCATACGTTTGTATTCCGGCGAGTCGGTCGTGGCGTACTTCTCCAAATTCTTGTTCTCGTCGCCTTCCAGTTCCCTGATGATACGACGTGTAATCAATTCCAACGCGCTCTTGGATGAGGTGAAGCCGATAAACGGACAGCTATAAATCAACGGAGGACAGGCGATACGCATATGCACCTCTTTCGCTCCATAGTCATACAAAATCTTCACGTTATCGCGAAGTTGCGTTCCACGCACGATAGAGTCATCGCAGAAAAGGATTCGCTTGCCTTGCAACATCGCGCGATTAGGGATTAACTTCATCTTGGCCACAAGACTACGCATCTCCTGATTGGCGGGAGTGAAACTGCGCGGCCATGTCGGGGTATATTTCGCGATCGCCCGATGATAAGGGACTCCTTTCCCCTCCGCGTAACCCAGCGCCATTCCCACGCCAGAATCCGGGATTCCACACGCGCAATCCACTTCCGAGTCATCTTTCTTCCCCATCTTGTAACCGCTCATGAAACGTACCTCTTCCACGTTCCGACCCTCGTAACAAGACACAGGAAATCCATAATACACCCACAAGAAAGAACAAACCTGCATCTCCTCGTTCGGCTTACGCAATTGTTCCATACCATCCGCCCGCAGACGGACGATCTCACCAGGCCCTACATACTTCTCTATCTCATAATCCAAATTAGGAAGACTGCTGGACTCGCTCGTAGCCGCGTACGCACCCTCCTTCTTTCCGATTACGATTGGCGTACGCCCCAATTTATCGCGGGCTACGATAATCCCGTCTTCCGTCAACAACAGCATGGAGCAAGAGCCCTCTACCTTATTATATACATTCTCGATTCCCTCCACGAAATCCTTTCCCTGCGTAATCAATAAGGCCACCAGCTCCGTCTGGTTCGTTTTTCCGGAACTCAATTCCGAGAAATGCATATTCGCCGCCAGCAAATCCTTCTCCAACTCACTCAAGTTATTGATTTTAGCGACCGTCACGATGGCGAACTTACCCAAATGGGAATTGAAGACAATCGGCTGAGCGTCAGTATCACTAATCACTCCTATACCGGCATTCCCCTTAAACTTGTGAAGTCCGGACTCGAACTTGTTCCGGAAATAAGCGTTTTCCAAATTATGGATCGACCGCATGAAACCCTCTTCCTTGTCATACGTCGCCATACCTCCTCTACGGGTTCCCAGATGCGAATTGTAGTCCGTTCCATAGAATAAATCAGTGATACAACCTGATTTAGAAATAGTTCCGAAAAAACCACCCATTGTATTGTATTTAATATTGAATATTTGCCGCGAAGTTACATGATAATTCGCATATGTTCCAAAATTCACGGCTTCACATTCGAGGCAAACCCATCTAATCCCTCAAGATTTTCATCCGTACTTTGTTCCATAATGGAATTGTAAGTATTTTCGCGATACGAATCTAAAAAACATACGACGACATTGGCAAGGAAAAAGAAACAATTACCGATATTGGAAAAGGTGACCATCACGGACGTGGCCGCCGAAGGAAAGGCTATCGCGAGAGTGAACGACCTGGTGATTTTCGTTCCCTTCGTGGCGCCGGGCGACGTGGTGGATATCCAGCTCACCCGTAAGAAGAACAGTTACGCGGAGGGGAAAGCTATTCGTTTCCACGAGTACTCCGACAAACGGGCGGAGCCATTTTGCGAGCATTTCGGCGTTTGTGGAGGTTGCAAATGGCAACATCTGCGCTACGAGGAGCAACTTCGCTATAAGCAAAAGCAAGTGTACGATAACCTCGCACGCATCGGAAAGGTGGAGATAGAGGAGAAACTGCCCATCTTAGGGTCGGAGCATACGACTTTTTACCGGAACAAGTTGGAGTTCACCTTCTCCGACAAACGATGGCTCACGGAAGAGAAGGTCCAATCCGGCGACTCTTTCAACCAGATGAACGCGCTCGGATTCCATATACCGGGTATGTTCGACAAGGTGTTGGACATCCGCAAGTGCTGGTTGCAAGACGACATCTCGAACCGGATACGCCTCGCCGTGAAGGAGTATTGCCTCTCGCATGAGGGCTATCCCTTCTTCGACCTGCGGAACCAAGAGGGGCTCATGCGCAACCTGATGATTCGTACGGCCTCTACCGGCGACCTGATGGTAGTGGTGATATTCTTTCGCGAGGACGAGCGGCGCAGGGAAGCGCTCCTGTCGTACATCGCGGAACGGTTTCCGGAGATAACCTCGCTGATGTACGTCATCAACGGGAAATGCAACGACACCATCATGGACCAGGAGGTTATCGTCTTCAAGGGGAAAGACCATATCATCGAGGAGATGGAAGGCCTGCGGTTCAAGGTCGGGCCCAAGTCGTTCTACCAGACGAACAGCGAGCAAGCCTACAATTTATATAAGGTAGCGAGAGAGTTCGCCGGCTTGACGGGAAACGAGCTGGTGTACGACCTCTACACCGGGACCGGCACGATAGCCAACTTCATCGCCCGCCAAGCGAAGCGGGTGATAGGCATCGAGTACGTGCCGGAAGCCATCGAGGACGCGAAGGTGAACGCCGCGCTCAACCATATCGAGAACACGCTCTTCTTCGCGGGAGACATGAAGGATATCCTCACGAAGGACTTCATCGACGCGCACGGCCGTCCTGACGTGATTATCACCGACCCGCCGCGCGCCGGCATGCACGACGACGTGATACGGACGATTCTCGCCGCCGAGCCGAGGCGAATCGTGTACGTCAGTTGCAACCCCGCCACGCAAGCCCGCGACTTGAGCGCGCTAAGCGAGCGGTACGCCGTCAGGAAAGCCCGGCCGGTGGACATGTTCCCCCACACGCATCACGTGGAGAACGTGACGCTGCTTGAAAGGAATTTAATCGCAAATATAGATTATATGTCCAAAACCTAATTTTACAATTATGCCCAGGCGATCCCTCCTTCTATTACTCACCACTTTTCTCTCACTCCTCGCGCTTTTGAGTGCGTTTTGGGCGCGGCCACGGGAGGGGAAAAAGGCCGAAGGGGGGATCGCCACCCTTTTTGACCTGCCACAAATCCGGGAGCGGGGCGAACTCACGGCGGTAACGCTGTACGGCTCCACCTCCTACTTCCAATATAAGATGCGGCCGATGGGCTACGAATACGACCTCGTACAAGACTTCGCCCAAAGCCAAGGACTCAAGCTGAACGTCAAGGTGGCCGAGAACAACCAACAGCTGATAGATATGCTGGAAAGCGGCGAGGCCGACATCGTCGCCTACCCGATACCCATCGACAACCAACTGAAGCGACGCTTCATCTACTGCGGGCGGGAGCACATCTCCAGCCAAGTGCTGGTGCAACGCGCGAACAAGGGAGACACGCTCGTCAAGGACGTGACCCAGCTACTCGGCAAGGAGGTCTACGTGAAGCCCCGCACGCGATATTCCGAGAGGCTGCATAACCTCGACGAGGAGCTGGGCGGAGGCATCCGCGTCCACGAGGTGGCAGACGACTCGGTGAGCGTGGAGGACCTTATCGAGAAGGTCTCGCTCGGCGAGATACCCTACACGATTTGCGACGAGGACATGGCCCGCCTCAACAAGACCTACTTCTGGAACATCGACATCCGCCTCAAGGTCAGTTTCCCGCAACGCTCCGCTTGGCTCGCGCGGGAAAGCAGCCCACGGCTGATCGCCGCCATCGACGAATGGGCGTCGGGGAAGACGAGAGAGGTCTCCTTCAAGGCCATCACCAAACGCTACTTCGAGCTGAGCAAGCAGCCGCTCTCCGGCGACATACCGCCCGTCAAGGACGGGCACGTCTCGCCTTACGACGCGCTGTTCAAGAAGCACGCCCGCCTCATCGGGTGGGACTGGCGGCTGCTGGCCTCCATCTCCTACCAAGAGTCGCGCTTCAACCCCGCCGTCGTGTCGTGGGCCGGGGCGGAGGGGCTCATGGGCATCATGCCCGCCACGGCGAGGGCCTTGGGCATGACACCGCACGAGCTGAAAGACCCGGACACCGGCATCCGCGCGGGGGTGGACTGCCTGCGCCGCTTCCGGCAAGGCTTCTCCGACATCGACGACCCGGAGGAGAAAATCAAGTTCACCCTCGCCGCCTACAACGCCGGCATCGGCCACGTGTACGACGCCCGCCGCCTCGCCGAGAAATATGGCAAGGACCCCAACCGGTGGGAAGGCAACGTGGCGGAATACATCCGCCTGAAGAACGAGCCGGAGTATTACAACGACCCGGTATGCGAGCACGGCTATCTGCGTGGCTCGGAGACCTATAACTACGTGCGCGAGGTGCTCGAACGCTATCATTATTACAAGACGAAGACCTGAGACGGCCGTTTCCCGTCCGGCGCAACGGCGCGTGAGGACGGCGTACCCCTTGGAATTCGCGGCGTACCACAGCGGCGCAAAGAAAAATTTGTTTTTCTCCCCGAATATCCTTAAGTTCGCAGGGAAAAAGAGGAGGAAAACATGAAAGCTATCAAACTAAAGAAAATCGGAGTGGACGACATCTACGTATCGGTGCTGAAGGCGCGCCGCGTGACCGACGAGGAGGGCCGGACCTTCACGCGGGCCTACGAGAAAGAGCCGCAGCCCACGGGCTCGCTCGTGATGGACATCGTGGCGAGGGCGCTGGCGGAGGACAGCCGCGTGACGCTACACGACATCGCCGCCGCGATGGGCGAGGACCCTCGGCTGCTGCACGCCGCGTTCATCCTCGTCACGGGAGCGATGCCGCGCGACTTCTTCAACGCCTACCGCCTGCGGCAGGCCCGCGAGTGGCTGGAGTGCACGGACCTTCCCATCAAGGAGATAGCCCGGCGGTCGGGCTTCACCTCGCACGGCACCATGACGCGCTTCTTCGCGACGGCGATGAAGTGCACGCCGAAGGAATACCGCCGGCTCCGGCGGCCGAAGGACTTCCGCCTGCTTTACGAGTGGTGAAAAACGCGCGTATCGGGGCCGTTCCGCTTGATTATTCCGCGAGAATCTTTACTTTTGCCGCTCAAGAATAAACAAACAGAGACGGACATGAACCTGAAGAACCTCTATTTTTCCGGACTGCTCTACTGGAAGCGGACGAAAGACGCGCTGAACGTGGCGGCGGAAGCGATTATCCTGCTCGCCGCGCTCGCCTCGCTGTTCAGCCTGATTTACCAGTTCGGTTTCGACCAGACGGCGGAGTCGGCGCGGCTCCTACGGCACACGCGGGAGGGCCTCCTGCTCGCGTTCTTCACCGGCGTCACGCTGCGGTACCTCACGCGTATGCGGGAAATCATCCAAGAGAAGATGCTCTATCTCGACGTGAGCATCTACTTCCTGCTCTTCGCCGTGTTGTCGGACCGCCTGTTCTTCAAGGAGGTCATGTCGAACGCGTTGCCCTACCTCGATTTCCTCGGGCGGCCGGTGTTCGTCTACGCGCTGCTGCTGGGGCTGAGCGTCATCCACCTCTCCCGCCAGGTCTTCGCCCTGACGCGCGTCCACGTCAAGCCCTCGCTGCTGTTCCTGCTCAGCTTCGTGTTCGTGATACTGGTGGGCGCGGGGCTGCTGTCCCTGCCGAACGCCACGACCCACGGGATAGCCTTCATCGACGCCTTGTTCATCGCCACCACCTGCGTCTGCGTGACGGGCCTCACCACGGTGGACGTGGCGACGAGCTTCACCGCGACGGGGCACGTCATCATCATGGCGTTGATACAGATAGGCGGCATCGGGGTGATGACCTTCACCTCCTTCTTCGCCCTCTCCTTCATGGGGAAGTCCTCCTTCATGAGCAAGATAATGCTGAAAGACATCCTGAGCGAGGAGAAGACCGGCGGGCTGTTCCGCGTGATACTCAACATCCTGTTCGTCACCTTCCTCATCGAGGGCATCGGCACATACTGCATCTACATGAACGTCCGGGGGACGTTGCCCGGCGGCGCGGGCGAGGAGCTGTTCTACGCCCTGTTCCACGCCATCTCCGCCTTCTGCAACGCCGGCATCTCCACGCTGAGCGGGAACATGTTCGACCCGCTCGTCATACATAACTATAACCTCCACTTCTGGATAGCCATGCTGATTATCTTCGGCGGGCTGGGCTTCCCCATCGTGCTCAACTACCTGAGGCTCCTGCGGCACCTGCTGGAGAACGGGCTCAAGCTGTTGATAGGGCGGCAACGAGGTTACAACCATATCCCACGCATCATCAACGTGCAGACGCACGTCGTGATGCTTTCCACGCTCCTCCTGCTTATCGGCGGGACGATAGCCTACCTGCTTCTCGAACAGGACAACACGCTCAAGGGGCTGCCTTGGTACGGGAAGCTGGCGGACGCGTTCCTCGGAGCCGTCACGCCAAGGACGGCGGGGTTCAACATCGCGAGCATGAGCGCGTTGGCCCCTCCTACCCTGATGCTTACCCTAATCCTGATGGTAATCGGCGCGGCGCCTATGTCGACGGGCGGCGGCTTGAAGGTGACCACCGTGTTCGTCGCGCTCGCGGCGGCGTTCAACGCGGCGCGGGGGAAAAACAAGGTGGAGGTGAGACGGCGGGAGATCGCGTTCCCCGTCATCCAGCGCGCCTTCGCCATCATCACGCTCTACTTCGCTTGGGTGGCGGTGGCTACCAGCATATTGTCTTGCTCGGAGAAGGGAGCGTCGTTGTTCACGTTGCTCTTCGAGGTCGTGTCCGCCCTAAGCACCGTGGGACTCAGCATCGACTTCACGCCCCAGCTCACCACCTTCGGGAAGCTGGTCATCATCACCACGATGCTCATCGGGCGAATCGGCGTATTGACCTTCCTCGTCAGCTTCTGCAAGGAGTACAAGGAGAAGAGTTACACATATCCACAAGAGAATCTTTTAATGTAAGCGCATGAAATATTTAGTGATTGGATTAGGGAACCTCGGACGCGCCATCGCGAAAGACCTGACGCGCGTCGGCAACGAGGTCATCGGAATCGACAAGGATTTACACCGTGTCGATTTGTTGAAGAACGACATCGCGGGAGCCATCGCGATGGACTCCACGGACGAGAAGGCCATCGGCATGCTTCCCCTGAACGAGATGGACGCCGTTATCGTGACGTTCGGCAAGGATTTCGGCCTGTCGGTGCAAACCGTGGCGTTGCTGAAGAATCTAGAGGTCAACAAGATTATCGTCAGGGCCATCTCCTCCATCCACGAGAAGGTCATCCAAGCCATCGGCGTGGACGAGATTATCACGCCGGAGAAAGACTTCTCGACCATGTACACCTCCCAAGCCTCGTTAGGCGGCCTGTTCCAAGACTGGTACAAGGTGACCGAGACGGAACACCTCTACAAGATACAGACACCGGCGGCGTTGGTGGGTCAAACGATAGAGAACATCCATTTCGAGAGCAACTTCGGGATACATCTTGTCGCCATCGAACGGCCTTACAAGAAGAAGAACCTGATTGGATTGACCCAAACCGAATACGAGGTAATCAGCACCCTCACGGGCGACTTGGTCATCGGCGCAGGCGACCGCCTCATCTTGTTCGGCAAGATGGAGCTATTGAATAAAATCGCCACTATCTGAGACACTTAAGCCCGCGATGGAGAGCCGACCGATAATCAGGCGGAGGCGACCTCTATCACGTAAGAAGCGTCGAAGAGCTCATCCGGCTCAATATGCCAAACCCAGTCGCGGTCCTTGAACTCGCCCGTGTAACCAGCGCGGTCGCAACGGCCGTACCACGGCTCGATACAGACGAACGGGGCGTTCTTCGCGGGAGGCGACCACAGTCCCACCAGCGGGGCGGTGAAGCTCAAGGAGAGGTAAGGACGCTTCTCGGCATCCAGCAAGTCCACGCGACGAACCTGCCCGTTCTCGATGATGAACGTATCGATATCGAACGTATGGACATCCAATGGCAACAAGCCGTCCGCATCCAACGGGACCGGACGGACCTCCTCTCCCACGCAACCCTTTTCCTTCAGCGCACGGTAGACGAGGCCTTTCCTCACGTCGAACGCGAAGTAACCGCGCTCCGGGCTGTCCGCCTCATAGTTAGGATAATAGAAAGCGGGATGCGCGCCAATCTGGAAATACATCGTCTCGCTTCCCCTGTTTCTCACCCGCCAAGAGATCGTTATCCGGTTCTCCTCCAAACGGTAACCAATCTCCAAGAGGAAAGGGAACGGATAGACCTTCAACGTCTCCGGCGTGCTCTCAAGGGCGAACCGCAACTCATCGTCCGTCTCTTTCATCAGCGAGAAATCCATATCCCGGGCGAAACCGTGCTGCGACAACGAATAAGTGACACCCTCGTGCCTATACTCCGCGTTCCACACGCTCCCCACGATGGGGAACAACACCGGGGAATGGCGTTTCCAAAAGGCAGGGTCCGCCTGCCACAAATATTCCTTACCCGTGGCGTTCGCCACGATACTGCTCAATTCCGCTCCATGTTCCGCCACACGGATGGTTAATTTCCGGTTAGATAACGTCTTCATATCTTCATGTCAAATTTAGTAATCGTTCCGCGGGAAGTCCTTTGCTCTTCAAGAAACCGTTCAACGTCCCGAACAGCGACGGGTTCCTCCGATAATCATCCAGATGGATTCGCCTCAGACAAGAGACCGGCAAGGAGATGTCGGTATAAGGAATCAAATCGCCCCGCTCATAACGGTATTCCACCTCCGCAGGCGACTTGAAAACAACCAACCGCCACTCCTTCTCCTCCGCCAATTCGCTTCTCCTCACCTCAAGGCACGCCTCGCATAACATCGAGAAGAACCGAGAGTCCGGCGTGAATCCCGTATGCTCCTCATCGAAGAAAAACTTATCGTACTCGGTCTCCAGCAGGGTCGTAAAGCGCTCCAATATCCTCGTCCTGTCATACTTGCAAGCCAACAGCGAATAGTTCTCGAACAGGCAATGCTCGCCCAATGAGGCATAATCCAATTCAAGCGTCAAGGAAGCTCCCGAGGCGGTAGCCGCCGGCTCGCGGGAACGCTCAGACAAGGGAATCACGTACATACCGACCTCCGGCCCCACCAGCACGCGTGTGCCTTGCCTGAAAAAAGGCATCGCACTCTTGCCGCTTTCCTCCGCTATCCCTTTCTCCCGCTCATAGAGAAGTATGGCCTCCCGCAACAGGGAAAGCCCGTAATCCACCTCCTCCACCGGCACGATATGCGCCAGTTCCACGGCAGGAAGCGTAAACGAGGAATCGCTTCCCGCAGTCTCCGAGAACGCCTCGACAAACGAGCGCAACGACAAACCGAGATACAAAACCATCTCCCGTTACCATTTATTATAGATAACCACCAGACGCGAACGCCGCTCGCTCATCGAAGGGAACCAGATATCGTCCACCGTCAGGCCGCATTTTTCCACCGCCTCCAGGCAATATTCCAACTTACCGAAATTCGCGTCGACATTATTGGTCCCGAAGGTAAACTTGATACCCCGCTCTTTCGCCTTCCGGATGATATCGAGGCTCGGTATCTTATAGCGGGCGTTAATCTCCAAGGCGATATGATATTTCTCCAAGACGTCAAGCACCTTATCCACCCGTTCGTCGGTCCAATATCTTGCGTAATCGGGATTCATGTCATCCGGGATGTAAGTAGGATTCGCGAAAATGTCGGCCGGCTCGTTAGTCAGTATTTTCACCGTTTGGTCCACCAAATGGTCCATATACGCCTCTTTCGTGATGCCATCGTAACGCACCTCCTCCGGACGATAAATACGGGAAAGACGACCCTTATGATCCACGATAGTCATCGCGTCGGTAAACAGGTAATCGAACACGCCCAACGCCTCTTGGGAAAAAGTAGCGGTCCACTTACGGCCCTCACCTTGCACGCCACGCAAGAACGGCATGTCCTTCACCTCCTCGAAATACGCGTACACCTCCCCGTCGTCCGCCAGCATCCGGCCCACGCCGCCCTCGCCCGCGTTAGGAGCCACGCCATAGTTGATGCCATAATTCATGGACATGGCGTGCGCCATCTCTTTCGTCAAGCCGCCTTTCAGATGCACATGATAATCGATGACGGGAAAGCCTCGCTGCTGGAAACGGATGACCGCGTCGTTCTGTTCATCTATGGCGGGCATCGTATCGTTCACGTTGACCGCATCGTCTTTCAGCCGGGTGACGGCGAGGTTCCGAAGCGTCACCTTACCCTGTTTTCCCAAGACAGCCAACTTGCCGTGCCCCAGCAGGCGGTCGGCATACCGCTCGATTCGATAAGGCCGCGCCGGTTCCGTATAGCAAACGACCTCCGTGTCATTGACCGCGACCGTTATATTCTTCCCGCGGACAGCTATCTCGAAATCAAACCATTCTCCATCTCTCGCCAACGAACGATAAAGGTTCCGCACGGAAGCCAGGCTGCCCGTCTTGACCGTCCCGTCGATAGCCCCATTGCGCAAGGTCACCTCATAGCCGGATTTCCCATCCGTGTGAAACAAAAGAGCGGCTTCCGCTTCCGGCTCGGTAAACGCCTGTCCGGTCAGAACGAAATTCCGGTAATCGCCCTCCGCGAACCAACTCTCACCCGCAAGGACGGACAACTCCTCGCCATTCCGGACCTCTTGTCCTTGACTCTCGAAACGCTCCAATGGTTCCGCCACGTTATAACGTACGCAACCGGTAAACGCGCAAACCAACACGGCGACAACCGCCCACATTCCGCTTACGCGCGAGAAAAAGGTGGGAAGAAAAGATACTTGTTTTATCATGATAGATTATCGTTTAAATTTTCAAGAAAACACATCGTCTTCGCGAAAGTACGAAAAGGAACGTCAACACGGCCCATCCGAAGCCAAAGAATTCATTTTTTCTTCCTGAAGTAGTCAACCTTTTTTATAAAGCTACAGGTTTCCCTCCCGTTTCCCCGTAAGGGAACGAGTGTTTCCTGCCGAAGGAACGCCCGTTTCCTAAGCAGGAAACGGGAATTTCCTAACGAGGAAACGGAAGTTTCCTTAGCGGGAAACGAGCGTTTCCTTATGAAGAAATTTCAGGAAACTACAAACGCCTGATTTTATTCACTTTGATATATCGCTGAGTTCTCATGGTAAAATAATGTTATCAAACGGTTCTTCCAAAGACAAGAATAAGGGAAAGGATGGTAAATTCGCGGCGAATAATTCTCAAGCGAAATGGAAAAGATTAGTTGGAAAGGTCATCTTTCCATGTGCGGGGCGAACGTTATGTGGGGGTTGATGTCCCCTTTCGCCAAATTCGTGATGTTAGGCGGAGCCGTGACACCTCTCGTGGTAACAGACTTACGTGTCGGCGGCGCGATGATACTCTTTTGGATAGCGTCGTTTTTCCAAAAACCGGAACACGTGGACCATAAAGATTTGGGTACCTTATTCGTGGCCTCCCTTTTGGGTATCGTCTTTAACCAAGGCAGTTTCATACTTGGGGTCAGCCTCAGCTCGCCGGGCGACGCATCCATCATCACGACCAGCATGCCGCTTTGGGCGATGATATTGGCGGCGCTCATCCTGAAAGAGCCGATAACCGGCAAGAAGATATTGGGCATAGCCGCCGGAGCGGGAGGCGCCTTATTACTGATTTTGGGAAGCGGGCAAAACAGCGCCGTTCCCGCCGAGGAAACAGATCATACACATATATGGGGCGATTTGCTGGTTCTTTTCGCCCAGTTCAGTTTCGCGCTTTATATCGTCCTTTTCAAGAATTTCGTCAACAAGTACTCGATGATAACCATCATGAAATGGATGTTCACCTACGCGTTTATCTGCCTGTTGCCATTCTCCGGAAGCGATTTGATGAACACGCGATGGGAAGAGCTCAGTCTCCTTGAGATAGGCAGCCTGACGTTTATCGTGGTCGGAGCGACATTCTTGAGCTACACGCTCATCGTGGTGGGACAAAAACGGCTTCGTCCTACCGTCGCGGGAATGTATAATTACGTCCAGCCCATCGTGGCTTGCGCCGTGGCGATTGGCTGGGGCATGGACTCGTTCAACCTCATGAAAGGAATAGCCGTCATTTTCATTTTCGGAGGTGTATATCTCGTTACCGCCAGTCGGAGCCGGAAAGAGATGGAAGAATATGAGGCAAGAAAAGCGGATCTCGTTCGTGATGAAAAGAAATAATTCGTGGAAAGAGACCCATTTTTCGTAAAGAGAAGAAGCGACGCTTGACTTATCGCCATTTTCACGGAATATTATTACCTTTGTACACGGTCTTGATTATCACAAGTTCAATATATAAACCAAGTAAAAAGATAAAATTATGAAACGTCGTGATTTCTTAAAAAGCAGCGTCATAGCGGGTGCCGCTTTATCCTTGAATTTCGATGGATTGCGCGCGGCCCTCTCCTCGAATACCGTGGCGGTAGAGAAAGCGCCAGACATGGTGGCCGTGATGGGCGGTGAGCCGGAAGCTATGCTGGACCAAGCGTTGGAAGCATTAGGCGGTATTGGTAATTTCGTAAAGAAAGGACAAAAAATCGTAATCAAACCGAACATCGGTTGGGACCGCGTCCCGGAGATGGCGGGCAACACGAATCCCCAATTGGTAAAAGCGCTTGTCGAACGATGCTTGAAGGCCGGAGCGTCGAAAGTCACCGTGTTCGACCATACGTGCGACAACTGGCAAAAATGCTACGAGAGCAGCGGTATCGCCAAGGCCGTCCGGGAAGCGGGAGGTATTATCATGCCCGCCAACGACGAGAAATATTTCAAGGAGGTCTCCATACCGGGAGGCGTGAACCTGAAAAGCGCCAAGATTCACGAGGCGTTGCTTGAGGCGGACGCTTGGTTTAACGTACCGGTTTTGAAGAATCATGGCGGAGCGAAACTGACCTGCGCCATGAAGAATTACATGGGTATCGTATGGGACCGCCGCTTCTTCCACCAAAACGACCTGCAGCAATGCATCGCCGATATCTGTACATGGCAAAAGAAACCGGTGTTGAACATCGTGGACGCGTACCGGATTATGCACCAGAACGGGCCGCAAGGCCGAAACGCGTCGGACGTGGCCACATTGAAATCGTTAATCGCCTCCCCGAATATCGTGGCGATTGACACCGCGGCTCTCCGGTTGTTCAATCAGGTGAAGAAGCTGGACCTCGCCGCAGCGTCGCACATCGGCAAGGGAGAAGCGCTCAAACTGGGTACGACCGACTTGGATTCAATCACGATCAAACGGATAAAGATATAATCGGGAATGAAAAAGGTCAATTACTTGAAAGGATTGCGGGTCATACTCGCGATCCTTATTTTCGTACCCATTCTCTTGTTTTTCGTCGATTTCGCCGACGCTTTGCCGGATAAGAC
>CASEGC010000124.1 GCA_949287365.1 uncultured Parabacteroides sp.
GAGGTGATAGACGCCGGAGCGTACAAGCTCTTGGAGGACTATCTGGAAGTGTTCCAGACCAACGGCCACTCCGAGTGCGTATTCTCGCTGATGTTCAACGTCGACGCCGGGCTGCCTCAACGTAGCTTCGGGTCCTCCTGCGTGCCGTTGGAGGAGGTCGGACTGGACGGTCAGGCCGGCTGGGACGATTACTACCCGGAGTTGAACTTCTACAAGAATGCCCCCAAGTGCAAGCGGACGGACGACACGTTCTACACGACCTTCAAGCTGCTCAACACGGAGACCAACACGTTCGATTTGGTGCCTTGGGACTCGGAGCGGACCCGCGTGCAACATCCTTATTACAAGAAATTCCGCGCCGGGCTTAACGGCGACGGCGTGTCGGAGACCGACACCGAGATCCTGTCCATCAGCCCGAGTACGAACAAGTCCTTGGAGATTATCCGGTACGCCAACGTATTGCTGAATTATGCCGAGGCGTCGTGCATGGCCAACGGAGGACCTACGGCGGATAGCTACGAGGCCATCAACCTCGTCCGCGCGAGAGCCGGACTGCCCGACCTCACCGCCGGACTCTCCCAAATAGCCTTCAGGGACTCCGTCGTCTACGAGCGGGCCTACGAATGCGCCGGAGAGTTCGGCACGCGGTGGTTCGACATCGTTCGCCTGCAACTGCTTCCCCAAGTGAACGCGGCGCGGGCCACGGAGAACGAGAACGCGTTGAACCCGACCTACGTAGCAGACCCCTCCACGCGCTATTTGGCTCCCATCCCCTTCAAGGAGATGACCCGGAACCCGAATTGGACGCAGAACCCCGGCTATTAAGTCGCTCACGAATATTTTCACGAATAACAAACTTAAATTACACATCATGAAAAAGAACATTTGTCTCGCTCTCGCGCTGGCGTTCCTCACCCTGAGCTTCAACGGATATGCCGCGGGCAGCAAGCACTCGAAAACGACAAAGTACCCGTCATACAAGGGGCTGGTCATGGCCGGATACCAAGGTTGGTTCCAACGCCCGGCGAAGGGGCTGCAATATCCCAACGAGGAAAAGACCCGCATCGACATGTGGCCGGACGTTTCCGAATACGAGAAGACCTACCCCACCGGGTTGAAGCTAAAAGACGGCTCCACCGCGCGCTTCTTCAGCTCATCCGACAAGAGTACCGTAGACCTTCACTTCAAGTGGATGAAGGAGTATGGGCTCGATGGGGTCTTCATGCAACGCTTCTTCGGGGCCGCGCGCCCCGGAGCGGAACGTAACGTCGTGCTGAGGAACGCACTGGAGGCCGCGTCGAAGTACGAGAGGGCCATCGGCGTGATGTATGACCTTTCCGGATTGAAGGCGAAAGGCGAGGACTGCTCCCGGCTCATCGACGACTGGAAATATCTGGTCGACTCGCTGAAGGTGACCAACCAAACGGGCGCACGGACCTACGTCTTCTACGACGGGAAGCCTCTCGTGACCATTTGGGGTGTCGGCTTCCCCGACCGGCCCTACGACATACGTAACATAGGCCTTGAGCGGTTCATCGACTTCCTCAAGAACGACCCCGAGTACGGCGGATGCAGCGTGATGCTGGGCGTACCCACCTTTTGGCGCGACTTGAACGCCGACTGCGTGCACGACCCATATCTTCACACCCTCATCAAGCAGGCGGACATCGTCCTGCCATGGATGGTGCAGCGCTTCTCCCCGCTCCTGCACAACGACATGGACCGTTATCGCGACGTCATACTCGCGGACATGGAATGGTGCAAGGAAAATGGCATCGGCTACGTGCCTTGCGTCTATCCGGGATTCAGCTGGCACAACTTGAGCCGCTTCGAGTTCCCCGACGATGTCAAGCCTTCGGGCTCCATCCCCCGTCAGGGAGGACGTTTCTTCTGGCAACAGATTTCAACCGCCATCAACGCCGGGGCCACGATGCTTTACATCGCCATGTTCGACGAGGTGAACGAAGGAACGGCCATTTTCAAGTGCACGGACAACCCGCCGGTAGGCAAGGAAATCCAGTTCGTGGGCATGGACGGCATGCCGTCCGACCATTATCTTTGGCTGAGCGGCGAGGCGGCGAAGATGCTCCGCAAGGAGAAACCGCTGACCTTCCGGATGCCGAAGCGGGAATAATAAAAATAAACAGTGTGCATCATGATAGGCGCGGGGCTACCTTTTCATACACCATTTGCCACCGCGCCACCTTCCGAGGGGCGAGCCGTAAGGCTTGCCCCCTCTTTTTTCCCATCAAAGCAGGTCTCAAGATTTCTTGAAGCCACCCTGATACTGGCTTTTTCATGTTTTGATTTTTTTGGAGGTACCCTGACACTGGCTTTTTCATGTTCTGATTTTTTTGGAGGCATTTTGACACTGTCGTTTTCATGTTCGAGGTTTTTTGAGAGGGATTCAAGCCGGGCGAGAACCACGCTGAAAGTAATTTTATACAACAGAAGGATAATATCGCTAAAAAAATGTATATTTGTGCATTGTTTTGACTGAAATCAAATGACGAATATGAAAATAGTACGCTATATCATTATATCCTTGCTCTGCCTCACGGGTTTGTCGCGGGCCGACACGGTCGATTACGGCCTTTCCATACAATCGTTTCCCCTTGAGAAGGCGAACTTCTCCAGCCTGATATTGGAAGATGGCGAACCCATCCGGTTGGGGGACGAGCTGAGCATGTCTTTTCGGCTTCTCATCCGGAAGGACAACATTTTCGGACTTGTTTTCAGGATCCTGACGGACAACGAGGCCAACGTGGACCTTATGCTTACCACCGACGAGCGTGACGGGCGGCATCCGATGCTTGTGGTGGGCCAGTCGCCCTACCAGCTGCCTGTCGAGGTGAGACGCGACACGTGGCTCCCGGTGGAAATCACCCTCAGCCCGAAATCCGGAACCATCCGGCTGCTATACGACACGACCGCGCTGTCCATTCCCGCATCCACGCTGGCTGACGCGCGCTCCGCGAGAATCAGTTTCGGCGTCTCCCCCTTCGAGGGGTTCGAGCTGAATGAGATAGCGTCCATCGACCTGAGGGACGTGCGGCTCACCCGCGAAAGCGAGCTTATCCGCTACTGGAGGCTGGAGCGTCACGCCGACGACGTATGCTACGACTCCGTCGATTATGCCCCCGCAAGGGTCATCAACCCCAGCTGGAAGGTAGACAAGCACCTCCATTGGGTCAAGCTTTACTCCGGCGGCATTCCGGAGAACACCCTGTTCGCCTTCAATCCTGGCTCCAACGAGTTCCATATCGTCCCGCCGAACTCAAATGAGATTCAGATATTCAACGCGGAGAAGAGAAGCCTTTTCGCGCTTGGCGTCAAAGGGGGACGAGTGGCGTCCAACGCGCCCAACCAGCTGGTCTACGACGCGGCGGGGAACCGGCTGCTCTCCTACAACCTCGACGAGCGGAAGCACTCCGCCTTCACGCTCGGCTCCGACCGCTGGGACCACGACGACAAGCCCACCCAAGAACATAAATACTGGAACAACACCTCCTGCTTACTTCCGGAGGATTCACTTTTGCTATCTTTCGGCGGGTATGGCTTCTACAGATATACCAACGAGCTGATTTACTTCAATCCATACGCCGACAAGATTGAAAGAACGGAACTTCTCCGCGAGATAGACCCGAGATATTGTCCCGCGTCCACCGTCGTTGGCGACACGCTCTATATTTTCGGAGGCAGGGGGTGCGAGTCTGGGAGGCAGGAGCTATATCCGCATTATTATTACGACCTCTACGCCGTGGACCTGAAGACCGCGCGAGTCCGGAAGGTCTGGGAGGCCAGCGAGGTGGAAGATGATTTCCTTCCCGCCGATAACCTGCTTTACGATGAGTGCGACCGTTGTTTCTATACCCTCGCCATCACCGCCCAAGGGGAAGGCCTCCTGCTGAGGATAGACCCCACCCGCGACAAGCCGGAAAGGATAGCCCTTCCGCTGGACGAGCATATCGAGTCGCACTACATCTACGCCAACCTGTACTACTCGCCGGCCAGCCGGAAGCTCTACGCGTTAATCAACCAGACCAAGGCGAATAAAGCCTCATCCGTCTCGATTCATTCCATCTCCTTCCCCCCTCTCCCGGCCGGCGGCATATTTCAGGAAGAGGAGCGGGAGTCGCGAGCGTCTATTTATTATGGTATAGGTGCCATCATCGCCATCCTGCTGGGGGCAGGACTATTCCTTTTAAGGAGACGCGCGGGCGGAAAGGGGAAGACACGAAAGGAAGAGACCCAGCCGGAGGCCGTCGTAGTCCCTCACGCGCCCCAAGAGGATACCCCCCAAGCGGCGGAGGAGCGGACGCCCGCTCCCGCGAGGGCCTCGGAGCATCCGTCGCCCTATTACGATTTCTCCCGGCAAAGCGTCAGCCTGTTGGGGGGATTCCGCGTCAAGGACAAGAGCGGCTCCGATATCACCGGCCTGTTCACACCAATGCTCAAGCAGCTTTTCACGCTGTTGATTCTCTACTCCGTGAAACAGGAGAACGGCATCTCCGGCGCCAAGCTCATCCAATGCTTGTGGAGCGACAAGACGGAAGAGTCCGGAAGGAACAACCGTAACGTCTACCTGAGCAAGCTACGCGTCCTGCTGGAAAAAGTAGGCGGGATAGAGATTGTCAACAGAAACAACTCCTGGACCATCCGTCTCGATGAGGGCACGCTTTGCGATTACGTGGAGGCGACGCGTTACCTCAGGGACATCGAGGGGGGCGAAAAGATAAGCCGGGAAAACCTGAACAAGCTGCTGGAGCTCCTGCTGCGCGGAACGCTGCTGCCGAACCTCGAGACCGACTGGGTGGACGGTTTCAAGAGCGATTTTTCTAGCCAGACCATCGACATCCTGACCAACCTGCTGAACGATACGGGCAGCGACCTCGACGACAGCCTCAAGTCGCGCGTCGCCGACACCCTCTTCCTGCACGACTACATCAACGAGGACGCTTTATATACCAAGCTCACCATCCTGTACAAGTCGGGGAAAAAGGGACTGGCTAAAAACATATACGACAACTTCCGCAAAGAATATCGCAACCTGCTGGATACGGATTATGAATATTCTTTATCGGATGTCATCCACGGGAAAAACCGACCGGCGGAGTAACGGTCTCTCATCTTTTCGCTTTCAGGCGTTTCGCGTAGAGGCTGTCGATGATGCCGTCCGCCAGACCAATCATCGGCACCCAAATCTCTTTCGACCGCCCGCGGCGGGCCACCTCCAAGTAAATCTCCGCGGCGGGCACTATCACCTCGGCGCGGTCGGGCTTCAGCTTGAACAATTTGCGCCGCTCGGCGGGCGCGTACCGCTTCAGTTCCTCGTGTATCTTCCGGAGCGACTCCACCGGCAGGATACCCGCTTTCTTGTCCTTCTCCTCCGCGAGGCGGAACAGCTTGTTGATGTTGCCGCCCGAGCCGATAATCATCAAGTCCGGATACTCCTTGGCGATAGCCTCGATGTCCTGCCGCAAGGCGTCGAAGTCCTCCTCACGCACGGCGTCCTTCATCATACGCACCGTACCGACGTTGTACGACTTCGAGGATATCAGCTCTCCCTTCGAGATGAAGCTAATCTCCGTGCTACCGCCGCCCACGTCCACGTAGATGTAATTCCTGTCGCGGCGCAAGAGGTTCTCGATGTGGTTGTCGTACACGATACGCGCCTCCTCCTGCCCGCTGATGACCTCGACGCGGATGCCGGTCTCCTTATATATCCGCCTCACGACCTTCTCGCTATTCTTGGCGTCGCGCATCGCCGAGGTGGCGCAGGCGCGGTAATCCACCACGTCGTAAATCTTCATCAGCTGGCGGAACGACTTAATCAGGCGGACCAGCTTCTTCTCTTTCCTCGGGGAGATTTTCCCGCCGTTCGCGAAAGCCTCCTCACCCAAGCGCACCGGGACGCGCAACAGCAATTCCTTGGTGAACAACTCGTCGTTCGCGTCCTCGTTCACGCTCTTGATTAACAAACGGGCGGCGTTGGAACCGATGTCAATCGCCGCGTAACTCACTTTTTCCATCTTCTGACCTTTTATTTACACAAATACCTTGAATCTCTATATCGGCGGCTCCGCCAACCCCTTGGCGAGCGAGAATCTCTATGTCGGCGACCCCACCAACCCCTTGGCGAGCGAGAATCCCTATGTCGGCGACCCCACCAACCCCTTGGCGGACGAGAATCTCTATATCGGCGACCCCGCCAACCCCTTGGCGGGCGAGAATCTCTATATCGGCGGGCTTCCCTCCGGAAACCGGAAGCCCCGCTCCTATAGCTCGTCCTTATAACAATTATACAACGCCTCCTGCGAGCGGAAGGGCAGGTTCTCCTCCGTCGTCCAAGGCAGGTTGCGACCCGTGCCGTCCACGATATGCCCCTGCATCGTGTCCTTCAAGCCAAACTCGATGATACGCTTCAAATCCCGCTGGATATCCGGGTCGTACACCGGAGCCATCACCTCGATGCGGTTGTCGAGGTTGCGGGTCATCCAGTCCGACGAGCCGATGAAGTAACGCTCCTCGCCCCCATTGCCGAATATCAGGATGCGCGAGTGCTCCAAGTACCGGTCGATGATGCCGATGATACGAATCGTGTCGCTCACGCCGGGGATGCCCGTCACCAACGAGCAATTGCCGCGCACCAAGAGGTCGATACGCACGCCGGCCGCCGACGCCTCGTAAATCTTCTTCACCAGCGCCTTATCCGTTATATGGTTGATTTTCGCCATGAGATAGGCGGGCTTGCCCGCCTTGGCCTGTTTAATCTCGTTGTTGAGCATGGAGATAACCTTCTTGCGCATATCGTTGGGCGACACCAGCAAATGGCGGAAGGGTTTCGGCGAGTAAGGCTTCTCGATGAAATCGAACACGGCATCCACCTCGTTCACGATGGACTTGCGTGCGGTCATCATCGTGATATCCGTATAGACCCGGGCGTTGCCCTCGTGGAAGTTACCCGTGCTGACGCAAGCGATATCGCCCTTCGTCGAGCCGATATAGGTCAGCTTGGAGTGAATCTTCAGCCCCTCCACGCCGAATATCACGTGGATGCCGGCGTCCTGCATCTTCTTGGACCAGCTGATGTTCGACGCCTCGTCGAAGCGGGCCATCAGCTCGATTACCACCGTCACGTTCTTGCCGTTCTTGGCGGCGCAAATCAACGCCTTGACCACCCGCGAGTCCTTCGCCAGACGATACAAGGTCGTCTTGATACATTTCACGTCCTTGCTGATTGCCGCCTCGCGCAACACCCGCAGATAACCGGAGAAACTATGATAAGGGTAATGCAAGTAACGGTCTTTCTCCCGAATCAAATCCAGTACGCTTCCCTCCGCCAGTTCGGACTTTATCAAAGGTGGCTGGGGCGGATACTTCAAGTCCTTCCGTCCGCAATCGGGGAAGCGCATCAAGTCCTTCATGTTATGATAACGGCCGCCCGCCACACGGGTATCGAGCTTGTCGATATTCAGCTTATTCATAATCAGCTTGAGCAGCTCCTTGGGCATGCTCGCATCGTACACCAACCGAATCGGGTTGCCGCGCTTGCGGCTCTTGATGCCTTTCGACACCTTCTCCATCACGCCGCTCCGCACCTCCGGGTCAATCTCCATCTCCGCGTCTTTCGTGAACTTGAAGGTGTACGCCTCGTATTGGTCGTAGTTCAAACCCATGAAAATAAAAGGCAAACAGAAACGCACCACGTCGTCCAGGAACATCAGGCAGATTTTCCCCTCGTCGTCCGGCAGGCGGATAAAACGCCCGAACTCGTTGACCGGCATCTCTATGAGGGCGTAATCCTTCTTCTTGTGCTCGCCCGCCCATCTTGTCAGGCGAATCGCCAGATAAATATCCGAGTCGGCCAGCTCGCCCAGCTGCTTCAGTTCCGACAGGAAATAAGGGAACGTGGAACCGTTCAAATCCATTTGATAAAGGTTACGGATATAATCCTTTTGCCGCTCCGTCAATTGCAGCTCGTTCACGAAGTAAATGCCCTGCGCCTCCAAGTCCTTCACGATATCCTGGAAGGTCTCCTCGAACTGGCTCGTATACGCTGCGTTCAACTTATTGATTTGCTTGAATATGCGTTGAGCGTTCTCCCGCTCCTTCTTGATATCCTTGTCCTCGCATTCCATGATGCGGTTCAAAGTAGCCATGCGCACCCGGAAGAACTCGTCCAAATTGTTCGAATAAATGCCCAAGAAAGAAAGCCGCTCCAACAACGGGACGTTCTTCTTCGCCGCCTCCAACAAAATTCGTTGATTAAAATACATCCAACTGACATCACGCTCCACATAACGCAAAGCGGGAAGTTCATTTTTCGCCTTCATAATACTATCTTCCAATCTGTTTTAGAGGCAAAGTAAGAGAAAATCTGGCAGAGTCGTGTTACAATCCTGTAACAAAATGAAGAATATGAATCCCTCTCGTCATTTTTCCACTCCAAATATTTGCCTAATAAGCGGAATTCTATAACTTTGCACCCGCTAATACAAAAACAGTTTAAATTTATATTCAAACATGGCAACAAAAATCAGATTGCAAAGACGCGGTCGTAAAAATTACGCTTTTTATCAGATCGTAGTCGCGGACAGCAGGGCTCCACGGGATGGAAAGTTTATTGAGAGGATAGGTTCTTATAATCCGAACACTAATCCTGCTACAGTAGATTTGAACTTCGAAAGAGCTTTGTATTGGTTACAAGTAGGCGCGCAACCTACGGACACGGCTCGCAACATCCTTTCTCGCGAAGGTGTTTGTTTGAAAAAACACTTGTTAGAAGGTGTCAAGAAAGGCGCGTTCGACGAGGCTAAGGCGGAGGAGAAATTCCAAACTTGGTTGAAGAGCAAACAGACTTCCTTGCAGGCTATCAAGGATAAAAACAGCGAAGCCGCCCGAGCTACGGCAAAGGCTCGTTTAGAGGCAGAGAAGGAAGTGAACAAGGCGAAAGCGGAAATCGTAGCGAAGAAAAAAGCGGAATTAGCAGCCGCTGAAGCCGCTAAACAGGCCGCTGAAGCCGCCGCTGCCGCTTCTACGGAAGAGACACCGGCTCCCGCCGAGAACGCTGAATAAATAAATTCAAGCGACGCCAAATAAAAAAGGACATTCAAACGAATGTCCTTTTTTATTATCATTTCTTTTTCAGTAAAAAAGTGTCTATCTGTTTCACGAATTCCTCACGTGGAAGCGCGCCCATCGATATACGAGGTTTCTCGTCTTTCGGGATGAACAAAAATGTCGGGATGCTCCGTATACCAAAAGCGGCCGCCAGTTCCTGCTCCTTATCCACGTTTATTTTATAAACGATAATCTCATCTTTATACTGGAGAGCCAACTCTTTCAATATAGGAGCCACTTGCCTGCACGGACCGCACCAATCCGCATAGAAGTCTATAATGCATGGCTTATCTCCCTCATAAACCCAATTCGTGCCATTCTTCTCATAATTAAACACTTTACTCAAAAACGCCGCCTTGTCGAGCGAAAGAACCTCTCCCGCCGAGGTCGCCTCGTTCTCCGCCGGCTTATCCGATTTCGCGGACATTGAGCAGCTCACCAACAGCAACACGACCGAAAGCAGCCATAAACCTCTCAATTTTCTCATACGATACCTTTTTACTTGATTGATATATTCTTAACGCGAAAATAAGGATAAAAATAGGATTTTTGTACTTTCGCGCTCGCATATTCATATTTTATTTAAACGACAAATCTCCATGAAGCGAATTATCAACCATTTCACGGACGACGACCTCTATAAATTCACCATGTGCTGCGCCGTCATCGATAACTTCCCGAGAGCACGAGTCAAATACTCATTCACTGACAGGGACAACACCGTATACCCACCGGGATTCGCCCGCGAGTTGAACGAGCAAATCGCCTCGCTCGAATCGATAACCATCTCCGAGGAGGAGATTGACTTCATGAGACGCAAATGCTACTACATCCCCGGATGGTTCTACAACTACCTGAAAGGATTTCGGTTCAACCGCGAATGGGCGAAAGCGTGGCAAGACGAGAACGGACATCTGCATATAGACATAGAAGGAAGCTGGGCCGATACTATCTTCATGGAAGTAAAGATATTAGCCATCGTTTCCGAACTCTACTATATCATGACAGGCATCGGCGAACGTTTGGACTATGAGCGTTATTACGAGAAATCGTGGGAAAAAGGCAAACGATTATTGGAGGCGGGGTGCGTATTCAGCGATTTCGGCACACGACGAAGAGCCTCCTTCAAGGCGGAAGATATCGCTGTCAAGGCGATGAAGGATTGCTATCTTAGCGGAGAGTGGGAAGGAAAATTCGTGGGGACCAGCAATGTCTATCTAGCCATGAAACACGATGTGCTGCCCGTCGGGACGATGGCCCATGAGTTTACTTGCGCCATCGGCGGCATGTATGGTCCGCAAATGGCGAATCACATCGCGATGAACTCGTGGAGAAACACGTTCCGCGGCGCGTTGGGGACTTATCTATACGATAGTTTCGGATGGGACATTTTCAGCCTGAATTTCTCGGAGGATTTCGCCAACCTTTTCAAGGGATTGCGTGTCGATAGCGGCGACAATTACGAGCAATTGATGAAAATAATAGACAAATACCGTTCCTTGGGCATAAACCCCAAGACGAAACAAATCATATTCAGTAACGCTCTCGACACCGCCTCCGCCATTGAGATCCAACGTTACGCCAAGAGGTATTGCCAACCTTCCTTCGGGATAGGAACGCATTTCACCAACGATTTCGACAAGGTAAAACCCTTGAATATCGTCATCAAACTTATCGCCGCCAAAATCACGGAATCATGGACTTTCTATAACGACACTTGCAAAATCAGCGAGGACAAAGGAAAACATATCGGCGACCCCGAGGTCATCAAGCGTTTCATGGAGGCCTTGCATACCCATTAACGGGATAAGCTACAGGGGCAACCTTTTTATAAGTAAGTCAAACCTGAGTCAGCCTTTCTTATAAAGTCGCGAACATTTTCATTGTCTATCAGCCGTTGGACGAATGTCTAACGGCTGGTGGACATTTGTCTACCATATCGTAGACAATCGTCCATCAAATGGTAGACATGGAATTATCCATGAAAAACATCTTAAAAAAGTGTTAGAACCCAAAGAAATATATTACATTTGTAAAATATAGAACATTTAAAAGAGCGTGATGAATAATTCCTACGTTTCCCCCTTCGCTAAACCGGTTTACGTAATGCTGAAGCCTGTCGGCTCCGTATGCAATTTAGCGTGCGAATATTGCTACTATCTGGAAAAAGGAAAATTTTACCCGGATATCAAGAACCCCGTCATGAGCGACCAAATCTTGGAAAAGTTCATTCGGGAATACATGGAATGCCAAACGACACGGGAGGTATTGTTCACTTGGCACGGAGGCGAGACGTTGATGCGTCCTATCCGTTTTTACGAAAAGGCGTTGGAATTGCAACGCAGATACGCCAACGGGCATCTGGTCAGCAACTGCATCCAAACGAACGGGACACTGCTGAATGACGACTGGTGCCGTTTTTTCAAGAAGAATAATTTCCTTGTGGGCGTCTCCATTGACGGTCCGCGAGAATTCCACGACGAATACCGGAGGAACAAGCAAGGTATCCCCTCTTTCTATAAAGTGATGAAAGGAATCGAGCTATTGAAAAAATATGGCGTGGAATACAACGCCATGGCCGTGGTGAACGACTACAACTCGGAATATCCCCTGGAGTTCTACCGTTTCTTCAAGGAGATAGATTGCCGTTTCATACAGTTCACCCCCATCGTTGAACGTGTAAGCGAGCATAAAGAAGGCACCTCGCTCGCCGCCCCGGACGAACAAGGCGAGGATATCAAGTTGGCGCCTTTCTCGGTCACCGCCGAACGATGGGGAACATTTCTTTGCGACTTGTTCGACGAATGGATAAAGGAGGATGTCGGCAAATTTTTCATCCAACTGTTCGATTCCACCTTGGCCAACTGGGTCGGCGAACAACCTGGGATTTGTACCATGGCCCGCCACTGCGGTCACGCAGGCGTGATGGAGTTCAACGGGGACGTGTACGCCTGCGACCATTTCGTATTTCCGGAGTATAAACTAGGGAATATCCAAACCCGGACGTTAACCGAGATGATGTACAGCCCCGCGCAATTACAGTTTGGCAAGGACAAGCGCGACAAGCTTCCCAAACAGTGCGAGGAGTGCGAGTTCCTTTTCGCTTGCAACGGCGAATGCCCCAAAAACCGCTTCCTCCATACCAAGGATGGCGAGCCCGGATTGAACTATCTATGCGAGGGTTATAAGCGCTTTTTCAAGCACGCCGCCCCTTACATGGATTTCATGAAAAAAGAATTATTGAATAAACGCCCGCCCGCGAATGTCATGGAGTGGGCAAAACAACAACGAGATGAACATTAACAGACGCGATTTCATTAAAACAGGAAGTATGGTTATGCTTGGGACATTATCTACCTCTTCCCTATTAGGAAGAAATACCGACCCGAAAGACGACATGACGACAGGTGTCTCATTCGCTTTAAACTATTTCAAGGTGAGCCTTGAGGACTTGAGGAAAGTCTTGGTGGCCGCGTTGGAAAAAGGTGGCGATTACGCGGACCTGTTCTTCGAGCATTCCTACAGAAACAACGTGGGCTTGCAGGACGGAGCCGTAAACCGAGCGTCGTCCAACATCGATTTCGGCATGGGCGTGCGTGTATTGTCCGGTGACCAGACCGGGTACGCTTATGTGGAAGACATCACTCTCAAGGAGATGCTGAGAGCGGCGCAAACCGCCGCCCGAATCGCTTCGGGGACGACAAGAAGCATACAGCCCGCGAACTTAACGGAAAAAAGGTCCGAGAACAAGCTATACAACGTGCGTCTCCCTTGGGATGAGACCGCGATTAACGATAAGATGCCATTCTTACAAAAACTAAACGACCTCATCTTCAAGAAAGACAAGCGGGTCACGAAAGTGATGGCCTCGTTAGGAGACACGACCTCGCACATCCTGTTCTGCAACTCGGAAGGTCAAATCTATTACGATTACCGCCCGATGGCCGCCTTGAGCGCCATGTGTATCATGGAAGAGAACGGACGGATAGAAAACTCTTACGCGGCCCGCGCGTTCCGTATGGGAGCGGAATTCCTCACCGACAACCTAATCGAAGAGTTGGCGCAAGAGGTGATAGAGAAGACCTCCATCCTCTTTGAGGCGATCAAGCCCAAAGGCGGCGAAATGCCAATCGTGATGGGCGCAGGAGGTTCAGGCATCTTATTGCACGAGGCGATAGGACATGCGTTCGAGGCCGATTTCAACCGTAAGAACACCTCTATCTTCTCGGACCAATTGAACAAGAAAATCTGCGACGAGCATATCAACGTGGTTGACGATGGGACAATCCCCTACAACCGAGGCTCTATCAACATCGATGACGAGGGCGTGGAGGGTCAAAAGACATATATCGTGGAAAAGGGAATCCTGACAAGCTATCTGCACGACCGGATTAGCGCGAAATATTATGGTATTCCTTCTACCGGTAACGGACGACGGGAATCTTTCCGGCAAACCCCGATTCCCCGTATGCGAGCCACCTATATGGAAGCGGGAAACGTAAGCGAGGAAGAGATTATCTCCACCGTGAAAAGGGGCATTTACGCCGCCAACTTCACGAACGGGCAGGTGCAAATCGGCGCGGGAGACTTCACGTTCTTCGTGAAAGACGGCTACCTGATTGAGAACGGGAAACTCACACGACCCATCAAGGATATCAATATCATCGGAAACGGACCAAAAGCCTTGGCCGACATCACGATGGTAGGAAACAACTATAAAATAGACAACGGTACGTGGACTTGCGGCAAAGACGGACAATCCTGCCCAGTCACTTGCGGTATGCCATCGGTGCTGGTACGTAAACTCACCGTGGGAGGAGAGAATTAAACGGAATCCCGCCTTAAAAAGAAAAATCTCATGATAACGAAAGAAAATAAAGATTTGGCCCAATGGGCTTTGGAATACGCGTTAAAGAATGGCTGTCAGTCTTCCCGTGTCACGCTGTACAATGGCTCCAGCAGCTCGTTGGAAATACGTGACATGAAAATAGACCGCCTGCAGCAAGCGTCAGAAAACAGTTTGGTAATTCATCTGTTCGTCAACGGCCGTTTCGGCTCCTACTCCACCAACCGCTTGGATAAAAAAGAGTTGGAGAAATTCATCAAAGAAGGAATCGCGGCGACTCGCTTCCTCGCCGAGGACAAAGCACGGACTTTGCCCGACTCTTCCTTATATTATAAAGGTGATGCCGCGGACTTGCGGCTGTTCGACCCTCGGTTCGACTCAATCCTCCCGGATGACAAGGTAAATTTGGCGATGAGTATCTGTGAAGAGATGATGGGTAAAGACGAACGCGTCATCTCCGCAAATTCATCCTATAGCGACGAGAAGGATTTCAAATACATGATCGCCAGCAACGGTTTCGAAGGTGAGACACGTGGCTCGTCTTATGGGCTGGTCGGAAGCGTAAACATCCGTGGGGAAGGTGACGTGCGCCCCGAAGCGTACTGGTACGAGTCTTCCTTATATTACGAGGACTTAATCAAGACGGGCATCGGGACAAAAGCGTTGGAACGTGCGCTCCGCAAGATAGGACAACGTAAAACAGCATCGGGAAAGTACGTGATGATCGTGGACAACATGAATTCAGGCCGCTTGCTCTCGCCTATCATCGGAGCGATATACGGTTCTTCCATTCAGCAAAAGAACTCTTTCCTTTTAGATAGGATCAACCAAAAAGTGGGCAATGAACAGATGACCTTGACCGATGAGCCTCATTTGATAAAGGCTTCCGGCGCACGCTATTTCGATAACGAAGGTGTCGCCACAAAGCGTCTTCCCGTCTTTGAGAATGGCGTGTTAAAGACCTATTACATCGACACCTATTCGGCGAACAAGATGGGCGTAAAGCAGACTATCGGATCACCCTCCATCCTCACGATGCGGCATGGGGAAAAAGATTTGGCGGGACTGATAGCGACCACGGACAAAGGCATCCTCGTCACCGGCTTCAATGGCGGAAACTGTAACAGCACGACCGGTGATTTTTCCTACGGCATAGAGGGATTCCTTATCGAGAACGGGGCATTGTCTCAACCGATATCGGAGATGAACGTAACCGGCAATATGCTCACGTTATGGGAAAATCTCGTGGAGATCGGTAACGATCCTCGTCAATCATCCAGTTGGAGGATTCCCTCCTTGTCTTTCTCTGAGGTAGACTTCAGCGGACTATAAACGATATATCAATCGTCCAGATGATAGATTTTCAACTTATTATATAATGTCTTCCGGTCTATACCCAGCAAACGTGCGGCACGAGTCTTATTGTTGCCGCACTCTTGCAATGCCCTAGAGATAAGGTCACGCTCATGATTGACATCCCGAAGCTGGACATTCATGCGCTGAGGCAACGCCTCGGTCAATTCCTCCGGAAGTTCTTTCCGTGTAATGTAACGGCCGGTCGCCAACAAAGTCGCGTACTTGATTACATTCTTCATTTGGCGCAAATTACCCGGCCATGAGTAAGACTGGAATAATTGTACCGTCTCGTTATCGAAACCGATAATATTCTTCTTCAGCTCCATGTTCGCCAAATCCAGAAAGTGATTGGCGAACAAGAGCAAGTCCTCTTTTCGTTCCTTCAAATCCGGAATACGAATCGTAAACTCGTTGACGCGATGATACAAATCTTCCCGAAACTCGCCTTTATCTATCGCGTGACGCAAATTCTCGTTCGTGGCGGAAATCAAGCGGACGTTTATGGCGATTTCCTGATTGCTCCCGATAGGTCGCACCTTCCGTTCTTGCAAAGCCCGAAGCAACTGTACCTGCACCTCATAAGTCAGGTTCCCTATCTCGTCGAGAAAAATCGTTCCGCCTTGCGCGGCTACGAACGCTCCGGTCTTATTTTCTATCGCCCCCGTGAAAGAGCCCTTCACGTGACCAAAAAACTCCGATGCCGCCAGCTCTTTCGGGATGGCACCGCAATCCACCGCCACGAAAGGAGATTTGCTACGTCCGCTTTGCTCATGGATACGGCGAGCGATGTACTCCTTACCCGTTCCGCTGGCACCTGTTATCAACACGGACATATCCGTGGGTGCTACCAGACGAACATGTTCGTACAACTGACGGGCGGCTTGGCTTTGCCCCTCGATGTAAAGTTCCACACCCGTATTCGGGACGACATTCCTTAGTGGTTCCTCTTCCGTAGGAACGAGTTCCTTGATTTTTCCCAATAACTCGTCTGGATTCAAAGGTTTGGCGATATAATCCGCCGCTCCCAATTTCATCGCCTGCACCGCGGTCTGTATCTCCGCGTAACTGGTCATCATGATAAGCGGCATAGCGTATTTCCGCTCTTTCAGCCACTTCAGCAAGTCGATTCCATCACTGTCCGGCAAGCGCAAATCGGAGAGAATCAGGTCAAACGCCTCCTCCCCTATTTTTTGTTTAGCGTCCGAGACCGAGGACGATGTCTTTACGGTAAATCCCTTTTTACCAAGCCAAGTGGTGAGCATCAAAGAAAAAGTGATATCATCTTCTACGACCAAAATCGATAACATACACGAGCGATTTAATTTGCGTAGACAAAGATAAAAAAACTCGCTTAAATTACGGATAAAAAGACGTACATGTTTTCCGAATTTCTATGTCGTGTTTTTGAAAAAACTATACGATGTTTTTAGAAAAGCATTACCAAGTACCAAAAACCACAGGCAAAGTTTATTTTCCTCGTGTCTTCCGTAAGTAATAGAAACGCGTTCCTATTATTTTGTCGAAAAAAATCGCGAATTTTTTTGCTATTTATCAAACAACCGCTATATTTGCCGTCGTAAAGAAAAACAAAGTCATGAGAACATTTATGGTAAATACATATTGGTGGTGGCGCTCCGTACAACTCACAAGGTCGTAAGGGACGAGGATCCGTATATGTATCAATCCAAACAAGAATATAAATATAAAGAGGTCTGTCGCACTTGCGGCAGGCCTCTTTTTTTAAGGCTAAACTCAAGAGAAAAAACAATAGAATCATAATTAACGGAAAGATGAAAACGTATCAAGTTGACAAGAATGGCTACTACGGAAGGTTCGGAGGAGCTTACATCCCGGAGATATTACACCAATGCGTGCAAGATTTGCGGGACAATTATCTAAAGGTATTGGAGAGCGACGATTTCAAGCGGGAGTTCGACCAGCTCCTGCGCGATTACGTGGGCAGACCCTCTCCGCTCTATCTGGCGAAACGATTGAGCGATAAATACGGCTGCAAGATTTACCTGAAGCGGGAAGACCTCAACCATACCGGGGCGCATAAGATTAATAACACGATCGGCCAGATCCTGCTGGCACGACGTATGGGCAAGAGCCGCATCATAGCGGAGACCGGAGCCGGTCAGCATGGTGTGGCCACCGCCACCGTATGTGCCTTGATGGACATGGAATGCGTGGTGTACATGGGCAAGACCGACGTGGAACGCCAGCACGCCAACGTGCAGAAGATGGAGATGCTGGGAGCGACCGTCGTCCCCGTGACCTCCGGCAACATGACCTTGAAGGACGCCACCAACGAGGCGATACGCGACTGGTGCTGCCATCCGTCGGACACGCACTATATCATCGGTTCCACCGTCGGTCCGCATCCTTATCCGGACATGGTGGCCCGCCTGCAATCCGTCATCAGCGCGGAGATAAAGAAACAACTGATGGAAAAAGAAGGCCGCGATTATCCGGACTACCTCATCGCCTGCGTAGGCGGAGGGAGCAACGCCGCCGGCACGATTTACCATTACGTGGACGACGAGCGAGTGAAGATTGTCCTCGCGGAGGCCGGTGGGAAAGGCATCCTCTCCGGCATGAGCGCCGCCACCATCCAATTGGGGAAAGAGGGCATCATACACGGCGCACGCACCTTGGTGATGCAGGATGAGGACGGGCAAATCGAGGAGCCTTACTCCATCTCCGCCGGGCTGGATTATCCGGGTATCGGACCGATTCACGCCAATCTTTCCGCCACGGGACGGGCTCGCGTCCTCGCTATCAACGACGACGAGGCGCTGAACGCCGCTTTCGAGCTGACCCGCATGGAGGGTATCATCCCGGCGTTGGAGAGCGCGCACGCCTTGGGCGCGTTGCCAAAAGTAGAGTTCGCCCCCGGAACGGTGGTCGTGCTGACCGTCTCCGGCCGCGGCGACAAGGACATGGACACTTATATCAAGAACTTAAACATCCGCGATTTATGACTTACGCATTCAAGACAAACAGTAAAAAGGTGATGGGCGACCTGCATACACCCGTCAGCATCTACCTGAAAGTACGCGACATCTACCCGGAGTCGGCCTTGCTGGAAAGCTCGGACTTTCACGGGAACGAGAACAGCCTCTCTTTCATCGCGCTCCGCCCCTTGGCGAGCGTCAGCGTCAATAACGGAATATGTACCGCCATCTTTCCCGACGGGAAACGGGAGGAAACGCCCCTCTCCGACTCCTACGGCGTGGCGAAAGCGATGGACGCTTTCATCCACCGTTTCCACATCGAGGGGGACGACAAAGAGACGTGCGGACTGTTCGGCTACACGGCCTTCGACGCGGTACGCTACTTCGAGCCGGTGCCGGTCATGGAGGCGCACCACGAGGAGAACGACGCGCCCGACATCCTATACATATTATATAAGTACATCCTCGTCTTCGACCACTTCAAGAACGAGCTTACGCTTATCGAGCTACTGGAGCCCGGCGAGAAGAGCGAGCTGGAAGGGATAGAGACGCTCATCCGCAACCGCAACTTCGCCTCGTACAACTTCCAGACCGCCGGCCCGGAGACCTCGCCCATCACCGACGAGGAGTACCGGGCGATGGTGCGGCAGGGCATCAAGCATTGCCTGCGGGGCGATGTCTTCCAAATCGTACTGAGCCGCCGTTTCGAGCAACCCTTCAAGGGAGACGACTTCAAGGTCTACCGGGCGTTGCGCAGCATCAACCCCTCGCCCTACCTGTTCTACTTCGACTTCGGCGGCTTCCGTATCTTCGGCTCTTCGCCCGAGACGCATTGCAAGGTGAAAGACGGGCGAGCCACGATAGACCCCATCGCGGGAACCGCCTTCCGCACCGGAAACATCGAAGTGGACAAACAGCGCACCGAGGCGTTGCTGAACGACCCGAAAGAGAACGCCGAGCACGTGATGCTGGTGGACCTCGCCCGGAACGACCTGAGCCGGAACGCCCACGACGTGCGGGTGGACTTCTACAAGGAGACGCAATACTACAGCCACGTCATCCACCTCGTCTCGCGGGTGAGCGGCGA
>CASEGC010000125.1 GCA_949287365.1 uncultured Parabacteroides sp.
CCCGCGTCGTATCCCCGACGCTCGACGGAGTCGGGCGAATGGACTAACCCATTCCGATACTCGCGCTACTCTCGCTTGTTGTCTACCATCTCTCTCAAAGATCTCGCCCCCGATTTCCCGAGGAGCGGACCGCGAATATAACCGTCCCTTTCCGCTTCTCCAAACTTCCGGTGAACTTCCTCTCGCCATCCCGCTTACCTCTCGAAAGCGGACGCAAAGGTATACACTCTCACCTCTCCATCCAAATTTTTGGACGGATTTTTTCGGGACACGTCCCGATCGTCTCCTAATATTTATGGATAATGCATTGACATATACGCACTTATTCGATATGTTAAATAAGATTTATCGCACTCTTCCCATGAGAAGGCGCGACCGGACATCAAAAAAAAATTCCGCGTGAGAAAACACGCGCGTCCCCTGAAAAAGAGACGCGCGTCCCGCCCGGAAAACACGCGCGTGACCTCGATATAAGACGCTTTATCCTTTATCTTAACGAAAGTTCGTATAAAAAGCGGATAAGGAAAAGTTCGACAACCAAGAGGAAAACTTAAAAAGCCGGCGGGGAAAATCGGAAACTCCACGGAGGAAAGTCTATCTTCAGGCTGAAGATATATATCTTTAGGTTAAAGATATGTATCTTTAGGCTTGCGATATGTATCTTTAGACTAAAGATAGAGAATTGTCCGGCATGTAGCGAACTTTTCCCTGTGGCGTCCGGTTTTTTTTCTCCCGTCTTTTCCCTTTTTCTCTTATATCGAACTCACGTTAAAGACAGACTTTCTTCAGGTAACGCAAGGTTTTCCCTGCCGTTCCTTCTCCCCTTTATTCGGATTTGTATATATAATTAATGTGTAATAGGGTTTGGAGGAGACCCGCGGGACAACTTGTCAGTCTTTTTCAACGATGTTGTCGGGCTTATCCGAAATATTGTCAGAAAAAACAGGGGATATTTGTTTTGGCATACTTTTCGCAGAAACATAGACGTGAGCGTCAGGCTCACGATAAGAACGTAATATTATTAACATTTAAAATACGAAGAAAATGAACATTAGACCATTAGCGGACAGAGTGCTTATCAAGCCGGCCGCCGCGGAGGAGAAGACATTGGGCGGAATCATCATTCCGGATTCAGCGAAAGAGAAACCGTTGAAAGGCGAGATAGTCGCCGTTGGTCACGGTACGAAGGACGAGGAGATGGTAGTAAAGGTAGGCGATAACGTACTTTACGGGAAATATGCCGGCACGGAAATCGAGCTGGATGGCGAGAAATATTTGATCATGCGTCAATCGGACGTTTTGGCGATTATCTAATTATTTAACAAACACTTAAAAGAAAGTAAACAATCATGGCAAAAGAGATTAAATATGATATGGATGCCCGCGACCTTTTGAAAAAAGGCGTGGATGAGTTGGCGAACGCGGTGAAGGTGACGTTGGGCCCGAAAGGTCGTAACGTGATTATCGAGAAGAAGTTTGGCGCTCCCCAAATTACGAAGGATGGCGTGACGGTCGCTAAGGAAGTCGAGTTGGCTTGCCCGTTCGAGAACATGGGCGCTCAATTGGTTAAAGAAGTCGCTTCGAAGACCAACGACAACGCAGGTGACGGTACGACTACCGCTACGGTTTTGGCGCAGGCTATCATCGGCGTAGGTTTGAAAAACGTTACCGCCGGCGCTAACCCGATGGATTTGAAACGCGGTATCGACAAGGCGGTCGCTAAGGTTGTCGAGAGCATCGCAAACCAAGCTGAGGAGGTAGGCGATAAATTCGAGAAGATCGAGCATGTGGCCAAGATTTCCGCTAACGGCGACGAGGCTATCGGCAAGTTGATCGCCGAGGCTATGCAGAAGGTAAAGAAAGAAGGCGTTATCACGGTCGAGGAAGCGAAAGGTACCGAAACTACGGTGGATGTCGTAGAGGGTATGCAGTTCGACCGCGGTTATATCTCTCCTTACTTCGTGACGGACACGGAGAAGATGGAGTGCCAAATGGAGAATCCGTACGTGTTGATTTACGATAAGAAAATCTCTGTGTTGAAAGACTTGCTGCCTATCTTGGAACCGGTTGTACAGAGCGGTCGTCCTTTGCTGATTATCGCCGAGGATATCGATAGCGAGGCGTTGGCTACATTGGTGGTTAACCGTCTGCGTGGTTCGTTGAAGATTTGCGCGGTTAAAGCTCCGGGCTTCGGCGACCGTCGTAAGGCGATGTTGGAAGATATCGCTATCTTGACTGGTGGTACGGTCGTTTCCGAGGAGAAAGGCTTAAAGCTGGAAGGCACTACGATGGATATGTTGGGTACGGCCGAGAAAATCACGGTGGATAAGGACACTACCACTATCGTGAACGGCGCGGGCGACAAGGCGGCTATCCAAGCTCGTATCGGTCAGATCAAGATCCAGATGGAGAACACTACTTCCGATTACGATAAGGAGAAACTGCAAGAGCGTTTGGCCAAGATGGCCGGTGGCGTAGCGGTTCTTTACGTGGGCGCTCCGTCGGAGGTCGAGATGAAAGAGAAGAAAGACCGTGTGGATGACGCTTTGCACGCTACTCGCGCGGCTATCGAGGAAGGAACCGTTCCGGGCGGTGGTGTGGCTTACATCCGCGCTATCGAGGCTTTGGAAGGCTTGAAGGGTGAGAACGAAGATGAGACGACAGGCATCGAGATCGTTAAACGCGCTATCGAGGAGCCGTTGCGTCAGATTGTCGCTAATGCGGGTAAGGAAGGCGCCGTTATCGTTCAGAAAGTGAAAGAGGGGAAGGGTGACTTCGGTTACAACGCTCGCGCCGATCGTTTCGAGAACTTGTGCGCCGCCGGCGTGATCGACCCGGCCAAAGTCACGCGTGTAGCGTTGGAGAACGCGGCTTCTATCGCCGGTATGTTCTTGACCACCGAGTGCGTGATCGCGGAGAAAAAGGAGGCGGCTCCCGCCGCTCCAGCCATGAATCCTGGCATGGGAGGCGGAATGGGTGGCATGATGTAATTCGTTCCGTGAAATGAATATAATCGAGACGGTCGCTCCGGAAGGGGGTGGCCGTTTTTTTGGGTTTATCCGGGAAAAAGATTATCTTCGCGAGAAAGATTTGAAAGAACAGGTTTAATAAAATCATATAGAAAAGCCCAGGTGGCGGAATTGATAGACACGTTCGTTTCAGGTGCGAGTCCTGTTCTGGGCACTTCCTCAAAATGGAGAAAATGCAATCCTATAAAGAAGAAGAAATCGTGACGTCGCTTCATGACCCCGCCAAGCGGCGGGAGGCTTTCGCTTGGATCGTGAGCGCGTATAGCGAGAAATTGTATTGGCATATACGGAAAATAGTCTTGAGCCATGAGGATACGAACGACTTGCTTCAGAACACCTTCTTGAAAGCGTGGATGAATATCGACCTTTTCCGCGGTGAGGCTAAACTGTCGACTTGGCTTTATAAGATAGCGATCAACGAGTCTATCACGTTCTTGAATAAGCAACGCGCCGCGAACAATGTCTCTATCGACGATATGGACGTGTTCTTGCTGGAGCAGTTGAAGAGTGACGTATATTTTGATGGCGATGAGCTTCAGATGAAATTGCAGAAAGCGATTCTTTCCCTTCCCGAAAAGCAGCGTTTAGTCTTTAACATGAAGTATTATGAAGAGATGAAATATGAGGAAATCTCGGAGATCTTGGGTACTTCTGTCGGAGCTCTGAAAGCTTCTTATCATCATGCCGTGAAAAAAATCGAGGAGTTTTTAACACGAGAGCTTTAAACCTTTCGCGAAAGTCGCTGTCAATATGATATAAAGAGAAAAAGTTATGAAAAAAGAGGAGAACAACCTAGATCGGTTAAAAGGGACAAATCCTTTTATTGTACCGGAAGGGTACATGGATGGGCTTGTGGAGCGGATTATGGACCAGTTGCCGGAAAATCAGGCCGAAGAGGTCCGGCCGATCTCTTTGATGGATCGTGTCCGCCCATGGTTGTATATGGCGGCCGTGTTCGCTGGCTTGGGATTGTTTTTCAAGGCGATCGTGGGCGATGAAGTCTCCAATGGAAATACCGCTGATTCATTGATCGTTAATACGGAAGTTCCGGTAGAATCGCTAAATGCGATAGAATTAGAGGATGAGGAGTATTTAGAGTATTTGGAGATACAGTACGCTAACTATTTGATGAACGAAGAACTTGCTTATTCTGAATAAAACTTAAAAATATCGCTTTTCGCGAAAAAAATCCGATAATATTGTATGGGTAGAATATTTATTATTATATTTGCGGCGATTTCGATTCCACTCTCTTTTACCGCTAATGCGCAAGGAGATGGAAAGGGACGAAAACATTTTGATAGAGAGACATTCGAGGCGAAGAGGAACGCTTATATCGTAGCGGAGGTGGGACTTACGCCAGAAGAGGCTGCGGAGTTTATACCTTTGTGCAACGAATTGAATCAGAAGAAGTTCGAGATAGGGCGTGAATGTCGGATGTTATCAAAAAAAATTCGTCAGAAGGAGAAACCAACGGAAGCGGAATATGTCGAGCTGATAGACAAGAGTCTGGAGGTTGAGATAGAGGAAGCTGAGTTGAAAAAAGAGTATTTTGAAAAATTCAAGAAAATACTTTCTCCCGAAAAGATTTATAAGTATAGGGAAGCGGAATATAAATTTGTTCGGGAATTTATGGGACAAGGTAAAAAGGATAAACAGAAAAAATAAAATTATCATTATTTGTGTTTTTTGTTTAGATTTAGTTTTGGCGTTTAAGTTAAGGGAGGGGTGGCGACGTGATGTCGGTTCCCCTTTTGTTTTTTTTGAAGATGCGAAAGTAACTAAAACCATTCCGTCTTCTGTTTCAGGAATTGAATGTCAACGTTATTCCGAAGTATATTTTGCCGATACGCCGAAATATGTACATGAGTTTAAAGATGTGTCCCTATAATGAATCCTTTTGTTCACCCCCTTTAAAAGAAAAAGCGGACGGGAAAGACACACGAGTCTTCCAGGAAACACGTACGACATTAGAAAAAAAGACGTGCGTCTCTACACAAAAACACGCACGTCTCTTTTTCAGAAGAATTTCGCAGGTTCTCTAACCCAATATCATCTGAGTTCTTTAATTATTCAGATACAGACCGTATCACCTCTTGATTCATCTCACGAACCTTTACCTCATTAATTTTAATCACTTTACGGTCGTAAGTCATGAGGCCATTCACCTCCCCCTCTACATCCGTAGTTTGCGTATAGACAGCCGCTGAAAAACCCCTAACCGCCAAAGCTTTCAATTCACGAGCATATTTTATATATTCGGATGTCACCTCATCTTTGTTCTTGAACTGGACATATCCCCAATTCCGTTTATTCCACCACAAATGATTCTCAACAGCCAAACCAATGCCTCCATATTCGCCCAAGACGTTCACACGTTCCGGATCAAACAAATACATAGCCGGTCCCGGATAATTATGCAAGTCAAGGATATCGCCGCAAGCGCGGAAATTCCCGCCACTGGCAGGATTAACCAAACGAGAGGAATCATAAGACTTTGTCCATTCCGCCGCCTTTTCCGTATCGAACTGCCCCCAAGCCTCATTAAAGGGAACCCATACGACCACACAAGGATTCGATATACACAAATCCATGATTTCTTTCCACTCCCTATAATAGTTGTCTACAGACTCTTGGGAACGCTCTCTGTCCGTTCCTCCGTTATACGTATGCGGAGCCCATTGGTTCCCCATGTCTCCACTCGGCATATCCTGCCAAACCAACATCCCCTCACGGTCGCAATGATAATACCAACGAGCCGGTTCCACCTTCACGTGCTTGCGAATCATATTAAATCCCCACTCTTTCGTTTTCACCACGTCATAAAGCAAAGCCTCATCTGTCGGAGCGGTATAAAGTCCGTCAGGCCACCAGCCTTGATCCAATGGCCCATATTGAAATAAGATTTTATTATTCAAGCACATCCGCATAATTCCATTTGCGTCACGTTTGGTAGAGATTTTACGAAAAGCCGTATACGATTTCACCTTATCCATCAATTTGCCGTTTCTTGACAACCAGACCTCCATATCATACAAATAAGGGTTGGAAGGTTCCCACAAAATAGGCTCCCGAACGGACAAACGCAACTCTTTTCCCCGTACACCTTTGGCCGAAGCCACCACTTTGCCTTTATCCAACAACCGTACCTCCACTATATCCGTCCCCGATGAAGCGGAGTGAACACCTACGGTCACGCCCATCACGCCCGTATCGATATCCGGGACAGCCTTGATTGAGGTAATATGAGAGGAAGCGACAGGTTCCAGCCAAACCGTTTGCCAAATACCCGTAACCGGCGTATACCAAATTCCTTCCGGGTCGGTCACTTGTTTTCCTCGCGGTTGATAACCCTTGTCCGTCGGGTCCCAAACCCTAACGACCAATTTCTGTGAGCCTTTCCCCTGAAGATAAGGCGTAATATTCAATGAAAATGGGGTAAAACCTCCCGTATGGGAACCTATCAAAACATCGTTCACGAATACATCCGCTTTCCAATCTACGGCCCCAAAATTCAACAAGATATCTTTTCCTTTCCAAGAAGAAGGAACCGTGAAGGTCCGCTTATACCAAAGCTCGTTTTCCTCCCCGACCTCTTTCCGTACACCGGACAATGCGGACTCCACGGCGAATGGCACTAAGATTTCACCTTCAAAAACAGCCGGTTCGACCTGGCCTTTCGGCAAAATCGCATACTCCCATACCCCATTCAGATTCTGCCACTCCGCACGTTCCATATTAGGACGAGGGTATTCCGGCAATACATTTTCGGGATCCACTTTCGCCGCCCAATCCGTCTTAATCTTATCCCCGGCGGGTTTCCATTGCGCGCCCACGTTCCACGCGACAACCAACGCGCAAACAGCCAACAACATTTTTCTCATGATATTAACGCTATTATTTATAAAGAACAAATACAATTTCGACAATCAAAGATAACCGTATGTTATTTGATTATACAATTTAATTAACGTACATTCGCGTAGAAATATTATAATTAGGAATTCTATGAAAACGTATTTTCGCAAATGCTTCGGGGCTATTTTTTTATTGGGTATCCTTTTCTCAAGTTGCAATATCAAGACCCAAAAGTCTTCGGAGAATCCCGTCGGATTCGATTCCATCCACGTGGAAAAAGTCTACCATCTGCTGGATAATCCGGATAATCCCAACTGCGATTTAGAGATCAAGTTCGTATTCCCCAATAAATATGAGAACAAGGAGATATTAAATAGTTTGCGAAAGCAATTCGTATCCTCCTATTTTGGCGAGGATTATGAACAACTATCTCCGGAAGAGGCCGTCCAAAAATACACGGAAGATTACTTGACGGCATACAAGGACCTGGAGGAAGACTACAAAACGGAACTAAGCAAAGCGGACGAGACACCCGTAGGCGCATGGTATTCCTATTATGAGATGTCATCCAACCATATCTCATTCAACCAAGATAACATCATCTGTTATACGGTAAGCTTCGAGAACTATACGGGAGGAGCGCATGGCGCGCACGCTTACAATCACCATGTCCTGAACCTAAAAACAGGACAACCGATTGCCGAGGAAGAAATTTTTATCGACGATTATCAAGACAAGTTGGCCCAAATATTGGTAAATCATATCGCCGAGCAGAACAACGTGTCCGATGTAAAAGAACTGGAGAATATAGGTTTTTTCAGCGTAGACGAGATTTTTCCTAACGGGAATTTCCTTGTAGACGAAACAGGCATCACCTATTCCTTCAACGAATATGAGATCGCCGCGTATGTGGTGGGCGTCACGAACGTACATCTACCTTACGAGGAAATCCGTCCTTTATTAAAAGAGGACAGCCCAATCTCTCCACTATTCAACAAATAAAATCATGGAATTGATAAAATACTACTTCCCGAATTTAACGGAACGGCAAATCGAACAATTCGCCGCCTTATACGACCTATATACGGATTGGAACGCAAAAATCAACGTCATCTCGCGCAAGGATATCGAAAACCTTTATCCGCATCACGTCCTTCATTCTTTAGGTATAGCCAAGATGTTAGGTTTCAAAGATGGTTCATCGATAATGGACTTAGGGACAGGAGGAGGTTTTCCCGGTATTCCTTTAGCGATATTGTTCCCCGGCTCGCACTTTCATTTAGTAGATAGTATCGGCAAGAAAATCAAGGTGGCCCAAGCCGTGGCGGACGCGATAGGATTGGAGAACGTATCGTTCCGCCATTGCCGAGGTGAAGAAGAGAAAGAGATATTCGATTTTGTCGTAAGTCGAGCCGTCATGCCTTTAGCGGATTTGGTGAGAATCATACATAAGAACATCCGGAAGGAACAGATCAACGCTTTACCCAATGGACTGATTTGCCTGAAGGGGGGCGAGTTAGCTCATGAGATAGCGCCTTTCCGCAGACAAGCGCTCAGCGTGGAACTGAAAGACTATTTCAAAGAAGAATATTTTAAGACTAAAAAAGTAGTATATATACCATTATGATTTCGATAAAATCTTTCGAGGTAAATTATTTCTCCGAAAACACCTACGTGTTATACGACGACACGAAAGAGGCGGTCTTGATTGATTGTGGATGCCTTCGTCAAGAGGAACAGAAAGAATTAAGCGATTTTATCTCAACGAATAAGCTGATATTGAAACGTTATCTCTGTACCCATCTCCACTTGGACCATATCTTTGGCAACGAATTCATTTATAACACTTACGGGTTAAAGCCCGAAGCGCATAAGGCTGACGTGGAGGGACTTCCTTCAGCGAACGAGCAGGCCAAGGCTTTCGGATTGCCTATCGCGATCAAGGAGATTCCCGTAGAGAAATATTTGGTCAATAATGAAATCATCAAGTTCGGAGAGTCTGAGCTGGTCGCATTAAGTGTACCCGGACATTCTCCCGGAGGATTGGCTTTTTATAACAAGAAAAACGGCTTTGTCATCGTTGGTGATTCCTTGTTCGCTGGAAGTATCGGACGTACGGATTTATGGGGTGGGAATCAAGAGCTTCTCATCGCTTCTATCAACGACAAGCTACTCTCTTTACCGGACGAGACTATCGTTTATCCCGGTCATGGTCCTGAGACACGTATCATAGATGAACAATTAAATAATCCTTACTTATAAAATAGTAGCTTTTTAGGGACACAAATAAATTTGTAAATCGCCACGTGGGAATCTCCAAGGAAGACATTCCCTCGATGCTGGAGACTATTGGCGTGAAATCGTTGGATGAACTGATTGATCAGACGATTCCAGCCAATATCCGACTGAAAGAACCGTTAAGCCTCCCCGAGGCCATGACAGAACGAGAATTCGCCGAGCATATCGCCGAGCTGGCATCTAAGAACGAGGTTTTCACCTCCTACATTGGCATGGGATGGTACGACACGGTTTGTCCGGCACCAATCCAACGAAACGTATTCGAAAATCCGGTATGGTATACCTCTTATACGCCTTATCAAGCGGAAGTATCTCAAGGTCGACTGGAAGCGTTACTGAATTTCCAGACCGTTATTTGCGAACTGACCGGATTGCCGTTAGCTAACTGTTCCTTATTGGACGAAGCCACAGCGACGGCGGAAGCGATCACCATGTTCCATGGGACCCGTAGCCGAGCGCAAGTGAAAGCGGAAGCCAATACGGTATTCGTCGATGAAAACGTATTCGCCTCAACACGAGCCGTCATTCATACCCGAATGATTCCTCAAGGCATTAAAGTGGTTATTGGAGATTATAAAAAATTCGAATTTACGCCAGACGTATTTGCGGCGATTGTCCAATACCCAAACGGGGATGGATTAATCGAAGATTACCGGGAATTCGTAACTCGTGCGAACGCCGCCGGAGCGAAGGTTGGCGTAGCCGCTGATTTGATGAGTCTGGTATTATTGACTCCACCGGGCGAATGGGGGGCCGATGTGGTATTCGGCAGCAGTCAACGTTTCGGCATACCGATGTTCTACGGCGGGCCATCCGCGGCATACTTCGCTACCAAAGAGGAATATAAACGAACCATTCCGGGACGTATTATCGGTATCTCTAAAGATGCGTACGGACACCCTGCATACCGTTTGGCTTTGCAGACTCGCGAACAGCATATCAAACGGGAGAAAGCGACCTCCAATATCTGTACCGCACAAGCGTTATTGGCGACAATGGCTGGATTCTACGCCGTCTATCATGGTGCGGAAGGATTGCGCAATATCGCTGGACGTATCCATGCGGCGACGGGATTCCTCGCCAGCGAGTTGGAAAAACTGGGTTACACACAGCTGAACAAGGATTATTTCGACACATTGAAAATCCAACTTCCACAACAAGTATCAATCAGCGCGTTACGAGAAATCGCCTTGGAATGCAAAGTGAATCTCCGCTATTTCGAAGGTGGACAGATAGGCGTAAGCCTCGACGAAACCACGCAGGCCACGGATATCGGCGTTTTGCTTTATATTTTCGCTGGAGCGGCAGGAAAAGATTACATGCTGAAAGAGACGATACCCAACCGGTGTTATTTCGATTCCAAATTCGCCCGCAAATCCGATTTCCTACAACAAGAGGTTTTCAAAAAATACCATACGGAAACGGAATTGATGCGTTACATCACCCGCCTCGGGCGCAAGGATGTTTCTCTCGCGCAATCCATGATTTCCCTCGGCTCATGTACGATGAAACTAAACCCGGCTTCCGCGATGTTGCCGCTCAGTCGACCGGAATTCATGAACATCCATCCTTACGCACCGGAAGAGCAGGTAGAAGGTTATAAAGAACTGATCGAAAATCTATCTTCTTACCTTTGCGAAATCACCGGTTTTAAAGGTTGTACGTTACAACCCAATTCAGGAGCCGCTGGAGAATATACGGGGTTACGTGTCATCCGCGCTTATTTGGAAAGTATCGGGCAAAGTCATCGCGACATCGTACTTTTGCCGGCTTCCGCTCACGGTACAAACCCCGCAAGTGCCGTACAGTGTGGTTTCAAAACCGTCACCGTGAAATGCGATGAGAATGGCAACATCGACCTCGCTGATTTCCGCGCTAAAGCCGAGGAAAACAAGGAACGTTTGGCGGCGAGCATGATCACTTATCCCTCCACGCACGGTATTTTCGAGCCGGATATCAAGGAGATGTGCGATATCGTTCACGCTTGTGGCGGACAACTATATATGGATGGAGCAAACATGAATGCGCAAGTGGGATTGACAAACCCGGGTACGATTGGAGCCGATGTTTGCCACTTGAATTTGCACAAAACGTTCGCCTCGCCTCATGGAGGAGGTGGGCCAGGTGTAGGTCCGATTTGTGTCGCGGAACATCTCGTTCCTTTCTTACCGCAGCATCCTATCCTTTGGGGTAGCGACTTGAATACCGTCGCCGCAGCGCCTTATGGAAGCGCAGGTATCTTACCTATCACCTATGCGTATATCCGGATGCTGGGTGCGGAAGGATTGGAAATGGCCACGAAAATCGCAATTCTTAACGCAAACTATCTCGCCGCACGTTTCAAGGACACTTATGGTATTGTCTATACCGGAACGACCGGTCGCGTCGGCCATGAACTGATTCTCGAATGCCGCACGGTGAAAGAACGTTCCAGTATCGACGAGAGCGACATCGCCAAGCGCTTGATGGACTTTGGCTATCACGCTCCCACTCTCTCTTTCCCCGTGCACGGTACACTGATGGTAGAACCTACCGAGAGTGAAAGCAAAGCGGAATTAGACCGCTTCGTGGAGGTGATGGAATGTATTTGGAACGAGATTAAAGAGGTAGAAGAAGGTAAAGTATCCAAAGATGATAACGTGCTGAAGAACGCTCCGCATCCGGAATACGAGGTAACCGCCGACGAGTGGAATCATGCTTATCCTCGTAGCAAAGCCGCCTTCCCGCTCGAATGGTTGCACGATAGTAAGTTTTGGGTCAACGTGGCTCGAGTCGACAATGCCTTCGGTGACCGGAACTTAGTAGCGAAACTCTAACGACAAGTTATTCAAAAGAAGGAGAGTGTGTCAATGCATGATTTCTGACACATTCTCCTCCTCATTTTCTTACGAGAGAAAAGAAAATAATAAAAAATACTTGTTTTTCTTGCATGTTCGGAAAATAATGCTTTCCTTTACGCAAAGAAACAAAGGATGGGGGGGATAATTGTAAAAAAATAATCTATGGGAAAATAGAACGTTTTTCAAATTAAAACAGGATTGAGTGCTTCAGTCCAAAAACAAAATGCACTTGTTAACCAAATCTAATATTTGCGATTAATAAGAGCTTTTGTTGGGAGTCCGCACGGTGTGCGGACTCTTTTTTTATTTACCGACATTGTCATTCCCTAAATTTTTCGAGTCAGAAATTTAGGGGATAGTCATACAACTCAGCAATTCTGTATAAGAAGAACTTCTTGTCGGCAACCTTATGCAGGTCTGCCCTAAACAATTTGATTTTGGCGTTGAATGATTCGACAGCAGCATTCGACAAACGGTTGTTGTAGAAATTCAGGATTTCAATCATAGTGTTCATAAAAAGTGGCCGCAATGACATTGAATTACTTCATCCTAGACTCTTCCACTTTGTTGTATCATCTGGCCATGCTTAACCTTGCAGTATCCTTAATCGTGTTTTTAAAAAAGTATGAGGGTATGATCGATATAACGGTCGCAAATCGGAAAATCGGTCACGTTATAGGATTCATAAAACCCTTGGACTCAAAATGGACATCACCGGATAACCCCAAATTCTTTAACTCGTCGAAACGGTTATGAATCTCGCCCGAAGCCTATTCAATATCCGCTATCTCAATATCTCAAAATAATCCAATATTTCTGAAAGCAGCACGATACGTACAAGCGATTCCTATTGATACATTTTCATAAAGAGAAGGTCAGAATCACCGCGGATGATGAAAATTAATCTCCACTAAACTTCTACTACTACCGAAAAATTTGGGAAATGAAAACGTCTATAAATAAAAAAGAGTCCGCACGGTGTGCGGACTCCCAACAAAAGCTCCTATTAATCACAAATATTAGATTTGGTTAACAAGTGCGTTTTGTTTTTGGATTGAAGCACTCAATCCTGTTTTAATTTGAAAAACGTCCTATTTTCCCATAGATTATTTTTTACAATTATCCCCCATCCTTTGTTTCTTTGCGTAAAAGAAAGCATTATTTTCCGAACATGCAAGAAAAACAAGTATTTTTTTATTTTTTCACATTGCAGAGTCCAACAGCAAATGCAACATTACGAAAAATGCTTGAAGAAGCAATGCAAAGTGGTGTCAAAGTTGAGTTTTTCTCTGGGTCTTCGATTCAGTTTGTGCTGCACTTTTTTTATAAAAGCATCCGTAATGTCATTGAAATCAGTCTTTTTAGGGATGTATTTCCGGATAAGCTTGTTGGCGTTCTCAACGGCTCCTTTCTGCCATGCGGCATATGAATCCGCGAAATAAACAATGACCTTCTTTCCGCCTTTAGGTGTCAATCCTTTCGAGATATTTTGATGGGCAGCGAACTCAACCCCGTTGTCGGTGGTGATGGTCTTGACTTGTTCGCGGTAAGGGAAGAGCAGGCGGACAACCACCTTGGCCGTCGGAACCGCTTTGCGCCCCCGCTTGAGCCTTTCCATCAGGATGAGGTTCGTGGAGCGTTCCGTAAGCGTGAGGATGGCGTGCCCATGTGAATCCACGATAGCGTCCATCTCCCAATCCCCAAAGCGTTTGCCGTCCGCATCCTTGGGGCGTTCGTGTATGCTTGTGCGACATGGGATGTTGGTTACTTTTGTGGGACGTCGCGGTTTCATGCGCCGCTTGTATTTGAGTTCATGCGGCATATGGGCGGTCAGTTTGCCTGTCGTGTCCGTATGGACATGGTTGTAAATGGTCTGCTTGCAGATGTGCATGCTTTCCTTGGCAAGTACCCCGGCTATCTGCCCAGGAGACCAGTCCGCCTCTATCATCCTGTCCATGCGCCACCACAATTCCTCCGTCTTGCGGTGGTTGCCCCTGAAGCCATGTTTACGGCTGTCGCATTTGGCCTGCGCCAGTTTCCACACATAACTCCCGTCCGCCTTCGCGTTGCGTCTTATCTCGCGGCAGACAGTTGATTTTGAAACTGCAGAGTCCAACAACAAGTACAACATTACGCAATATTTCTGAAGGCAGCAGATACGTACAAGCGATTCCATTGATACCTTTTCATAAAGAGAAGGTCAGAATCACTGCGGATAATGAAAATTAATCCCTACTAAACTTCTACTACCGAAAAATTTGGAAAATGAAACGTCTATAAATAAAAAAGAGTCCGCACACCGTACGGACTCCCAACAAAAGCTCTTATTAATCACAAATATTAGATTTGGTTAACAAGCGCCTTTCGTTTTTGGACTGAAGCACTCAATCCTGTTTTAATTTGAAAAACGTCCTATTTTCCCATAGTATTACTTTTTTATAATTATTCTTCTCTTTTTTCGTTATAAAGGAAAGCATTATTTTCCGAATATGCAAGAAAAACAAGTATTTTTTATTTTTTTACACCACATGGATTTACGGTCCTGGTCCTCTGCAAGGATATGCCGATAGAGAGAGTAAGTCGCATTTTGGGGCATACGAACATCGAAACGACCCAAATCTATGCGAAGATAACCGTGGAAAAATTGGACAACGACCTAACGATGCTGGGCGACAAGCTGAGCAAGTCATTCGGCAACATCAAAGTGGCAGGGATATGAAACGGACAACAATCACAATGGACGGATGCGGCAGGGTTGCCGTACCATCCGATACCGCCAACGTGTGGATGAACGAAATGGAGTTGGTAAGGCTGTTCGGTGTAATTGCCCCTACACTCCGTGCCGCCATCCGAGCCGTGTACAAGAGCGGAGTGTTGAAGCCTTGCGAGGTGGAAAGGCGTATCAGGTTACCAAACGGCTATTATTCGGAAGCGTATGCCCTGCCAATGGTCGTGGCACTCGCTTTCCGCATCAACACGCCCAATACCGCAAGGGTATGCAACGCCCTGTTGGAAAGGCTGTGCTCGCGAAAAGAAAGGCAAGTCCTGTGGGTCGCTTTGGATAGCTGTCACAGATACGGGTGTTAGGTTGATAACCGCCAATCTAACTATCGTATTTTGTTGAATTGTTGAATAGAGTAGATAATATGTTGACATATAACAAAATATACTCTCAACAAACACTCAATAAAAGAAAACGGCTGTTGAAAAGAAGGGCAAACGGTAATTCCACTCCGGCCTCGCCTTTTCTTTTCGTATCCGTTTGTTGGGCGATATGCTTTTGTTGAGAGATTGTTTAGGATGTATTTCACAATATATCAGAGCGTTACCTGCTTAATTCAACAGTTCAACGTTTTTATGGTTGCCTGCAAGTCCGCCGGAATACGGTACGGCAAATTACACAAACGACACTTGTTATTTTGATGAAATGATGAAAGCATATATAAACATAAAGAATAACAGCGGTTTACATCCTCATCAAACACTCAACAGAAGAAATTGGCTGATGAAAAGAGAAAGCGGACGCAGCCCTATCGCTTCTCTTTTGGTGAGCGGTTTGATGAAACGTCGATGACGAATCATCCTATTGTCTATCAATGTATTAAATTGTCTAATCATCAATTCATCAGATTTTCATCCCTCATCAAGTCCGCTGTGGAAACGGTAGCATCATCCCTGCATGTATGCCCATGTGCGGAGATACCATCATGCCGGCACAACGGCACAGAATATCACACTAGGCAGGCAAAAAGAAAAAGGCAACCAATATCCGCCACCATCACCTCCGACACCACCGCAGGATTTTGGGGAACAAAAAGCCATAGCTCATTAGGGCGTTTTCTTCACGCACCGCTGACGCTAATGCTAAAAACGCCCCAATGAGCCAGTGGGGTTGCACCCCTCTGGACACCCCCGCTTGTTCCGAAAGAAGTGGCAAGCTGTCCTTTGAGCTGCCCAATGGCTTACGAGTTACTCCAAAGTCGGGTCTCTGTTTTTCTATGGTAGCAAGTTTGTGTTTTGGTCTGACCAAAACAGCTTGATACCTTCCCGTAGGTTTTACGTGTCATTCTACTTTGAATAAGTTGTAAATTCTTGAAATAAAGAACACGAGCAAGCAATAAGAAGCATTGCCGTAAAGACATGACAAAGAAAAGCCCCAAAGGCTATCGCCCCTTCACATACCGTAAATAATAACTTCGAGTCATCGTATTATTGCAACCGGTTCCATCTTTCTTATAATTGGTACACCCTAAAAAAGGCGCGCCATCACCTTCTTTTACCACCAAATATCCGTCACGGCATTTGTCACATTTCAATATCGGCAAATCCCCACCATTCAAATTGTTGGTCATAAAATCACATATTTCAGGTTCATTGGAGCAAATCCACAGTTTCAGACCGTATGACTTCCTGTACCGCAACTGCAATGGATAACCGCATACTGGACAACGTTTAGCCTCGTTCCCTCCCTCTTTTTTCGCATCCAATGTTCCACGAAGCGTGACATTAGGATAATCCCTCAACAACTCACGCACAAAATCAGAGGGGCGTTGTTGTGGCGCAACTATATAAACACGGTTCTTGGTGCGGGTCAAAGCCACATAGAACAATCTCCTTTCCTCCGCATACTCGATTGAATGGTCGTCTTTTAAAACGAGTTTCAGCACCGGGTCATCCTGAACTTGTGACGGAAATCCATAGACGGCATCGACTGCGTTTATGATTATCACATTGTCATAACCAAGCCCTTTCGCCCTATGCACCGTCATAAATTCCATCTCAACGTCCGCGAATGTCTTTGACGACACATTGCCTGTCTTTTCCATATATACAAAATCAGACGATTTTGTAAGGTTGAACCCGTCAAAGCCATACCGGCCGAGCAAAAGTATTGACGATTTCGGGTTCTCAGACAATATTTCCTTTATTATATTCTCTACCGTTTTACCAACAAGAAAGAACTTGCCGCCCTTTCCCTCATACTGTTTTCTGTCCACATCTTCAGTATACGACTGAATGATTACAGGATTCAAGATATGCTTTGAGGAGACAAGAGCCTTGCGTATTTGCGACGTGTTTTTCTGAATGAAACCGCCCGCTATGTCTATCACCTCCTGGGCGTTTCTGTAAGTCCGGGTTATGCTCAACTCCTGTCCGTAGCCGAAAATACGCTTGAAATTCGTGAAAAGCGTGATGTCCGACCCGGCGTATGCGTAAATGGATTGCCAGTCATCCCCGACTGCCATAATCTTCGCATCGCAAAGTTTGCTCAGCTCTTGGGTCAAATTGAAACGCTGGCGGGAGATGTCCTGATACTCGTCCACTATGATATATTTGAAATCAAGCTTCTTCCCTTTCACCACCTCCTCACGCAAGATGCGAGCTGAATCATTTATCATGTCCTCAAAGTCAATGGCGTTTTTCTCTCTCAAGCGTTTAACGTATTCAAGGTAGCACTGCTCGCATATAGTCAAAAACAATTTTGTACGCTCATTGTTTGTCATGTTGCGGAAACGGCGGAAATCATCCAAACCATAATCGTTCGTCTTGAAATTCTGGATGAACGTGCAAACGAGCTTTACCAACTTGGCAATATAACGGTTTTCTTCCGTGCTTACTATCTTGTCAAACACTTCACGGGCAGAACGAGGCCTAAGCTCAAAACCGTGTTCTTCCAACTGCTCTTGAAGATGGGCAAGCATATCCCGACCGTCATTATATGAAGAAAAAGTATATATAAGTTCCGTTTTATGCCTACGGTGCAACATAACCTTGTCGTTCACCTCTTTCTTGTAATGGGCCAGTTGTTCCTCCGTATAACGGCTGTTGCGCCCGTCTTGCGTTATTCCAAAATGCTCAATATAGGCCACACGGTCGCCCTGGGCAATTGTGAAATCGGGAGTGTACGGCTTATACGAATGCTCCATGTGGTAAGGGTAAGGCTTTTCGTATAAATAATCTATCCCGTTCATATACAGGAAGTTTGCAATACGTACTTCCTGCGCTGAGCGCAAAGTCTCATAAGCGATGCTTACATTCCTACCTGTACGCCTGTCAATTATCCGCTCGGCGTATTCTGACATATTTCCACGCAATGTGGAAAAGTCGGCTTTTGTTATGTAATTGAAAAAGTCATTCAGGTCATCACCCTCGTATGGGGCGTCAAAATAGCTGCCGAAAAACAAAATCAGCTTATCTACCAATTCCGGGTTCTCAAGGATGTTGCCTTTCAGGTAATTATTTATGACATAAAACATGAAGCCTTGGTCTACAATCGTCTTACGCCCCTCGTCCTGACGGCGCAATATGGCGTAACCCGTCTTATGGAATGTCGTCACAGGGCAATCTATCTTCAAAGCCTTGTTTATCTTGTCACGCAACTCCCCTACTGCTTTATTGGTGAATGAGATGACCAATATCTGGTCTGGGCGTACGCCTCTCCTTTCAACCAAATACTTTACTTTCGCAGCGACGGTGGTGGTCTTTCCCGCACCTGCGCCTGCTATGACAAGCGTATAATCCTCGTCAGACAAGACGACACGCCGCTGCTCGTCGTCCAATCTTATATTCGGGTCTATTTTGTATAAAATCCCGTCAAGATACGACTTGTCACACACAAGGTGCCGGTTGACAAAATCTTCATTGTGGGCATTCACCTTCAAAGAACCGTCTTTACATGAAAAGTCCTCGTATGTGGACAAAAAACACTCCATGCGTTGAAGAGGGATGCCCTTTTCATTGCAGAAATACGGCAACGTGCCTGTTTTCCTAAGCGTATTCAACTGTGAATACAATCGGGCGTATTCACCAACAACTGGTTTGTAATCGCTTCGAGCTACAAACTCGTCACGGGACAACAACTCGTCAACTCGGCCTTCAAATGCGGCCAAGCTTGTCAATTCCATTGACGGAGTTTCATCTTTGGCAACTTCCTTCCTCCGTTTAAAGAACTTATCCCAAAACGACATGATACACTTTTTTGTTTCTCGCAATCAACACACCCAAGCACGTCATTCAAAACAACGCCATGTATAATAGCATTTGTCAAACCTTGACTTCCACTGCAAATATACGCAATAAATCTACAACAAGGATAAAATCTGACGAAAAACAATCTACCAACCTATAACCCCAACCCGCACCACCCGCATTGAGACCGGTAACCAACAATACGTACAAAAGGAACTGACAGCATGTTATTTACACATGTTACTCATTAAAAACTCATCAACTGGACAAACTGCGACAATACAAAAACATGATGAAGCCAAGTCATCATATAAACCGCCGCATTGCAAAAGGTGGCCTTTT
>CASEGC010000126.1 GCA_949287365.1 uncultured Parabacteroides sp.
ACTCCGTTGCTTGCGTCAACAAGTTTGGTTTGGCCAAGGGTGTATCTTATGTTTCCACCGGTGGTGGCGCGTTGCTTGAGGCTATCGAGGGCAAGGTTCTGCCGGGTATCGCCGCGGTTAAGGGCGAGGCTTATAAATAAGCTCCCACACCTTGCGTGCATAAAATAAAATCCTCGGAAGTGGAGTTTATGCTCATCTTCCGGGGATTTTCGTATTTATTTGCGAAAATAACGAACTATGAATTACGAGCTATGCGATATACAAGCCTTATCTCGTTGGTCAGTTTCTATTGCGGCTTGGAATAGGCGTAATATACCGTCTGTCCCTGACAGGTACCGTGTTCAATACTCTTGATTTCACTTTGAATTCAATTTTGGTATTCTTCTTTTTAAATTATTAATAGAGTTGAAAAAAGTCGTTCGTGATTGGCTTTCGGACCATGGGTACAAGGGGCTCTACATTCCGTTGGCGAAGTGGTAGCTTCTTTTCGTAATTTCTCTTTTATATCTTTTGAGTCAACCATTTTTACAACAAAATACCTTTTAACTCCTAAAAAATATCCTCCTGCGACTTCCTCAAAAGTACTTGGTGATTTGCGCCTGCCGGAAGCTGTGCATCTCGTTGAGCATCCGGACGGCGGAGTCGAGTATCGGGAAGGCGCAAATCGCACCGGAGCCTTCGCCCAAACGCAGCCCGAGGTCGAGTAGGGGGCTTGCCCCAAGAAAGTCCAAGACCCGTTTATGCCCCGCCTCGTCGCCCCGGTGCCCGAACACGCAATAGGGCAACATCTCCGGGTAAAGCCGGGAGGCGGCTAGCACGCAATTGGTCATGATGAATCCGTCCACGAGGATAGTCATCCTCAACTCGGCGGCACGCAACATGCCTCCGACGGCCATCACCATCTCGTAGCCGCCGAAGTGGCGCATCACCTCCAAGGTGTCGTCCCTTTCCCCCTTATAATTCTCCAGCGCACGGCTCAGTACTTCGTATTTGTGCCTTACACCCTCGCAGTCCAGCCCGCTACCTGCGCCCACGCAATCTATCAAGGGGATGCCCGTGAGGCAGGTCATCCACATGCTGGAGGCCGCTGTGTTGCCGATTCCCATCTCCCCGAAACTGATAACGTTGCTGCCTTCCCGATGGCACTCCGTCACGATATCGGCCCCGTAGCGGATGGCTTTGTCCATCTCCTCCGCAGTCATGGCCGCCTCGTGGAGGAAGTTACGGGTTCCCTTGCGAATCTTGCGGTCGGTCAGTCTGGGCAGGGGAGGGAAATCGAAGTCCACGCCGGCGTCCACGATTCTCAGCCCGAAGCCGTGCTGGCGCGCCAGGAAGCAGACACCCGCCCCGCCGTTCAAGAAGTTATAGACGACCTGCCGCGTCACCTCCTTCGGAGATTTGCTGACCCCCTCGTCGGCGATGCCGTGGTCAGAGGCGTAAATCACGTTCACCGGCCGGCGCAATACCGGCGATAGGGTCCGTTGTATCATCCCCACCTGCAAGGCTAAAGACTCCAGCCTACCCAAGGAGCCTTTGGGTTTTGTCAGGTTGTCAATCTTGTTTTGTAATGCCTCTTTCAGTGTCTCGTCGGGACGCTCGATTTGATATGTTATCATGCTATTCCTTTGTCGTTATATGTTTATCCTTTGACCTTCAGTGGAATCCCGCTCACCATCAGGACGACCTCGTCCGCTTTGGCGGCGATGTATTGGTTCACCCAGCCTTGCAGGTCGGTGAACGCGCGTTGTGTCTTGTCCATGGGCACGCCCCCCATGCCGATTTCGTTGGTCACGAGAATGAGGAAAGCCTCTTGCCGGAACAGGCGGTCTATCTCTGCCTTCACTTGGGAAAGGGATGACTCCACGTCGCCTTGATTGTCGTAAAAGAAGTTCGTGCACCACAGCGTCACACAATCGATTACGACGACACGTCCCGTAAGGTCACGCTGGCTCAAGAGTTTCTCCTCCTCGATGTTGGTCCATTCCGGCCCTCTGTCCCGCTTATGGCGTTCTACCCGCTTACGGAACTCATCGTCCCAAATGCGGGAAGTGGCCAGATAGACCGGATTGGGCGAGAGAGACAGGGCCAATCGCTGGGCGTAGCCGCTTTTTCCCGCTCGCTGGCCTCCAGTCACCAATACGACTCGTTTCCCGGTCATTTCCGTCGGCTGTTGTTTTTCCGTCTAGTCTTGTTCAGCGGATTATTCCGGCTCGTCTTGCGGAGTGCCGCCGATTTGGGGTTAATTATGGCATGCCGTTTTCCCCACTTCCCGGATTTTGCCGCTTGTGGAAACATCGCTTCCTTCAGGAGTTTCTCCTCGCTGGCCCGGCTGGTCTTCTTAGGTTTCCACCCTCCCTCTTTTCTCGCTTTCCGAGCGGCGGCATATTTGTTATACCTCCCGAACCGTTCCTTCTCTTGTTTATTCTTCGGCTCATTGGCGGGTTCATCATGTTGGAACGTAGCGTATAAATCCCATTCCTCTTGCGCCTCTTTCTGTTGTCGTTCTTGCGATTCGATGTATTTCCTTGCGTTCAAACGTTCCCCGTCGACCAATACCTCGTCATCGACTTGGATTCGTTGCCCTACAGAAGGTCGCTTGCCATTTACGGTCACACGTCCCGTCTCGATGAAAAGATCCGCTTCTCTGCGGGAACATATTCCCGCATCGCTGATTAACTTGTTTAACCTGATAGCCATTATCGTTTTAGGATTATGAATGATTTACTTTTTGATTCGCTCATGAGATTAATAAAAAGAGAGTGACGATAATACCAGCCACCAGTTCGGTTTTCTCGTTGATCTGGATGGCTGTCCGCATATCGTCATTGGTGAACGGCCGGTCGTTTGTACCTATGAAAGGTTTGGCCACCGGTTTCCCGAAATAATCGTGTGTTCCACCGAAACGGCAATTCAAGATAGCCGCCAACGCCGCTTCCGGATAACCGGAGTTCGGGCTGATGTGGGCGGAGCCATAACGTTGGACGAAAGAACGTTCGCTCCACTTGCCGGAGACCAGCAGCATGAGATATGCCGTGATACGGGCGGGGATATAATTCACCACGTCGTCCATGCGCGCCGCTATCCGTCCGAACTCAAGATAACGTTCGTTCTTGTAGCCGACCATCGAATCCAACGTGTTTACCATTTTGTAGGCCATCATTCCCGGAACGCCCAGCAAGGCGAACCAGAATAGGGGAGCGATTACGCCATCGCTAAGGTTCTCGGACAAGGTCTCTAAAGCCGCCGCCCGAATTTCCTGCGATGAAAGGTGCGAGGTGTCTCGTCCTACGATTCGTGCCACTTGCCGTCTGCCCGCTTCAACGCTTTGTCCCACCGCTTGGAATACCGCTTTTACTTCCGTGGCTAACGTTTTTCCCGCTAAACAATAAAATACGCCGATAGCGGTTAGCGTCCCTCTCAACCATGCATGGATAGACCATGCCCAAGATAAGATTTCGACACAAATAAGGTACACGCACAAGACCAATCCAATCGCCATCGCGCCTCCTTTTAAGATACGGTTGGAACCCTTGTTCAACCGCTTCTCTCCGATACCGATAACCTTCCCGAACCAAACGACCGGGTGAGGCCAACCCTGCGGGTCGCCCAATAGCCGGTCTCCCAACCAACCGATAAGGAAGGGCACGATTTTGAATAAATGAAGATGAAGCGGCCAATACATACTTTCTTGCATGCTCATTAAACACGCGAATTTAGCGAAAAATATGTATATCGAGAAATAGGCGAAAGGACAAACGCTTCAAAAGCCGTGTCTGGTTTTGTTCGGAAGAGATTTACATTTCCTTCGGAAGAAAATATAGTTTCTCTCGAAGGAAATGTAAGTTTTGTCCGAAGGAAAAATAGGTTCGAAATATGCGATTCTCACGAGGTCTCGCATATAAAGCGTTATTCCTTCGTTTTTGCGCGAGTTATGGTTTTACCCAGAATAACTTGTCGTAGTAGTTATCTTGATCAGCCACTTGGGAGAAATTCTGATTGAAATTCCGCTCGCCTTCCGGATAACGCCAACGATTCGGGACGTTCGGTAATATCGGGTCGGTTGTTGTCGGAAAGACCAATCCGGACGGATATCCCGTACGGCGCAGGTCATTCCAAGCCTCAAGACATCATGTTAAAGCTCAACCATTTTTGAGTGATGATAGCGTCCAGCCGCGGGTTCGCGTTGTCATACGTGCTTCCATCGATTCTCGTTTCCCAACGCGCTTCGGCGAATTCATCGATCCAAGCGTCCGTAGGTTCTTCCGGATTATCTACGTATCCTCTGCGGTCGGAGCCATCGTCACCTACTGAGATATCCGCTCGTGACTTATTCTTTTGATACTTAAAAAAGAAGCGGATAGATTGTTTGATTCCCTCTTTGAACGCTTCTTTGGCATCTCCGGAAACCCAACCCCTTTGTCTAGCCTCCGCCCGGATAAACCAAGTCTCGGACGATGAGAATTGCTGGTGATCCCAATTTTGATTATAGAAGAAAAAACCGTTTTCGCGAGCGAACGAAAAGCCTACGGTATTCACGCTATAGCTGCTTTCCTGAGCCATATCCATTTCTGGATCCGTACCGCGATATACGCTAGGTATCTCTCTATCGGGTGTCAGTCCGGCTAATTTCCCTGTGGGAGTCGCTTTGTTATAAAGCAGGGGTAAACGAGGATCGTCTATTCCCTCTTGATAAGTGCCGCTATATGTCGATTTGTCGTAATTCGACAACATATTGCGGATGATGGCACCGGAAGCTATTTTACATAAATCCGATTGCCACATTCCTCCACCTCCCTCGTCGTTGACAGGGTCAGCCCTCAAGTTCTTGATCGCGATATTGTCCTCGTAATTCTCCACTAATGGATAAGTGCTTGGGTTCTCAAGAATCTCTTTCACTACAGATTGTCCGTACTCGGCCAATGGTCCGTTGGTGGACACACGCATGGCGGCACGTAAGCAAAGTCCGTTGGCGTATTTTTGCCACTTCGACATATCCGCGTTGTTGATGAAATCCTGTGTCGCCGTAAAACCTCTCGGGATAATAAAATCTTCCGAGCCAAAACGAAGGCCGGCCGCTTTCAAGTCCTCGATAACCATTTTATATAGTTCTTGGTCATCCTCGAAACTTGCGTTACTGTACGAATAATCCCCATGTAAAGCAACTAAACAAGCGTCATGCCAAGGAACATCTCCGTAAACATCCATAACAGATATTAGATGTCGGTACACATGTACCTTTGCGGCCAGACAATATGCTTCATATTGCGGCTTTTCGGCATCTGACATCTCGTTATACATTTCTTCCATTTTTTTCAAATTAGCCGCGGCGGAATAGAGACTTGAATAAAAATTATCCACGCTATATCCGTTGAAATATTGTCTTGGATCGATATAAAAACCTACACTTTGAGCGTATTTACCCAACCATTGCGTATCCAGGCTCCAATAACGATCGTAATTTTGTATAGCGACTACTTTCTCTTTATAGAAAACTCCCGCCATCAGTTTATCCATCAACACGGCTGTCACCTTGTTTGGATCGTTATATTTATCATCATAGGCGGATTCCTGGCAATTCGTGAACGATAATGCGCAAGCCATCAAAAGCGAGGCCGATATTATTTGTTTCATATATACTTCATTTATTAAAGTTCAACATGATATTTCAGTTAGAATGTAGCTCTTAACGAGAAACCAAATGTGCGGGATGGCGATGCCGAATAGCCGACTCCGGTCTGTCCAAGCCAGTCTGTACGACCTCCGTTATTCGCCTCGGGATCGATCTCGTCTAATGTCTTATAGAAATAGAACAGGTTGCGTCCAAACAAGGATACTCTCAAGTTCTTAAAATATAATTTGGAAATCAAGTTCTTCGGAAGATCGTAACCGATCGCTACCTCACGTAATTTCCAATAGGAGTTTTTCATGACGGAAAATTGATAGGTGGTTCCTCCACCGCTATTTCCCCAATTGAACGTGTAATTGTTAAAGTCATCGCTAGGAGTCACTGTCGTGTTGGGCGTGTATGAGACGTTACCATTCTCGTCGACCACTTCCACGACTCCAGGGATGATCATACCATTCTCCCTTTGGAATCCTTTATACATATAGGATAATCCGCCATGCTCAGCATCGCGATACGCTAATGAGGCTTTCGATATACCATTTGCCATCGGGTAATGGTAGGCGTTGTTCAGTACATATCCTCCAAAACGGAAATCAGTCATGATATCCAAAGAGAAGGCTTTATAATTAAAGTTGAACCCCAATCCACCGATCACCTTCGGTTGGACATTCCCAACATATTCTTGATTGGCCTCGCCTTCCGATGTACGGTAAATACCTAAAGGCGCTCTGTTAGGATCGTCCTCGGCGTACAAATTACCGTTCTCGTCCGTTATACCTGTGATCTCCACGATGGGTTGTCCATAATAAGGGCTGTTCTCATCCGTTACGGTTTGTACTTTGTTGACGTATATATCTCCGAAAGCACGGCCTGCGTATGAACGGATCTTCACTCCATTACCCGTATTACCAAAGTTACCATCGTTACGTAGATAATCAATACCCGGAGCGAGTTCTGTCACCTTGTTGCTCGCGAAACTTAAGTTGGTGAAAACCGCCATCCTGAAATCCCTTGTCTCTATGGGAACTACATTCAATGAGAGTTCCACACCTTTGTTGACCATCGTACCGATATTCATCCACATATTAGTCACACCATCGCTTATCGCCACAGGTTGCTGGACGATCATGTCCGATACTTGCCTGTGGTAAAGAGATAACTCTAATCCCAAACGGCTGTTAAACAACTTATTCTCCCATCCTACTTCCACTTCCTTGATTTTCTCCGGTTTCAATGCCGAGTTTCCGAGCGTGCTGGGATAAGTACTCCACGATACATCACTACCACTTCCTTGATCGTAAACTATGTTAGCCGCGTACGGTGCAGGAGCGTTACCTACGATACCGTACGACACACGCACCTTTCCATAATTGTACCATGAGGGAATCGCGTCGCGAAACGCGTCAGTATAGAGGAAACTACCATTCACGGATGGATAGAAATAAGAGTTGCTCCCATGTGGTAAGGTAGATGATTTCTCTTGACGGCCGGTCACTCCTAAGAATAGGTAGTTACCATAGGACAAATCTATCGATCCGTAAATGGCTGTTTTCAGTAAGTTCATGCGACTTTGGTCTGTCTTGATTTGATAACGGCTGACTCCTAACATGAACTCGTTCTCTACTGTTAAACCTCCATCGGTCCTGTTCGATTGAAGCAACATACTTTCTTCACGGGCATTCATTCCCAAGTTGGCCGAGATGTTTATCTTGTCCGTGATATTCTTGCTGAACGCGAGCATAATATCTCCATAGTAAATTGAATAGTTTTTACTCACCGACTGGTATTCTCCACTTGGGTCATATAACGCTAACGGATTCTCGGTTGGGGTCATGATTTCTATTCTGTCGGCGGAAATGTCGACGGAAGCGCGGCCCCGCAATGTCAGGAAGTCAAAGATTTTCCATTGCGGTGCGATGCTTCCGATAAAACGATTGTCGGTCTCGTAGTTGTTAACCTCGTATTGTCTCCAGAAATAGTCACGCACCCAATTGTATTGCTGATGATTGAGCGTGAAACTCTCGTCCGGGGTCAATGATGCCTCCGCGAGAGGTCGGTTCTTGTATCCCAAACTCGTTTTGTACATCGACTTGATTCTTGAGATATCCGTAAATGCGCTAAACATATTGCTGAAGCTATCCCATGCGTCGGTTATCTGTCCTTGTCGGTTATGGAATTTCTGCAAGATGTAGTTTGCGGAGTAATCCAACGACAATTTGTCATTGAATTTAAACATTCCGGTCAGGTTGAAGTTGTGCTTCTTAAAAGAACCGGTTAAACCACTTGGACTTTCGTCCGTATAGGTGTATGAGAAACGGGTGGCGGAGTTTTTCCCTCCTTGACTGATCGCCACATTATAAGTCTGGGTGAAACCGGTACGAAGCAGCTCTTTGTATGGATTATCCGAGATGGTCGGCTCATATTTCCGTACGGTACCGTCCCAATACAGTACGTCACTTCCGTCGAATTTGGGACCATAGTTACGGTTCGTATTAATCGCGAACGGCGTATTGTATTCCACTCCATTCAATGTGTATTTTCCCATTCCGTTGTTTGCGAGATGCACGTTATCCAAACTGGCGGTAGGGGTACCTGGGCCGTATTCGGTCTGTATTCTTGGTAGATAAGCTAACGTGTTCGCTTGTAATGTCATGTTGAAATCCACTGATACTCCGGAACCTTCCTTCGCGCGTTTGGTCGTGATCATCACGACACCGTTAGCCGCCTCTGAACCGTATAACGCCGTAGCCGAGGCTCCTTTGAGGATAGTCAAGTTCTCGATATCTTCCGGATTGATGTCCACCAAACCATTCGAGCGCAGGCCGACGCTATTGAAAGTATTGTAAGTATCGTTGTTATTACCATTTCGGATAGGTACGCCATCGACAAACACCATCGGGTCATTGTTTCCGTTGATGGAGTTTAATCCGCGGATGTTAATGGCTACACCGGCCGCTGAACCTCCCGGAGGTGCCGATATCCGCACGCCAGACGCTTTTCCGTACAAGGCCGTAGCGAAATTGGAGGTTCCCACTTTCGTGATTTCACCAGCGTCGATACTCGATACCGCGTATCCTAGCGCTTTCGCCTCTTTGGTGATACCCAAAGCGGTAACCACTACCTCATCCAATCGTTGGGTATCCTCTGCCAAATGGATTGTCAGGCTGGTTTGTCCCGTATACGTGATTTCTTGGGTCACATAACCTAAGTGGGATATTTGGAGGACGGCTCCTTTCTTTATCCCATCCAAAATGAAATTACCGTCAACATCCGTAATCACCCCTTTTTGGGTCCCTTTTACGATAATGTTGGCTCCAACTAAAGGACCTAAATCGTCCAAAACCTTACCACTCACTTGACCATCCTGCTGCGCTCTTATCGGCGATAGGGCGGAAAATGGATTTTCCGCGAACATGATTTCAGGAGTAAATACTACTCCCATCGCTAACGCGAATTTAAAGAATTGATGTTTCATTTAGGGATTAGATTAAAAATAACTAATACGGTTAAAATGATAAAAAGAACAGATGGACAAAGTAAAAAAGATACAACCGTTTTTTACTCTGTCATGAACCTAAGGCTTCATCTTAATCAATAAACGACGAAACCTTCATACAAAGATATTATTCCCGTTTTTCTTTGGGTGCGAATATAAAAGGGAAAAGCGTGTAGTATATACGCCATTTCAAGATGGAAAAATCTGTTGCTCTTTGCGCTAAACGGGAAAGGCACCCACGATAAATGCCATAGCCATTAAAGTCGTTAACCCGTATAGCTTGATAGGGTATATTTTCCATGATACGAAATAATAAGGTTAATAATTATTTTCTGTACAAATGTACGCAAAATACCCCCCTGTATATTAAAATAATATAATTTATATTAATTGATATGCGTATAAAAATATAGACAACCGTATATAATGAATGTCCGCGAACGGCCAAGTTATAGAAATGAGGCGGCCCGCTGCTTTGCCGGATGTGTCAAGCCGTATGGTTGAATACGGTTAATCGCGTGATGAGTCCCGTGCGGTCAGGACTGCTGTCCTTTAACGTAAGGACTCCAGTCCTAATAGCACAGGACTGGAGTCCTGTCGGTACAGGATTAAATTTAACGCCTCGATGAAATGATATGGGGACGTACCGAAAAATCGCTTATCTATCATTATCGAATAGCCCGATTCCTATATTCCGATGGTGACATTCCCATCTGCTTCTGTACATACCGACTGAAATGGGAAAGCGACGAGAAATGCATCCAGTCAGCGATTTCCTTCAATGGGGTTTCCTTTTGGAGAAGGAGTCGTGCTATTTCATGTGTCGTGAAGCGGTCTATCCAATACGTGGCAGGCTTGCCGCTTATCTTCTTGCAAACTTCGGTCAGATAATGGGGAGTGACGCAAAGCCGGGAGGCGTAACGCATGAGGGCACGGGTTTGGATGTATTCCTTATTATATAGCAATCCGACAAATCGTTTCAACAGGTCCGCGTTGCGTTCGGATACGTTACGCTCGGCTTGGCTACGGGCATGGATATCATAAAGGTCGAGAATATGGGCCAAAAGGAGATGCCCCAACATCTCTTCACGGAACAGATGTCGCGTCTCGTCCAACCGTTCACGGAGTTTCCACATATCTTCCAGGCAAATACGGTAATCATGAGGGGAGAGTTTCATCACCGGATTCTGTAATAAAGCCATGTGCCCGATAATGCCGTAGTTACTTTGGATAGCCATCGATGTAATGAAAGCTTCGGACAAACTCATGATAACCGCATCGAAATCATCTGATTGGGAAAACGCCGATGCCAGCGAAGGATTGGTCAAAATAACGTAATCGCCGGGCACGACGTTGTAACGCACATCCTGAAAGCTGAAGCTCATATTCCCGGCGGTACAAAGGATGTGCAGCACGGAATCAGCGTATTTGGCAAACGGATATTCCGAAAGCGATTGGAAGAACTGTATTTTATCCCACATAATTGTTGTACTCATCTATTGCGTTGAACAGATACAAAAGTAGATAACATCCACGAATCGTGAAAATATCCCGACGCATTATGTAACGCCTTTCTGCATCAAGCCGTGTAAATTTGCGACATCAACAAAAAGACAATGGATATGAAAGAAGTAAGATTGAACAACGACGTCATGATGCCGGCTATCGGATTCGGCGTCTATCAGATTCCGGTGGATGAAACGGAAAGAATTGTAAGCGAAGCGCTCGAAAC
>CASEGC010000127.1 GCA_949287365.1 uncultured Parabacteroides sp.
GCGAAAGAGGTTCCGGTGGTATTGGAACGTTTCCATCAAGTACGAAAATCACAAACCGGGGATAATCATCCGCGCGACTTGAAACCGGCCAGCGAAGTCCTGCGTCTGATGACCTCCAATATTGACCTTCGTTATCTCAAATGTGCGGATTGGGAATTTTATCGTCCCGAGAACGCGGACTGGATCTCTTTCGGATGGATTGGAGGATTAATGAATACCTTCCCGATGCTGGCGTTAGGCGACTCGGAACACTTCCTGAAAGTAAAACATACGTTTGACTTCGGATTGCGCGGACAAGGGAAGTCCGGCTATTTTTATGAGTTATTGGATGCGAAAGGGAACATCTTGGGTGGCGACAAGAAAAAGCCGTATCTCTCACTTCTCCGCAAAAACGCGGATGTTCTCTATTGGATGGTTAAACAATTCATGTTATTAAAAAAGCAAGGTAAAGGAGACCTGATAGACCCGACATGGGAAAATAGCGTACAACGTTTGGCGGAAGCGTTCGTGAACACATGGAATAAACACGGTGTATTGGGTAATTACGTGAATGTGGAAACAGGCGACGTGGAAGTATACAACTCGGCGAGCGGCGCGATAGCGGCGGCTGGATTGGCGTTAGCCTCGGAATATTATGGAGAACAAACCTATTTGGACGTGGCGGAAGAAATAGGTGACGCTTATTACGAAGACTTTGCCATAAGGGGATTCACCTCCGGAGGATGTGGCGATATCTTGCAAAACGCAGACTCCGAGACATCGATAGCGTTCTTGACATCGTGCAATACGTTATATGAGAAAACACGGAAACCGATTTGGCTGAAAAGAGCGCGGGCGGCGGCCGATTTATGTGCCACTTGGGTCATTTCTTTTGATTACGTCTTGCCGCCAAACACGGAATTGGCGCAAATAGACGCACGATTGACGGGAGCCGTATGGGCAAGCACACAAAATAAACATAGCGCACCCGGTTTCTGTACCTCATCCGCGGATGCCTTATTCCGGCTATACCGTGCGACAGGAGATTCTCGTTACGCAGAATTGCTACACGACGTATGGCACGGATATGTGGAAGGAATCACTCCGAACGGCTTCATTTGCGAACGCTTAGGCTATTGCGATGTCGAGCTTAGAGGAACGCGGTTACATGGAAACGGAGGTAATGGCTGGACAGAGCTGAACGGTTGCTTGATGGCATTGGAAATACCTGGAATTTACATCCGCCCAGATAAGGAGCAGTTTTACGCGTTCGACCACTTGGAGGTCAAGCTCCTGAAAACGAACGATAAGGAAATGTTGTTCTCGATAACGAACACGACCCCTTACGATGCGGAGGTCTCCATCCTGAAAGAGAGCGAGGCGGAAGCTATCCAGCCGTTACCCGCCGTAGCCTTCATGGATTGGGAGAAAATAAACGTGAAAGCGGGCAAGACTATCAAATATAGAGTAAAAAAATAAACCATTTAAGACAACAAACGTAATGAAAAAGCTCATCAGCATTATTTCGATATTCTGCTTATGCAGCGGATTATCGGCCAAAGAATATCACGTGTCCGTAAAGGGAAGCGATGCGAATGACGGGAGTGCGGCCACGCCATTCAAGACCATCAATCGGGCCGCGCAAATCGCATTACCGGGTGATACGGTCACCGTACATAACGGTACCTATCGGGAATGGGTCAACCCCTTGAATGGAGGCGAACGGGATGGTAAACGTATCCTATATCGGGTGGCGGAAGGAGAGAAAGCGGAAATCAAAGGCTCCGAACTGGTCACGGGTTGGAAAAAAGAGAAGAAAGGCAAAGGCGTATGGAAAGTCGTGCTGCCTAACTCTTTTTTCGGGAATCACAATCCGTTCAATGAGCGGTTGTATGGGGATTGGTTATGGTCCGAACGGGTTCATCATACGGGAGATGTCTATTTGAACGATGTCTCGCTTTACGAGGAGTTCAGCCTTGAGAAGGTTTTCAACCCGGATACGCTTCGTACGATTCGCGACCCGCGAGGAAGCACGAACGTATGGTTCGCGAAGGTAGACGCAGATAACACCACGATTTACGCGAATTTCGGTTCGGTCAATCCCAATAAGGAAGTGGTGGAAGTATCGGTTCGCCCGACCTGCTTTTATCCTACCCGCGAAGGATTGGACTACATAACGATTCGAGGTTTTCATTTCAGCCAAGCGGCCACGCAATGGGCGGCACCGACTGCGGAACAAATCGGGATGGTCGCCACGCATTGGTGCAAAGGTTGGATTATAGAGGATAACGTCATCAAGAACTCAAGGGCGAACGGCATCACGTTGGGGAAAGAGAGAAACAGCGGACACAATCTGGAGTGCAACGATAAGCGCTTGGATGGAACGGCGCACTATATCGAAGTCATCTTTAACACGTTACGCAAAGGATGGAGCAAGGAGAATGTCGGCTCGCACATTGTCCGGAACAACATTATATCGGATTGCGAGCAAACGGGTATTTGCGGAAGCATGGGCGCCGCGTTCAGCGAGATATACGGAAACCATATTTACAATATCTTGGTAAAACAACAATTCGGAGGAGCGGAGATGGCCGGAATCAAACTGCATGGCGCTATCGACGCATACATCCATCATAACCGGATTCATCGGTCGGGCAATTACGGCATTTGGCTGGATTGGATGACACAAGGGACACGGGTCTCCTCCAATTTATTGTACGACAATTTGGCGCAGGACCTGTTTATCGAGGTATCGCATGGGCCTTATATCGTGGACAATAACCTGTTCCTCTCTGCCCGTTCCCTACAGGAGAACACGGATGGCGGAGCATATTTACACAATCTCTTCATGGGAGACATCAATCGATTGGACGACCAACGTTATACGCCCTATCATCTGAATCACTCAACCGAGGTAAAAGGCATACGGACGATAACGGAAGGCGACCACCGTTTCTTCAATAACATCTTTATCGGAGGGAAGAATGACAAGGTGAAATATGGATTGGTCGTGTTTGACGTGTCCCAGCGTCCCATCTATACGGAAAACAATCTGCTCCTGAACGGTGCGCTCCCAATGACCGGAAAAGCCGGTGACCGAGTGGAAACCTCTATCAATCCCAACGTGCGTTTGGAAGAGACACCCAATGGTGAGGCCTACTTGATCAGCGACATCAACATAAGGGAGTTATCCGCGGTCAAAGGAAAAGAGATTGATTCCGAGTATTTAGGAATCACGCAGCTGACCGGGTTCCCGTTCGAGAACGCGAACGGGACACTCTTCGAGCTAAGAACGGACTATTGGGGCAATGAACGTTCCACCTCACCCATAGTAGGGCCGTTCGAAGGAATCTCGTCCGGCAAACGCGTAAAAGTATGGCCTCGCTTAAAATAATGGAGATATGCGTAAATTCCATCAAA
>CASEGC010000128.1 GCA_949287365.1 uncultured Parabacteroides sp.
TCCAACAAGCTTTTGCGGGATATGGCGCTCGAATTGGGTGTCAACGTGGATTACAGCAAACCCTTCTCCTTCTACCGGATGTACGACCAATCCCCCCTCGTTCTGACCGCCGATTCCGCCACAAACCAACAGCTGGCGGAAAAAATAAAATTTGTTGTCTCCGTGCGTAAAGGCGACATACAGGTATCCGCCAAGGCGGGGAAAATGAAGAAAAAATTCAATTTCTCCTCCTTACCCGCCACGATTGAATTGCCAATGGGTACATTCATGCTCGATTTCAATGACGGACATGAGGATACGTTCTCTGGGAAAATGAATATAACCTATCGTCCCGCGAGTTGGGTTGCCGAAGATTTAGAGAAAGACCTCTTGATCGAGGAAAATTCCAAGACCTCGAACGTAATCGAGTTAAGTTGTACCGATTATGAGAAGACGCGTGGCGTGGATATGTTGAATACGTTGATCCGTCATTATAATGAGCAAGCTGAGGACTTCAAAAAAATAGAGGCGACCAAAACGCTTGCCTTTTTGGATGGGCGTATCCAAAATATACTCACTGAACTGGCTACCGTAGAGGATCGAATCGAAGCGTACAAGAGCCAGCATCAATTGATGGATATTGAGCACGACGTCGAGTTTTACGTGGAGCAGATGAAGGAACTCCAGACGAAATTGATCGAGTTATCCGCGCAAGCGAATGTAATCGATATGATGGACGCATTCGTAAAAGACCCGGCGAATCGTTATAATTTGGTCCCCGTATTGCTGAACGCGCAAGAAGGAGAGAATGGAGGTGCCTTGTCGAAGTACAACGAAGTGCTACTGGAACGTGCTCGCGTTATCAAGAATTCGACAATGGATAACCCCTTGGTCGGTACGTTGACGAAACAGGCGGACGAGTTGCGCGGAAGCGTCGTAGAGACAATCGGGAACGCACGCAAAGCTCTTGAGATAGCTGTGGCGGATATAAAAGAGAAAGAAAAGCTAATCTATGACAAGATGAACAGCTATCCGGTAGCGGAACGCCAATACGTGGAGATGAAACGTCAGCAGGAGATTATCCAAGGAGTTTACTTAATCCTGCTACAAAAACGGGAGGAGGCGGCTCTTATCTTAGGACAGGTGCGTGATAAGGCGAAAATAGTCGACGCCGCATACGTAAAAAGTAAGCCAGTAGGGCCACGGAAGTTGTACGCCGCGATCGGGATGGTATTGTTAACCATTGTCATTCCTGTTTGCTATTTATTTGCGAAAGAGCAATTGATTTCTCTGTGTAAGCTATATCAGCATATGAGACGGTAAGAAAATATGATGAGACGTTTGGCCATAGTATGTTATTATGTGATTTTATGCGTGCGAGGCGGAACCAACCGCTTGCTCTCATGGATTTATAAACATTGGATGATATCGTGTGGCCATCATGTTCGTTTCTCCGCGATTACCTCAGACTTCACGTATCGTAATCTTTCGATCGGGAATGATGTGTATATCGGTCCGCATGCGTTGTTCGTAGCGACGGAGAGCCGGATTTATATAAAGGATAAGGTACTGTTTGGCCCCGGCGTGACCATTATCGGGGGAGACCACCGGATGTCGGATGTCGGGGTCTTTATGTACGATGTGAACGTGAAGCGACCGGGGGACGACCTGGATGTGCATATAGAGGAGGATGTGTGGGTCGCCGCGAACGTGACGATCCTGAAAGGCGTGACGGTCGGGCGCGGCTCTGTTGTCGCAGCGGGTTCCTTGGTCGTGCGGGATGTCCCTCCGTACGCCATCGTAGGAGGTGTTCCCGCACGTATACTGAAGTTCCGTTTTTCCGTGGATGAAGCGTTAGCGCACGAGCAAGCGCTCTATGAGCCGGATAAACGACTTTCAAGGGAAGAGATAGAATCGGTTAGGAATAAATGAGAGGTATGAAACGAGTATTGGTAATCGCTACCTCGCGCAAAACGCGAGGAGGAATAACCGCCGTCGTGAGCGCCCACGAGAAAGGGAGCCAGTGGCGCAAATATCATACACGATGGTTAGGTGTTTATATAGATAGAAATAATGCCTTGAAAATTCTTTATTTCGTAATTTCCTGGATTCAATATTTGTTTCTTTTGCCCTTTTATGATTTAGTACATATTCATGTTTCGACACATACATCCGTATTTCGAAAATCCTTCTTTCTTTACCCCGCTAAGTGGTTAGGGAAGAAGATAGTCACGCACTTACATTGCTCTACTCCTTCTATTCTTTATGATAAACGAAATAGGCAACTTTATCGAAAAGCCTTTCTCGCGAGCGACATAGTATTGGTGTTATCCTCTCAATGGAAAAGAATCGTGGAAGAGGCTTTGGATGTGAAAGACAATGTACGGGTACTATATAATCCGATTATCTCTTTGCCGCTCTCGTCCGAGCACTATACGAAGAAAAAATACATCCTATTCGCAGGCACGATTGATAAACGAAAAGGGTACCATGATTTAATAAAGGCCTTTTCTGCCGTATCAATCTCATATCCAGACTGGGAACTTCTTTTGGCGGGTAATGGGGAGATCGAGGAGGGGAAGCAATTAGCGGAATCCTTAGGTATAGCCGACAAAGTAAAATTCCTTGGATGGGTATCAGGTAAGGAGAAAGATCGTTTCTTTGGAGAAGCTTCTATATATTGCTTACCTAGTTATGCGGAAGGATTCCCGATGTCCGTATTAGATGCTTGGGCATATAACCTGCCTGTTATTTGTACACCTGTAGGTGGAATTATGGACGTAGCGAAAGATGGTGAAAACATTTTATTGTTTAATCCTGGAGATATAGACACATTGCAAGTTCTATTGAAGCGAATGATTCAAAACGAGCCTTTACGTGTCCATATCGCAGAAGAATCACATAAATTATCAGACTCCCTGTTTAATTTAGATCGCATAAATGAACAGTTAGGCTCTATTTACAAAGAATTATTGGGTGAATGATGATATCCGTTTTAGTAAACGCATACGCATGTAGTCCTCACTGGGGATCGGAACCGGGGATGGGATGGAATTGGATACTTGCCTTATCCAAGTATTGCCAATTATATGTTATCACAGAAGGAGAATGGCGGGACAAAATAGAAGAAGCGATAGCGCATTTACCTCAAAAGGATTCTATACATTTCTTTTACCTGCCCGTAGAGCCCAAGGTTCGCGAAATCTGCTGGAACCAAGGGGATTGGCGTTTTTATTATTATTATCGAAAATGGCAGAAAAGAGCATTGGAGCTGGCGCGTTCAATCCTGGATAAATATCCAATCGACGTAATTCATCAATTGAATATGATAGGTTTCCGGGAACCCGGCTATTTATGGAGCATCAAAGAACGGCCTTTTGTATGGGGGCCTATCGGAGGTATGAATCTCTTCCCGGAGCATTATCTATCGCACGTTGATTGGAAACACGCATTGAAGATACGATTGAAGAATATACTAAATAAATGGCAAATGCGATATTATTCCCGCGTTCGGCATGCGATACTTCGCTCGGACGCCTTGATAGCCGCTACACCAGAATCGTGGAATGTTTTCCGGGATTATTATCAAAAGGAATCGTTCTTAATCAGCGAGACCGGTTGTACGATTCATCCAATGACGGGAAATGAAGAGCGCTATGCGTCAGGAAAGCGCTTGGAACTACTTTGGGTCGGACGTTTTTTCTATGCCAAGCAATTGAATATAGCCTTGGAAACGATGGCCCATTTAAAGGATTTGGATGTCCATTTACATATAGTGGGCGACGGGAATACGCGAGAGACCTCATACTATAGAGAGTTGGCCACTTCATTATCAATCGCGGATAAGTGTACTTGGTATGGGAAAATCCCTCACCAAGAGGTATTTAATCTTATGCGAAAAGCACATCTATTTTTCTTTACAAGTGTATCAGAAGCGACTTCCACCGTAGTTTTAGAAGCCCTACAATGCGACCTTCCGGTAGTTTGCTTTGATACGTGCGGTTTCGGAGCGGTTATAAACAATCAAGTTGGCCGCAAAATTCCTTTATCCAACCCATCCTCTTCCGCCCAAGAGTTTGCGTCCGTAATAAGGGAATTATCAAATAACAGGGCTTTATTGAGAGAACTATCCACGAATTGCGCCGCGGAAATCCAACCTTATTCATGGGATCATAAAGCAAAGCAAGTCGTATCTATCTATAAGCAAGTAATGAAGCGTTATGATAAATGAAAATTTGAAAGTCGAGGATTTTGAGATTTCTTCTCGTTTCTTATTGGATGAATTGCCTCAACGAAGATGCGTAATCAATACGATCAACGCTTATTCCTGGGTGATGACGAATACGAACCCTACTTTTAAGGAAGCGTTACGGACAAGCGATGTATTGCTGCCCGATGGCGTGGGTGTCGTAATAGCCGCCCGCTTGCTTGCGGGAGCGCAGATTCATAAAATTGCGGGAGCCGACTTGCATCGTATGTTGTTGGAGCTTTTGGAGCGGAAAGGAGGACGTTGTTTTTACTTGGGAGCGGCGGAAACGACTTTGGAGAAGATCAAACGACGTTTGAGCGTGGAATATCCTTCCATTAAGGTAGGAACTTTCAGCCCTCCTTATAAAGCGGAATTCTCGGAAGAGGATAACCGAGAGATGATCGCCCGTATCCAAGCGTTCGCCCCGGATGTCGTTTTTGTCGGGATGACGGCCCCCAAGCAAGAGACGTGGATATATCGAAACCATGCCTCTATCGATACGTCTGTTATTTGCGGGATCGGGGCGGTATTCGATTTCTATGCGGGCACGAAGAAACGTCCGCCCCGGTGGATGATTCGCTTAGGATTGGAATGGTTCGGCCGTTTGATTAGCGAACCCCGCCG
>CASEGC010000129.1 GCA_949287365.1 uncultured Parabacteroides sp.
GCGCGACCTGCTGCGGCATACCGACATCAGCGTGGAGGCGCTGGCCCGCCGGCTGCGCTTCCCCTTCACCTCGGGCTTCTCGCGCTGGTTCCTCCGCCTCGCCGGAAGCCATCCCAGCGTGTGGCGGAGGCGCGTCCGCAAGGAGCGAACGTAAGATTTGGAGGGATAAGTTATGGATTTCGGATGGAAAATGAGGTGTGAGCGGTTCGCCGCCATCGACTTCGAGACCGCCAACGGCCGGCGGAGCAGTATTTGCAGCGTAGGCGTGGTGGTCGTGGAGGATGGCGAGGTGGTGGACAAGGCGTACACGCTGGTGCGCCCCACGCCGGACTTTTACACTCGCTGGACCACCGCCGTGCACGGGCTGACCGCCGCCGACACCCGCTACGCCCCCGACTTCGAGGAGGCGTGGGCGCGTATCGAGCCGCGACTGCGCGACCTGCCGCTCGTGGCGCACAACAGCCCCTTCGACGAGGGCTGCCTTCGCGCCGCGCACGAGGCTTACGACCTCGCCTATCCCCGCTACACCTTCTTCTGCACCTGCCGGATGGCCCGCAAGATGTATCCTTTCCTCGCGAACCATCAGCTGCACACCGTGGCCGCCTATTGCGGGTACGACTTGACGCGTCACCACCACGCCCTCGCCGACGCGGAGGCCTGCGCCTACATCGCCCTCTCGATGATGCGCGAGAAGGGGGTCGTCTCGTTGGAGGAGTTGAAGGCCGCCTGCTACTCCCGGTAAGCGGGCCGTTCCTCGCCCGCTATCTTGTCCACCACGATGGAAATCGCGCCGTCGCCCGTCACGTTGCACGCCGTGCCGAAGCTGTCCATCGCGATGTAAAGGGCTATCATCAACGCCTGCAGGGTCTCGTCGAAGCCCAACATGCTTTGCAGGATGCCCAACGCCGCCATGATAGCCCCGCCCGGCACGCCCGGCGCCGCCACCATCGTGATGCCCAGCATCATGATGAATCCGCTGAACCGCGCCAGCTCTATCGGCATCCCGTTCATGAACATGATGGCCATGGCGCAGGCGGTGATTTTCATCGTGCTGCCCGCCAGATGGATAGTGGCGCACAGCGGGATGGTGAAGATGGCGATGCTCTCCCTCACGCCGTTCTTGATGGTCTGCGCCAGCGTCACCGGGATGGTGGCGGCTGAGGATTGCGTGCCCAACGCCGTGGCGTAGGCGGGCAGCATCGTCTTCAGCAGGCGCAGCGGGTTCTTCCCCGCCACGCCTCCCGCCACGGCGAACTGGATGAGCAGCAGCAGGATATGCAGGACGAAGATGACGACGATGACCTTCAGGAACATCGCGATGACGCTGGCCACCTGCCCGCTGACGGTCATGTTGAGGAAGATACCGAATATGTGCCACGGCAGTAGCGGGATAATCACCGCCTCGATGAGCTTCTCGATAATCTCCTTGAAGTCGGTGAAGGCGCGGCGCAGCGTGTCGCCCGCGATGTTGGACAGCCCCAGCCCGACGGTGAAGGAGAGCAGCAGGGCGGTCATCACGTCCATCAGCGGCGGCATGTCGACGGTGAAGTAGGGCGCGAGCGTGAAGTCGCCGGGATTCTCCACGGAGGCCAGTCCCGCGTCGGCGGGCAGTATCCGCGGGAAGATGAGCGAGCAGCTCCCGTAGGTGAAGAAGCCGGAGAAGAGCGTCGAGCCGTAGGCGAGGAGTGTCGTTATCAGCAGCAACTTGCCCGCCCCCTTACCCAAGTCGCCGATGGCGGGAGTCACCAGCCCTACGATAATCAGCGGGATGGCGAACGACAGGAAATTGCCGAACAGGGAGTTGAACGTGACGAATACGCGGGCGATAGCGTCCGGCAGGAACTGCCCGAACAGGATGCCGGCGGCGATGGCGATGACGACTTTAGCTAACAGGGATATCCGGATTCTTTTCATGTTGTTTTATTTTGTAGCCGATGGCGGCCATGATGATACTCATTATCGGGCTGAGCAGGTTGAAGAAGCAGTAGGGCAGGTAGGTCAGCGTGCTCACGCCGAGGACGGTGGCCTGCGTCATGCCGCAGGTGTTCCACGGCACCAGCACGGAGGTGACGGTCACGGCGTCTTCCGTGGTCCGGCTGAGCAGGCGGCTCTCGTAGCCCTTGTCCTTGTAAATCTCCCTGAACATGTTCCCGGTGAGGATGATGGAGATGTATTGGTCGGCGGTCACGATATTGAAGAAGAGCCCGGAGCAGACGGTGGAGCTCACCAGCCCGACCCGTTTCTTCATGAAGCGGAACAGGACGGAGGTCAGGCTCTCCAACATGCGGCTGGCGGTCATCGCCCCGCCGAAGCACATGGCGCAGAGAATCAGCCATACGGTGTTCATCATGCCGCCCATCCCTCGTGTGGCGACAAGGTCGTTCAGCGCCGCGTTGCCCGTCTCCACGCCCGTGCTGCCGTAGAAGGTGATGAACAGCCCCTTGAACAGGGAGGCCGACTCGCCCGCTATCTCCCGTAGCAGCTCCGGCTGGAAGAAGAGCGCGAACACGCCCGCCAACGCCGCCGAGAGGAACAGGGTGACCAGCGGCGGGACCTTCTTGGCTATCAGGATTCCCGTGGCGACAGGCACCGCCAACAGCCAGAGGGAGATGTGGAACGTCTCCTTCAACGCCTCGGCGAACCCGGCTATCTGGCTCGTCGCCTCGGCGGAGTGCATGAATCCGGCTACCGTGAAAATCGCCAGCGTGATGAGCATCGTCGGGACGGTGGTGATGAGCATATACCGGATGTGGGCGAAGAGCGGCGTGTAAGTGACCGACGACGCCAGCACCGTCGTGTCCGACAGGGGCGATATCTTGTCGCCGAAGTAAGCCCCCGATATGATGGCGCCGGCTACCCATCCCTCCGCGAACCCTTGCGCCTCGCCGATGCCCATCAGCGCGATCCCGATGGTGGCGATGGTCGTCCACGAGCTTCCGGTCATGACCGACACGATGGCGCAAATCAGGCAGCACGAGGCGAGGAAGAGGCTGGGATGGATGATTTGCATCCCGTAGTAAATCAGGGTGGGGACCACTCCGCTTATCATCCAGCTGCCGGATAACGCCCCGATGAGCAGGAGGATAATCAAGGCGGTGGAGACGCCCAGTATGTTGTCTCGAATAGCGTTCTCTATCTTTTCCCATTTGGCTCCGCAAAAAGCGATGGCGAGGAAGGAGGCTATCGCCGTGGAGGTGAGCAGCACGACTTGGCTGGCTCCGTTGAGCGCGTCGCTGCCGAAAGCGCATATCGCCACGAACAGGAGGACCACCAACGCGAGTATCGGCACGAGCGACAAAAGGGGCGACGGCTTCCGGGATGATTGATTTTTCATTGTCGGTAAATAATTTGGTTAAAGAAAAAATCAACGCTGTTTCAGCAGTTCTGTCAGCCTCCGTACGCCTTCCGACGCCCCGGTCTGTATATGGATGATGTCATGCCGATAGGTCTGTACCTCTTTGGGGTCGATGAGGTAAATGGGCTGCCCTCTTTTCACGTAATTCAGCAATCCCGCGGCGGGGTAGACATTCAGCGAGGTTCCGATAATCACGAAGATGTCGCAGTCCTCGACTTGCTGGATGGCTGGCTCAATCATCGGGACCGGCTCGCCGAACCATACGACGAACGGTCGCAGCTGGTCGCCGTGGGGGTCCTTGTCTCCGAGATGGATATCCGGGTTCTCCGGCGGCAGGTCGTAGGTCGTGTTCAGGTCTTTCACCGAGCAGGCTTTCATTAATTCGCCATGGAGATGAATCACGTGGGAGCTTCCCGCCCGTTCGTGCAAATTGTCGATGTTTTGCGTGATGATACGCACGTCGAAATCTTTTTCCAAGGCCGCCAGACCGAGATGCCCGGTATTGGGCTTCGTGTTCAATAGCTCTCTTCTCCGCTGATTGTAGAAATCGAGGACTAATTTGGGATTGGCGGCGAATCCTTCGGGCGTGGCCACCTCTTCTACCCGGTATTTCTCCCATAATCCGTCGGAGTCCCGAAATGTGGAGATTCCGCTTTCCGCGCTCATGCCCGCTCCGGTCAATATGACTAACTTTTTCATCCGTAACCTGTTTTTGTGAATAACCACTACGAATGTACGACATTATTTCGAAAAAAGGTTTGAATGAAATAAAAAGTTCTTATGAAACGTTTTTGTACGATTAAAAGCATTACATTTGCCCCGTAATTAGTTGAATGATACATAAGGAATGGATAAGGTAAGTTATGCGCTGGGCCTGAGCATTGGGAACAATTTCCAGAATTCGGGCATCAAGGACTTGCGGATTGAGGACTTTACGCGGGGGGTGTTAGATGTCTTGGCAGAGGCGAAACCGGCGATTAGTTACGAGGAGGCGAAGCGGGTGATTAATGATTATTTCGCGAGGTTGCATCAAGAGAAATTGGAACTCAACAAAAAGGCGGGAGAGGAATTTCTCCATATCAATAAACATAAAGCGGGGGTGGTGGAGCTCCCGAGCGGCTTGCAATACGAGGTATTGAAGAAAGGGAACGGAGCGATTCCATCCGCCGGCGATAAGGTGAAATGCCATTATCAAGGCACACTGATAAACGGGACGATTTTTGACAGTTCTATCCAGAGGGGTGAACCGGCGGTGTTTGGTGTGTCGCAGGTGATACCGGGTTGGGTCGAGGCGTTGCAGCTGATGCCCGTGGGTTCTAAATGGAGATTGTTCGTTCCCTCGAATTTGGCGTATGGTGAGCAAGGCGCGGGTAATCTTATCGAACCAAATAGCACGTTGATTTTCGACGTGGAGCTGTTAGATATCGTAAAGTAATAATATAGTAAAGTAGAAGACATGAAAAAGTTAAGTATGTTGGCCGCTACGGCCGTTGTAGCCATGAGCGCTTCTTTCACATCTTGTGGCGATTCCCATAAAAGCGCGAGTTTGAAAAACTCGGTGGATAGCGCCAGCTATGCGATCGGTATCAGTACGGGTGCTGGATATAGGGAGAACTTGAAGACGTTGCCGGGCGGTAAGGCGAATATCGATGATTTGATCGCAGGTTTCATTCAAGCCATCAAAGGTGATTCCGCCGTGATGAAGATGAGCCCGAGAGAGGCGCAGCAATATTTGCAGACTTATTTCGTGGAGGCCCAAGCTCGCGAGGCGCAGGAAAATAAAGAGGCGGGAGAAAAGTTCCTCGCCGAGAATAAGACAAAAGAGGGTGTGATTACCACCGAGAGTGGTTTGCAATATAAGGTGGAGAAAGAGGGAACCGGTGCGAAACCTACCGAAAAGGACAAGGTGAAAGTGCATTATACGGGAACATTGTTGGATGGTACGAAGTTCGATAGTTCTATTGATCGCGGCGAGCCGGCCGTATTCGGCGTAGGCCAAGTGATTAAAGGTTGGACCGAAGGTCTGCAAATCATGCCGGTCGGTTCCAAATATATTTTCTGGATTCCCTCGGAATTGGCTTATGGAGCGCATGGAGCCGGACAAGATATCAAGCCCAATAGTGTATTGAAGTTTGAGGTTGAGTTGCTGGAGATCGTGAAAGACGACAAAGCGGCGAAATAATATTCTTTCTTAAGGTAAAGAGCGGATAAATATGCTGAAAAGCATTTTTATCCGCTCTCATTTATTTTATCGCTCATTTTTTTTATCATAATGCTATAAGATTCGATTTTATTATATACTTTTGATATCATTAAATCTAATAGCAATAATAAAAGAATTGGAAATGGAGAAAATAGACAAGTTGGATCGGCAAATATTGAATATTATTTCAAAGAACGCCCGAATTCCTTTTAAAGATGTCGCGGAAGAATGTGGTGTATCTCGAGCGGCTATTCATCAGCGGGTTCAACGCATGATCGATATGAACGTGATCGTGGGATCAGGATATCATATCAATCCCAAAATACTAGGATATAATACGTGTACTTATATAGGCGTGAAATTGGAGCGTGGTTCCATGTACAAGGATGTCGTTCCTGCGTTCGAGAAAATACCGGAAGTGGTAGAGTGCCATTTTACGACAGGACCATATACGATGCTGATCAAATTGTACGCTCGTGACAATGAGCATTTGATGGAACTTCTGAACTCTAAAATACAGGAGATACCGGGCGTGACGGCTACCGAGACGTTGATATCTTTGCGTCAGAGCGTTAAACGGGAGATTCCTATTTGTGACATCAGCGAATGACAGGAGGAAAACGATAAAATGAGCCCGGCGTTTGAACACGGTCCGGGCTTTTTGTTTATTAGGCTGTATTCGGCTATCTTTGTGGTCCTGATTTGGTAAGATTGTTTTTCTATGTGTAGATATGTAGGGATATTTATAGGACTGCTCATGTTCAGTCTGATTTCTTTGGACTCATGGGGAGAAGAGCGTTTTCGGTTTCGGGTTTACTTGAAAGACAAGGGTGATGGCGGTTATTCCGTGGATAAGCCGGAGGCATATCTTTCTCGGGAGGCGATTCAACGCCGGGTCCGGCAAGGAATACCTTTGTCGGAGTCGGACTTCCCGATCGCACGATCTTATTTGGATACGTTAGCCGCTCATGGAGGCGAACCGATATTGAAGAGCAAGTGGTTCTCTACAGTAGTCGTTTCTTGTTCGGATAGTGCGGTGGCGACTCGCTTGTCGGAACTCTCGATCGTGGATTCCGTAAAATGGATATGGAAAGGGGAAGAGAAAGCGGAGAGAAGTCGCTATGAAAAACAAACCTCAAGATTGATACCTGCGGATGAGCCGGAGAAATCTTTTTATGGATATGCGGAGAAACAGATAGAGATGTTGAACGGTATCAAGTTACACGAGGCGGGTTTTAAGGGAGAAGGTGTACGTATCGCCGTGATTGACGCTGGTTTCGCGAATGTGGAACGGATTAGCGTGTTTGATTCTTTACGGATATTGGGAACATTAAATGTGGTTTTCCCGGGAGAAAGTGTTTTTATAGGCGATGAGCATGGGACGAAAGTCTTGTCTTGTTTGGCGGCGGATACTCCGGGCATGATGGTTGGTACGGCTCCGCATGCGTCTTATTGGTTGATAAAAAGTGAGGATGGTCGGTCGGAATATCCGATAGAGGAGGATTATTGGACTGCGGCCGTGGAGTTTGCCGATAGTGTGGGTGTCGATGTCATCTCTTCCTCTTTGGGGTATTTCTCTTTTGACGCGAAGGAACTGAATTATAATCAAGAACAGTTGGATGGGAAGACTTCCTTGATTAGCAAAGCCGCTCATGTAGTATCGACGAAAGGTATTTTGTTGTTCAGTAGCGCGGGAAATGAAGGAAGCGGTGATTGGGGAAAGATAACTTTTCCGGCGGATGCCACGGGAATATTGACTGTAGGTTCTGTCACGGAACATAAGAAAAAGAGTCCTTTCAGTTCGGTGGGACTTACCGCGGATTACCGGATAAAGCCGGATATGGTCGCTTTAGGCTCTGGATGTTGTGTAGTCGATTCCAGCGGAAATATACGTTATGGAAGTGGAACCTCTTTCGCTACGCCTATCTTGGCGGGTTTAGGCGCTTGTTTGTGGCAAGCTTTTCCTGATATAACCAGCCAGGAGATTCTTTCTCTCTTGCTGCGTTCGGGGAGTAAGGTGAGACGGCCGGATGCGGAACTGGGATATGGAATACCTGATGTATATAAGGCCTATAAACGAGGACGTAAATATGTGGCGAGAACTGAGAGATGAGGGCATGGGGGAAAGAGAGGCCCTCTCGTTGTTGGAGCTGAACGTCCGTATTCGGGACGCTTTGTCAAGGACATTGCCGGATACTTGTTGGATTCGTGCGGAGATGAGTGATGTCAGGGTGAACGCCTCCTCGGGACATTGTTATCTGGAATTCGTGGAGAAGAATCCTGTGACAAATCATTTGGTGGCGAAGGCGCGAGGTTCCATTTGGGCTCGGACATTCCGGATATTGAAACCCTATTTCGAATCGGAGACCGGGCAATCGTTCGTCTCGGGCCTGAAAGTATTGGTGAAGGTATCCGTGGAGTTTCATGAACTATATGGATTGAGCCTGAACGTATTGGATATCGATCCCGCTTATACGTTAGGCGATATGGCCCGGAAACGGATGGAAATTATCCGTCAACTTCAGGAAGAGGGCGTATTTACGTTGAATAAGGAATTGCTTTTCCCTGTATTGCCTCAAAGAATCGCTATTATTACCTCTCCTACGGCCGCCGGTTATGAAGATTTCTTGAATCAATTAACACACAATAAGAATGGATATGTCTTTTATCCTAAATTGTTTCCCGCTTTGATGCAGGGGGAGAAGACCGAAGCGTCGATAATAGCCGCTTTAGACCGTATATTCCGACATCAGGACCATTTTGATGTGGTGGTGATTATCCGTGGTGGCGGCGCGACTTCGGATTTGAATAGTTTTGACTCTTATTTGCTGGCGACGAATTGCGCGCAATTCCCGTTGCCTATCATCACGGGTATCGGGCATGAGCGGGATGATACGGTGGTGGATATGGTCGCTCATACCCGGCTGAAGACACCGACCGCCGTGGCGGAGTTCTTGATTTCTCGCATGGATGTGGCCATGGGGGAACTGGATGGATTGAGACAAGATATAATTTCATTGGTATCGGATACATTGTCTCGGCAAAAGACTTATATACGATTGCTCGTCGCCCGTTTCCCCGCCTTGGCGCGAGGGCATGTGGAACGGTGCCGTTCCACTTTGAGGACGATGTCTGGCCGTTTACCGGCGATGGCCTCGGCTCTTTTATCCCGTAAGCGTTCGCTGGTGGAGAACTTGGAGCTTCGTTTGCGGAATGGCGTGAACGTCCGTTTATCGGAAAACGCTCGTCAGGTTCAATTGACGGAGCAATTCATTAAGATGGCTTCTCCAGATTATATCTTGAGGCGCGGATATAGTTTGACCTTGAAAAAGGGAAAAATCGTGAAAAGTGTTTCTGCTTTGCGGGCAGGTGATGAGGTGATTACCCGTTTGATGGATGGCGAGATTCAAAGTATAATAAAAGAATAAGATATGGCAAAGAAAGAGGAGACATACAATGAGGCGATCGCGAAGCTTCGCCAAATCGTAGCGGATATCGAGAGCGGGGAGCTGGATGTCGATATCTTGTCGGATAAGGTAAAAGAGGCGACTCGTTTGATAAAGCTCTGCAAGGATAAGTTGTATAAAGTGGACGAGGATGTCAAAAAGGTTTTGGAGGAATTGGATGAATGAGTAAATATATCTTGATTGTCGCGGGTGGAAAAGGACTTCGCATGGGTGGAGATTTGCCGAAGCAGTTCATCCCGGTGCATGGGAAACCCTTGTTGATGCATACGCTGGAGGCGTTTTATCGTTGGGACGCTTCCGCCCAAATCGTTTTGGTTATTCCTGAGAGCCATCGGTCTTATTGGAATATGCTTTGCGAGGAGATTGGCAGCGGAGTCCCTCATGTGGTCGTTGGCGGGGGCGATACCCGTTTCTTCTCTGTCAAGAATGGCTTGGCGTGGATTAAGGAAGCGAGAGCCAAGGCTGGAGAGAACGCGGGCGACCGATGTCTTGTGGCGGTACATGATGGCGTACGTCCTTTCGTGCCGTCAACGGTTATAGAGGCTTGCTTTGATAAGGCGTTTGTCTCTGGCGCGGCGATTCCGGTCGTCCCGATGATTGATTCCATCCGCGAGAAAGATGGACGTGGAGGAAGCCATCCCGTGGACCGTTCTCGTTATATGGCGGTACAGACCCCTCAAGTGTTTGATTATGAACTTCTGTCGAGAGCGTACGAGCAGCCTTACATGGCCTCGTTTACGGACGACGCTTCCGTGGTGGAGGCGTTGGGGCAAACGATAGAGGTCGTTCCCGGCGAACGCCGGAACGTGAAAATCACGACTCCTCTTGACTTGCTGGTCGCTGAGGCGATATTGGGAGGGGATGGATTGATTTAGCTGGTTCGGTTTGAGGAAAAAGAAATGAAGACGTAAGGAAAACTTCCGGACGCCGTAAGGAAAAGTCCGTGACTTCCCCAAGAAATCTCTATCTTTAGCCTAAAGATACATATCTGCAGCCTAAAGATACGTATCTTTAACCTAAAGATATATATCTTCAATCTAAAGATAGACTTTCTCCCATAGGGTTTTGGTTTTTTCCACGCCGTGTTTCCGACTTTTCTCCCATGCCGTGAACTTTTAGTCTATGATGTCGGTTTATTTTCTATATCGAATTAAATAAAGATCTATGCTGGACTTGGATAAACGATCGATTACTTATTTGCCGGGAGTAGGCCCTAAGAAGGCTGAGATACTGCGTAAGGAGGCGGGAATTTTCTCTTACGAGGACTTGTTGTTCTATTTCCCGTATAAATACGTGGATCGTAGCCGTTTTTATAAAATATCCGAGATAAGCGGGAACATGCCTTATATCCAACTGAAGGGGCGGATTCTTTATTTTGATACCTTGGGCGAAGGACGGAGCAAACGCTTGGTCGCTAAATTCACGGATGGGACGGGGACGATAGACCTCGTGTGGTTCAAGGGGCTGAATTACGTGAAGGAAAAGTATCGCTTGAATACGGAGTATATCGTATTCGGGAAACCTACGGAGTTCGGGCATGCCTATAATATCGCGCATCCTGATATCGATTCGTTGGATAGGGCGGAGCAAGTGGCCAAGGGCTTGACCCCTTTCTATAACACCTCGGAGAAAATGAAGAGGGCCTTCTTGAACTCCCGGGCGATTCAGGATTTGCAATATACGTTGCTGAGCGGGTTGAATTGGAATTTGCCGGAGACGTTATCTCCGGATGTGCTGAACCGGATTCACATGATGCCTATGGCGGAGGCCATACGGAACATCCATTTCCCGGAATCGGCGGGTAAATTGCGCGACGCCCGGATACGTTTGAAGTTTGACGAGCTTTTCTTCATCCAGTTGAATTTGTTGCGGACCGCTGAAATCCGTAAGTCTAAATTGAAAGGAATCCTGTTCCCTACGGTAGGATATTATTTCAATACCTTTTATAAGGATTATCTGCCTTTTGAGTTGACGAACGCCCAAAAGAGGGTGGTTCGCGAGATTCGCGCGGACATGGGGAGCGGGAGGCAGATGAACCGTCTGTTGCAAGGGGACGTGGGGAGCGGAAAGACTTTGGTTGGTCTCTTGGCGATGCTTTTGGCTATAGATAATCATTGTCAGGCGTGCTTGATGGCCCCTACGGAAATCTTGGCGACGCAACATTATGCCACGATTCGGGAGCTGTTGGGCGATATGGATGTCAAGGTGGCGCTTTTGACCGGCTCGACGAAAAAGAGGGAACGGGATAGGATATTGCCGGCTATCGCGAATGGCGAGATACAGATTGTTATAGGGACTCACGCTCTAATAGAGGAGACGGTGGTTTTCGCCGCGTTAGGTTTGGCTATTATCGATGAGCAGCATCGTTTCGGGGTGGAGCAACGCTCGCGTCTTTGGACGAAAAATCCACAAGTACCTCATGTGCTGGTGATGACCGCCACGCCTATTCCTCGTACGTTGGCGATGACTTTGTATGGCGACTTGGATGTCTCCGTGATAGATGAGTTACCGCCGGGGCGCAAATCGGTCCTGACGCTTCATCGTTACGATAATAAGAAAGCGCTATTGTATGATTTCCTGAGGAAAGAGATACGCAAGGGGCGTCAGGTTTACGTCGTATATCCTTTGATAGAAGGGAATGAGAAATTGGATTATAAGGATTTGGAAGCGGGCTTCGAGACCTTTAAGGAGGTGTTTCCCGAATATCGGGTATGTATGGTGCATGGCCGTATGAAAGCCTCTGAGAAAGAGGAGGAGATGCGGAAATTCGTATCGGGTGAGGCGCAAATCTTGATGGCCACCACCGTGATTGAGGTTGGCGTGAACGTGCCGAACGCGTCGGTGATGGTTATCGAGAGCGCGGAACGTTTCGGTCTTTCCCAGCTTCATCAGCTTCGGGGGCGTGTCGGGCGGGGTGCCGAGCAATCATATTGTATCCTTGTCTCTTCCTACAAATTGAGTGAGGATACACGTAAGCGGTTGGAAATCATGGTGAACAGCTCAAATGGATTTGAGATAGCGGAGGCGGATTTGCGTCTTCGTGGGCATGGCGATTTGGAAGGGACGCGGCAAAGCGGCGAAGGCATAGACTTGAAAATCGCGGATTTGGCGGCGGATGGGCAAATCTTGCAATTCGCGAGGGATGTCGCTCGTGATATTCTTGATGAAGATCCGGATTTATTGTCCGAACAACATCGAATCTTGAACGAAAGGCTCAAGATTCTCTTCTCGAAGAAGGTAAATTGGGGCATGATTAGCTAATATGTTGTGAAACATGTTTTCGTATAATGCGCTGATATTTATTCGATTGTGAGGCGTGCTAAATATCTTTCCAGATTCATTGAGGAAATTTTTCCTTAATTGTTTTGCCGGTTTATTTCAAATTTCCGAACTTTGACAAGTCGATTAAGCAGAGATGCCGGATAATATTGAACTTGTTAAGATTGAAAATGTCCAAAATGCGTATAAAAACAATTCTATTCACCTGTTGTGCCGCGTTGATCGTATCGACCGCGAAGGCGGAAAATCCCGAAAAGAAGGAAAATATCAATCACTCCATTCATAAGTTGATGGATGAGCGTGTGTCTGAACTGATGGCGGACCGTGTGGGTTTTAAGAAAGATATAGTCAAGCAGGAGCTTGCGGTGAACGAGATGGAGGAACTGGAGGCGAGAGAAAGCTTGATGTTTCCCGCGGATGAGCTGTATGGCGAGTGGACGAACCAATGGGTCAATCCTTTCCGGGGGAAAAAGATAGAGATGCCGGATTCGTGCGTCATCGATTGTTCCGCCTTTATCCTGCCAATCGATACCATGACACGTGTGACTTCCAAATATGGGCCACGCCGTCTCCGGATGCATCGGGTAATTGACTTGAAAGTGCAAATCGGGGATACGATTCGTGCCGCTTTTGACGGTAAGGTGCGTATAAAGAATTATGAGCGAAGAGGCTACGGCTATTATTTGGTGGTTCGCCATCCGAACGGATTAGAAACCGTCTATGGGCATTTATCGAAATTCTTGGTGGAACTGAATGATGTCGTTCGCGCGGGAGAGCCAATCGCCTTAGGAGGGAATACGGGGCGGTCCACGGGCTCTCATTTGCATTTCGAGACCCGCTTCTTGGGGCAAGCGATTAATCCCGCGGAGATTATAGATTTCGAGAACGGAGTGCCTTACCAAGATCAATATGTCTTCCGGAACGTGAAAATTAACGGACGTAAGAGTAACATCTATACCTCATCGGACAACCAAATGGTTTATCATCGAGTGAAATCGGGTGATACGTTAGGGAAAATCGCCCGGATGTATGGCACGACGGTAGGAGAGCTTTGCCGGTTGAACGGTCTGAAAAGTACTTCTATCTTGCGGATAGGTCAAGCCATTCGTTGTTGCGCGAGCGTGGAGGTCTCGAGAAAGAAGAACGCGAAGCAAGAGCGGAAACAGGCTGAAAATGCCTCTAAGATCACGGTAGAAGCTACATCTTCGGCCCAAGCCGCGTTGGATGGGAACGCGAGCGAAGCCAATCCGGTTTATCATCGGATTCAATCGGGCGATACGCTGGGCGCTATCGCCAAGCGATACGGGACTACGGTGAGCCGGCTTTGCGAATTGAACGGTATCACGAGAACGACCGTGTTGCGTTTGGGACGTTCGTTACGTTGTTCTTGAGTTGATAATGTCTTTTGTCCGGAGGAAATCGTCGCTGACTTGCCACGAATCGCCTTCAAATTTCCTTCGGAAGAAATTATAATTCCCTTCGAAGGAAATGTAAGTTTTGTCCGAAGAAAAAATAAGTTTCCTTCGGAAGAAAAATAAGCTTTCTTTCCCGCGAAAATGTCCGGACGTATGGCTCCCTTATCGGACATGGACATGCATGGTGTGATTCGCTTCCGTTTTTTTCTTATATTCGCGCTATAATCTGAAGCGATATGCCAAATACGAAGGAACAATTTGAACATGTGATTTCCTTATGTAGGGAGTTGTTCGAGAAGAAATTGCAAGATTACGGACCATCGTGGCGTATTATGCGTCCGCGGTCGGTGACGGACCAGATATTCATTAAGGCGAATCGTATCCGTAGCCTTGAGGTCAAGGGAACAAGCATGATAGATGAGGGGATTCGCCCGGAGTTTATCGCCATTGTCAATTATGGGGTGGTTGGCTTGATTCAGTTGGCACTGGGTTTCGCGGACACGACGGATATCACGAACGAGAGGGCGTTGGAGCTATACGACAAGTACATTACGGAGACGAAGGAATTGATGTTCGCCAAGAATCATGATTATGGTGAGGCGTGGCGCGGTATGCGTATCAGCTCTTACACGGATTTAATCTTGATGAAGATTTTCCGTACCAAGCAGATAGAGAGCCATGATGGGAAGACGCTTGTCTCGGAGGGCATAGCCGCGAATTATATGGATATGATAAATTACGCGCTTTTCGCTTTGATTAAATTGGGACTCGCGGGAGAGTGGGAGCATGGGATATAAAGAGAACGTGAGGAAAATCGTCTCGGAGGTGTGCCGGTTGTTATTGGGGGGAGTGTTTATCTTCTCCGGAATAACGAAAGCGGTGGATCCGGTAGGTGGCGCGATCAAGATAGATGATTATTTGGTCGCTTTCGGGCTGGATAAGTTGCGTTCTCTCTCGACTTTGCTTTCCTTCAATTTGTCGGCGGTGGAATTCCTGCTGGGTGTTTGTATGTTGTTGGGCGTGTATCGCCGGTATACGACTTTCTTGACATTGTTGTTGATGTGTTTCATGACTCCGCTGACATTCTATTTGGCTCTTTTCAATCCGGTGTCGGATTGTGGATGTTTTGGGGATGCGTTGGTTCTTACCAATTGGCAGACTTTTTATAAAAACATTTTGTTATTGGCCGCCGCTATTTATGTGTTCGTGAATAACCAACGCTTGTCGCGGTGTTATACCTATCATGCGTATTGGTTTGTCGCGTTATGGGCTTACGTTTTCGTTATAGGTTTCGCTTATCGTAATTATGCCCATCTGCCGATAATCGATTTCCGGCCATATAAGATAGGAGCGAACATTCCGGAGTTGATGTCCATTCCGGAAGGGGCGCCGCAAGACGAGTATAAGTATTCGTTCATCTATGAGAAAGATGGGGTTCAAAAAGAATTCTCGTTGGAAAATGTGCCGACGGATGATAGTACGTGGATTTTTGTGGATTCCAAGACGGAGTTGCTTAAGCGAGGCTATGTCCCTCCTGTCACGGATTTCCTGATTAGTGATGAGCGGGGAGAGGAGGTGACCGGTCGGTTGCTGGATAACCCGAAGGGAATGTTCTTATTGATAGCCCCTCGTTTGGAGAGGGCCGATGACGGGCATATCGATGAGATTAATGACGTGTACGATTATGCGATAGAGTGCGGTTTGGATTTTTATTGCGTGACGGGCTCTTCCTCCAAGGCCATCGCGGAGTGGAGTGATAGGACGGGGGCGGAGTATCCTTTTTTGACGGCGGATGTTGTTCTGTTGAAAACGATGATTCGTTCTAATCCCGGTTTGATGTTATTGAGGAAAGGTACGATATTGATGAAATGGCATTATAATGATATTCCGAAAGAGGAAGATTTGCCGGTGGTTATTACGGATTGTTTGGAAGGGAATGTTGATTTGAAAGCGAAAGAAGACGCACGACTGGAGACCAACGTATTGACTTTTGCCGTACCTTTGTTGTTAGTTTGGGTTTACGACGTTTCGCGAAATCGTTATCGTCGCAAAAGAAAAAGAGACTGAATAGGATTTATTTTATATATTTAAATTATTTGGTTTATGAGAAAGAATATTGTCGCAGGAAACTGGAAAATGAACACGACTCTTGCCGAAGGTCTCGCTTTGGCAAAAGGTTTGGACGAGGCGTTGAAGGGAAAGACGCCGAATTGCGATGTGATTATCGGTACGCCGTTCACTCATTTGGCGAGTGTTGCCGCCGCTATCGATACGAATAAGATAGGTGTTGCCGCCGAGAATTGCGCGGATAAGGAAAAAGGCGCTTATACGGGAGAGGTTTCTGCTGCTATGGTCGCTTCCACGGGCGCTAAATATGTGATTTTGGGCCATTCGGAAAGACGCGCTTACTATCATGAGACTCCGGAGATTTTAAAGACGAAAGTGGAGTTGGCGTTGGCTAATGGTTTGACTCCTATCTTTTGTATTGGAGAAGTGTTGGAAGAGAGAGAGGCTGGAAAGCATTTTGAGGTTGTTGACGCTCAGATCAAGGAATCTTTGTTCAATTTGTCCGCTGAAGATTTCGGTAAGATTATCTTGGCTTACGAGCCGGTGTGGGCGATAGGTACGGGTAAGACCGCTACTGCTGAGCAAGCGGAGGAAATCCATGCGCATATCCGCGCTACCTTGAACGCTAAATATGGTGAGGAAATCGCGGAGAATTGCACGATTCTTTATGGGGGAAGCTGTAATGCGGGTAACGCGAAAGAGCTGTTCGCTAAGCCGGATGTAGACGGTGGCCTGATTGGTGGAGCGTCTTTGTCCGTAGAGAAATTTATGCCGATTATCGAGGCTTTTAATTAATATTTAAAGGTATCTCATTCCATAAAAAGAATGAGATACCTTTTTAATGATTTTCAGAATGAAAAGACTCCCTTGTATCTTACTATTTCTCGTGTTCATGTTGAAGGCGTCATTATTATGTTCCCAGACGGTCGCGGAGGGTGAACGTTCGACGATATTTGAGGCGTTGCGGTGGTCGGTTCCGGGAAAAGGTGAGGTCGTTGTCCATCAATCTCCCGCTATTGAGAATTTGGTGGGTGAACGAATGCGTGGAATAAATGTGGAGACTACGGATAGTCTTACTTATTTGAAGGTGCAAGGTTTCCGTACGCAAGTCTTCTCCGGGAATAATCAACGAGCCTCTAAAGACGAGGCGTTCGGAAAAGAGAAAGAGATTAAGGAGCTTTTCCCCGATGTGCCTACGTATGTTACTTACGACGCTCCATTTTGGAAATTGCGCGTGGGTGATTTTCGTTCTCATGAGGAGGCTTACCATATGATGCGGTTGTTGATGGATGCGTTCCCGCAATATGGAAAAGAGATGTACATCGTGCGTGAAGAGATTAAGATTCCATTAAATTAACGGAAATGTCAGAGGTGAACGAAGAGACGTTACGTAGACGGGCCGCTTTAACTGGCCATTATAAAGAGATATTGGATTTGTTGGGCGAGGACGCTGAACGAGAGGGATTGTTAAAAACCCCGGAAAGAGTGGCGAAAGCCATGCAGTTCTTGACGAAAGGATATTATGAGGATCCGGAAGCGACACTCCGTTCCGCCATGTTCCAGGAAGAAGATTATAAACAGATGGTTATCGTGAAAGACATCGATTTCTTCTCGCTTTGTGAGCATCACATGTTGCCTTTTTTCGGGAAAGCCCATGTCGCTTATATCCCAAGGAAATATATCACGGGGTTAAGCAAGATTCCAAGAGTGGTAGATATTTTCGCCCGCCGTCTTCAAATTCAAGAACGTTTGACCATGCAGATTAAGGATTGCATTCAAAAGACTTTGGATCCGTTAGGTGTGATGGTCGTAATCGAGGCGCAACACATGTGTATGCAAATGCGAGGTGTGGAGAAACAGAATTCATTGACGACGACCTCCGATTTCACCGGATTCTTTCAGCAAGCTAAGACGCGCGAGGAGTTCATGAATCTGATTAAGCATAATCGCTGAAAATATTCTCCGAATTTCGTTATCGGACTTTTTTGTATTTACCGTTTGTCCCTCGATTGCTGCGATTGGTCAAAATAAATTGAATATATATTCTTGTTCTTATAGCTTTGAGAGAAAAAAGCTATGAATAAGAATCTTTTTTGTCTTTTCTTTTGGCTATGCGCTTTTCAAGGATTCGGGCAAATCGACACGATAGCGAATCAGAGATTGGAAGAGGTAGTGGTAGTCGCCAAACGACCTACGGTGGAGATGAAGCCGGGGCGAATGAGTTATCTGATAAGCGCTCCCAGCTTACGGAGTCAGGGACGTATTTATGATGTGTTGAATAACTTGCCGGGTGTGATGGCGAACGACGATGGGACGATTTATCTGAACGGACAGAGCGGGACTCAAATCTGGATTGACGGGAAACCATCTTATCTATCGGGACAAGACTTATCGAATTGGTTGAAATCCATGCCGACATCGGTGTTGGACAGGGTAGACCTTCTGACCTCTCCTTCCGCCCGTTATGATGCCTCCGGAAATTCCGGAATCATTCATTTGCGTTTGCGGAAAATCTCCCGGAAAGGATTGGACTTAGGCGTGGATGGCGATTTCTCGCAAGGAAAATATGGTAGAGGATTCGCTTCCGCGACTTTACGTTCGCGGGTGAACAAACTGAATTGCGACCTTGCGTATTCCCATTTTCGGGAGACAGATTACGACGACTTGTCGGTGGAGAGAAACTACATGGCGGATTGGCTCGTGGGAAAGAGTGACGGCAGGATGGAACAATACTCGTATCGGAAAATGAAGAGCCATTCGAACTATTTTCGTATCGGGCTGGATTATGAGTTGTCGGATAAGATGACTATCGGATTTTCCACGGAAGGTCATCTGTCAGATAATCATGTGGATGGTGATATGGATTCTTTTTTCCAAAAACCGTTCGAGGAGATGACATCTTCCCTCCGGACGCTGAATATCCAAGACCGGTCGCAAGATAATTTCTCGGCGACGGCGAGCTTGACGCGTCGATTCGATGCTTCGGATAAACGTACGCTGGAGCTCGCTTTCGATTATCTGCGTTATCGTTATGAAGAAAATCAACTTCAACTGGCGCGAGACACTTTGCTCGGCGATATGGAGGGCGGGATTCATCTATACGTGGGTCGGGCGGATTTCACATGGGCGTTTTCCGACATGCTCTCGCTTCAGGCTGGAGGGAAAAGTTCATTCGTCTCTATTGATAATGACGCGATCTATACACGGTGGATGGAGGGGCTTTGGCTTCCTTACGCACCGCTTAGTTGCGGGTTCCGATATGATGAGAACATCAACGCGGGTTATGTGCGATTGGAGGCTAAGCTGGGCTTGTGGAACCTGGAGGCGGGACTCCGGCTGGAGAATACGCATGTGAAAGGAACGCAGACGGATGGAGGCCCGCGGATAGACTCGTCGTTCATGAAACGTTATACGCATCTGTTCCCAACATTCTCTGCCCAGCGTGAGGTGGGAAATGGAGATTATATCGCGCTCTCGTATGGCAGACGGATTGTCCGTCCTAATTACCGTGACTTGAACCCGTTTGTTTACATTCACGACGCGTACACTTACGATAAGGGAAACACCCTATTGCGTCCTGAATTGTCCGACAACCTGGAATTGTCCTATTGGCGAGGGAATTTGTTCAAGGCGAGTCTGTCCTTCAATTATACGAGCGACGTGATTATCAAGAGTTATTTGGACCAAGGCGATTACGTGGTCTATGTTTCGCCGGAGAATCTTTTTTCCCAACTCGGCGTCGGACTGATGTTCTCGGCTTCCCGTTTGCCATTGACCTCCTTTTGGAACATAGGTTTGAATGCCTCGCTCATTTACGGGCGTTACCGTTTGCCGGACAACTATCCGGAGCGGGTGAACAAACGTTGGACTCCCAATCTTTGGTTTTCGAACCAATTAAGTTTTCCCCGTGATTGGAGTGTAGAGGTCACGGGAATGTATCATGGGAAAATGGCGGCAGGGCAAGCCGTGATTTATCCGATGTGGACCATGAACTTGAGCGTCCGAAAGGAGTTTTGGAACGGGAAAGGGTCGATACGGCTCTTTGCGCGAGATATTTTCCATACAGATCTTATGCGTTCCTGTATTTCTACACCCTTTCAACGGGCATTCTTGAAAGAACGGAATGGCCAAACGCAGGTGGGAGTCTCCTTCTCTTATCGGTTCCATTGGGGATTGGAAGTGAAAGATTTCCGTTATCGGCGAGATGCGGGAACGGATAAAAGGATAAATTTGTAAGCGATACGCATATGTATATGAAAACGATACTTCGAAATGGACTTTATGCGTTGTCGTTTTCCGTCTTGCTCTATTCCTGCATTCGCTGGGTGACGGATTATACGAAAAACGGACGTTTATGGGCGCAGTCGTTCCATGATAGCCTGTTGGAGTTGGGCGTGCTTTTCACGGTCTCTTATTTCTTGCTCTTTTGTTTCGGGAATTGGATAGACCGTAATCGTTCCGTACGGGAACCGCGCCGATGGAAGTTCGTATGGCGAGCTTACGGAGTCCCGCTCTTGTTCATCCTGCTTTGTGTGAACGCCACCTTTATCTTCTCTTTTTTCTTATGTGGCGGGACGTTCGAGATGGATGCCGCGCTCATTGTTAATGTGATTGGCGTGTTGTTCGGTTTCATGATTTATAATTTGTTCCGTTCGGTCACGTTGGACAAGGAATATGCGGAGCAACGAATCCAGTTGGAGAAAGTACGGAACGACCAGCTTCAGACGGAGTTGAGGCTTTTGAAATCGCAATATCATCCTCATTTCCTATTCAACTTGCTTAATACGGTCTATTTCCAGATTGATGGACGGAACGAGCTTCCCCGCCATACGCTGGAGAAAATCGCCGAGCTGTTGCGTTATCAATTGTATGATAGCGACCATAAGGTGAGTTTGCGTCAAGAGATTGATTACCTGAAGACTTATATCGAGCTGCGTAAGATGCGGATGAGCGAGCGGCTACGGTTAGATATCGATTTCACGGAAGAGGTAGGCGACACACGGATTTATCCTTTGCTGTACTTGCCGTTGGTGGAGAACGCTTTCAAGTTCGTCGGCGGGGCGTATCGGATAGAGTTGCTCTTGTATATGGATGACCGATATGTACATTTCCTTATATCCAACTCGCTCCCGACTTTCTCCGGCGAGAGCGAGAATCTGTTCCGGAGCGCCGATGGGAAGAGGGACAAAGGCATCGGGCTGGAGAACCTGCGCCGCCGGCTCGCCTTGCTCTATCCCAAAGGGCATTATTTCGAGACATGGAAAGAGAAGGATATGTTTCGTGCGCGATTGACGATAAAGAAAGATAGCTTATGACGATTACTTGCGTGATTACGGACGATGAGCCGATGGCCCGGCGGGGGCTGCGGTCGTATGTGGAACGGGTGGACTTTCTCTCCTTGGCCGGGGAGTGCGAGGACGCTCTCCAGTTGAATGCCTTGTTGAAAGAATGCCGGCCCGATTTGTTGTTCTTGGATATCGAGATGCCCTACTTGTCCGGCCTGGATCTTCTTGCGGTGCTGGACCGTCCGCCCAAGGTGATTCTTACCACCGCTTATGAGCGATACGCCTTGCGGGGTTATGAGCTGGACGTGGTGGATTACCTGCTCAAGCCGATATCGTTCGCACGTTTCCTGAAAGCCGTGAACAAGGCGCGCTATCGGTTGTTGAGGGAGAATGAGCCGGTGGCCGAGGAATCTTTCTTTTTCGTGAAACACGATAAGAGAATGGTCAAGATATTCTTGAAAGAGATTCTTTTCGTGGAAGCGATGGAGAATTATGTATGCATTTATACCTCAGATTCCCAGCCAGTCCTGACGCGTTCCTCCTTACGGCATATTGAGGAGAGGCTGCCCGCGGACTCTTTCTTGCGGACGCACAAATCCTATATCGTACAGGTGGATAAGGTAGATTCGGTGGAGGGGAATATGTTGCGTATCGGAGACTACCGGATTCCGGTGGCTCGCGACCTTCGGCCGGAGATATTCCGCCGTATCTTGAGAAATACGTTGTAGGGAAAAAAGTTCCTTATGTCGGCGGGAAAAGTTCGCCGTATGCCGGGAATTTCTCTATCTTTAGGCTAAAGATATATATCTTTAGGTTGAAGATACGTATCTTTAGCCTAAAGATGGATATCTTCAACTTAAAGATAGACTTTTCCTTATGGTGTTCGCGGTTTTTCCCGCCTATCCGCCGGACTTTTTAACCCGTATCTCGGACTTTCTCTTCCGTTATTTAAATAGCATCGGGGCGAATTTGGAGAGATAGATACGCCAGTTTTTCCAAATGTGGCCTCCGTCACTCTCATAGTATTCATAAGGATAGGCGTGCTCGTCCAGCGTTTGCCGATACTTTACGTTGTCCTTATAGAGGAAATCCGTCTTGCCGATGGCTATCCAATAGAGTTTCGGGTGTTTGCCGAATTGGGTTTTCAGCTTTCCTTCCATGTCCTGATAGATGGGCGATGACGCCTCTTTGTCGGGCCAGATGGCCGCGGAGAAAAGCCCTACGTAATCGAACAGGTCCGGATATTGCTTGGAGATATGCAACGAGTGGAAGCCTCCCATCGAAAGGCCCGCGATGGCGCGTCCCGCTTTCTTTTTCTGTACCCTGTAATTGCTTTCGATGAATTTCACGATGTCCGGGAAACTTTGCTCCATGCTGCCTTCCATGGTATGCGGTAGCCGCATGTTAGGCTTGACAAGCCCGAGGTCGGACTCGCCCGGCGCGGCTTCTTGGTCGACGTTTCCGTTAGGCATCACCACTATCATCGGTTCCGCCTCGCCCCTTGCTATCAGGTTATCCATGATTTGTACGGTGCGTCCTAACGTAATCCACGCTTCCTCATCGCCACCCATGCCATGCAGAAGGTAGAGTACGGGATATTTTTCCCCGCTGTTCTCGTATCCGGCGGGCGTGTAGATGGTGATTCGTCGGTTTATGCCGAGCGTGGGGCTCTCGTACCAGCGGTGCGCGAGCGTTCCGTGCGGTACGTCGTTCACGCTATACAGGTCTCCTTGTCCTCCCTTGATGATGAAGATATTGGTGACGGATGCCACGTCGCGGTTCAAGTAGACGTTGTTGGGGTCGGTCGTTTTCACGCCATCCACGATGAAAGAATAACTATACAGTTCGGAGGGCAGGGGTTCCGGCGTGGTGTATTCCCAAACGCCCTCTTTCCTCTCTTTCAGGTCTGCGGTCCCGTCCGCCTCTCCGGGACCGAACGGTGTCTCTATCTGTTGTTTAGGCAAGAAGTCTCCTATCACTTGCACCCGAATCGCTTTGGGCGCGAGGAAACGGAACGTGACCGTGTTGTCCGGATGAATCTCCGGAGAGATGATGTTTTGGGTTCCCCACAACGCTTGCTGCGCGAATGTCGCCACGCTGATTAGCGCGAATACGACAAAGAATGATAATCTTTTCATTTTGTTTTATTTTTAAATTAGTGAGTTCGCTTGTCTCGTACACGGGAACGAATGTACGAAAATAAAGCGATAAACAATATGTGGAGGTGTTATCTTATCAGTAGATAAGCCCGATAGCGGGTTGTTTGAGTGACCGGGCAAAGCGAGAGATAGCCGCTTTGGATATGTCCTTCTTGGATTTTGAGAGGATGTTCTTCGCTTAAGCGCTGATGTCTGGAGAGTGCCTCGCCTTCTTTTTTGTCATAAACGACCCTGAACTCTCCTGCGCTTCCTCTCGCGATCCTTTTTTGATACAATCGTAAGGCGACCATTCCCATGGTGTATCTCATGTTGATTTCCACGCAAGGATGGAGCGCGAATGTCCCGTTGGGCATGCGATAAATCAGCATATCCACACCGATACAACCTTTATAGAAAGGAGCGTAGATTTTTTCCAGTATGTTTTGGAGAGCTTCTTTCGTCCGTAATAAGACTTTTTCCGCCACGTATCGGGTGATGCGGAGGCGCATCGCGGTTTGCTCTTCCAGCAGATTCCCGTCGTAAGCGCCTCGTTCTCCTGTCTTGAATACGGACAACCCTTCATATTCTATTCGCCCCTTGCCATTGGAGTAGAATTCCATAGCGAAATCCAAGACTTTGTTCAAGCCTCGCTCTATGCTGACCGTCCCTTGTTTCAGGAGCGCGCCGTTGATCCAATTTTGCGCTTGCTTGTCAATTATGTTCTCTTTTATCCAAAGCAAGCCACGTCCGGAAGAGGAAAAAGGTGTTTTTAACAAGAGAGGAGGGTGGCGTTTCGCTATGTCATTTGTTATTTCCTTGGCGTTTGTATAGAATCGTGGAGCTTCGGGGAAGGCATATTCGGGAAGTCGGGCCTGAAGCAGGTTAAGACACTCCGCTGCCGTTTGCCTTCCAGAAAGACGGAAATAGTTTTCTTCCCATTCGGGGACGGACAGTCGTATGTGCGTTTGTTTTCGTAAGTGTTCGAATAAGTTAAGGCTCTGTGGAGAGATTCCCCATGGGCAGGCCTTTAGTGCCGGTAATCGTTCCGCCTGTGCCTGGAGTTCTTTTCCTGTGACGGGAGTGGCCGGTGTCAATCCTAAAGGTAAGTCCGATAAGAAAGTGTATAACGCTGAAGATTTTTCCGTTACGTAGACAAAGTCTTCCTTTTCCGCATACCAAGCCGGAAGAAACTCTAAATCCATCTGCATCTTTTGGACGTTAGCCGTTGGCGTATAATTTCGTTTTCCTGTCAATATAGCCGTCTCGTGTCCGGGATTGAAATAGTGTAGTAGAGGCATTTGAGGATGGGGTATAGAAAAGACGAAGCCGCCTTTTTCAAAGACGGCCTCGTCAGCAAATTAGGAGATATTTATTCTAAGTTCTCGTCGATGGCTTCGATTTTCTTAATCGTTAAAGCCATGTCTTCTTTCAATTTCTCGATCTTACGCTCCATTTCTTTCAGCAAACCGCCGCCGCCTTTCGAGGACACGCTTAAGAAACCTATATTATTTTCATACGTTTGCAATTCGTTTTTCATGCGATCATATATGCGCATTAGTTTGTCTCGTTCGCTAAACAGACGGCCTCTTCCTTTTTCTCCGCTGGTCATCTCGTTCAAATTATTGCGGAATGACTGCATTTTCCGGTCATTAATATCTACTTTCAGCCGATCGAATTGTCCGTCTATCGCTTCGTGATATTCTTTATAGATTTTATCTTTTTCCTTGAAAGGCACGAACCCGATTTTGTTCCATTCCATCATGTAGGATTTCAATGTAGAAAGAGCCTCGTCATGCTCTAGGTTCTCGTCTAATCCTTTGATTTTAGCGATTAACTCTCGTTTTGCCGCCAAATTCGCTTGCTCGATACTTTTTTGCGAGACCACGTTTTTGTTTTTTTGCTCGAAGAAATAATCACAAGCGGAGATAAAACGCTTCCATACGCTTTCAGAATATTTTCGAGCGACGGGCCCAATAGTTTTCCATTCTTTTTGGAGAGCGATCATTTTGTCGGTAGTCTCTTTCCAGTCCGTACTGTCTTTCAAGGCTTCAGCTTTTTCGCACAAAGTGCGTTTGGCTTCCAAGTTTTTTTCCATCTCGCCTTTAATCGCCTTGTAGAACTCGCTTTTTTTCTCGAAGTAGACATCGCAAGCGGCACGGAAACGTTCAAATATTTTCACGTTGTGTTTTTTAGGAGCGAATCCAATGGTTTTCCATTTTTCTTGTAAGCCAATTACCTCTTTGTTCTTTTCATCCCAATCCTTGAAAGTTTTCAACGTTGAAAATTCAATTGCCTCAAGTTGTTCGCATATCGCTGTTTTCGCTTCTAAATTTTCTTGCTCCTTCGCTTTCAGCTTCTCGAAATGTTCTTGATGACGTTTGTTAATTACGGTTGATGCCGCTTTAAAGCGAGCCCATAAGCTTTCACGTAAGTCTTTGGCCACCGGACCGATCTCTCGCCATTGTTGATGCAATTTTTGAAGTTGGTGGAAAGCGGAGATGACATCAGGTTCGTTCTTCAGTTTCTCGACAGTTTCGCACAACGCCGTTTTTAATTCAAGATTCTTCTTGAAGTCGTAATCACGGAATTGGTTGTTTATCTTGATGATATCGTAAAACTTCTCGCTATATGTTTGATAATTCTTCCAAAGCTCATTCGCGTGTTCTTGAGGAATTTCTTTGATCTCTTTCCATTTTTGTTGGATTTCCTTGAAAGAATTATATAATTTGTTAAAATCGTCCTGGCTTTCGCAAAGCGCTTTCAGCCGATCTATCAATTGAAGTTTCAATGCGTAGTTCTCCGCTTTGACACGTTCTTCTTCCGCCATCAGAACCGCTTTTTTCTCTTTATAGGTAGAGAGCAATTCTTTAAGCTTATTTTCAGTTTCATCGGCGGGTATCGTAAAATCCTTTTCTTCACCACCGCCAGCGATAAACTCCTTTTTTTGTTCTTCCACCTCGTTACGACGGATTTTATAATAAGCCTGTTTCAAGGCTTCAACTTCTCCGCGCGAGGTCTCTACCGGAGTCTCTACAAGCTCGGTCAACTTAGAGAGAATTTCTTCTTTGGTTAATTTACTTGCGGCCACGGTCGTGGCTACCTCTTCCGCTTCCTTGGATTCGGTGTCCGCGGCGGCAGATGTTTCCGGTATTTCGACCGGAGCTTTAGTTTCTTCCAATTTCCCAGTCTCCTCCGGTAAGTTGGTCTCAAGAGTGTCCTTCATATACAATCGCTTTTTAAGAAAAGGATAAAAGCATCCTTAATATCGAATCACAAATTAAACTAAATATTTTGGGATATTCAGCGTTTGCGGGGAATTATTTCTCGAAAAAATATGTTTTTATTCGAAAACTTGTATCATGGGGCGTCCAATCCATACTTGTGGCTGTTTTAGGGCGAAGATATGGGCGATGGTAGACGCTACGTCGTATTGCATCATGCTTTCATGGAATTCCAATCCCTTTTTGATTCCTTTTCCTTGGATGATGAAAGGCGTTTGCATCTCCCGCATCGTGATACCTCCATGTCCTTTACCGATACCTCCATGGTCAGAGGTGATGATGAAAATGGTTTCATCCCAAATCCCCGCTTCCTTGACTGCTTGAAGAATCTGTGCGATATATTCGTCTAATTCAGAAAGTTTAGCGTAGTATTCTGGCGTGTCATGTCCGTGTTCGTGCCCTACGTGGTCTGGATTATCAAAGCAAACGGCGAGTAAGTGCGGTTTCTTTTCCTTGATATATTTTATGGTCATGTCACGAAGTCCTTCCGGAAATTTGTTGTAATCCGGCGACTGGGCGTGGTAATTTACCGCAAGTGTGTCTATCAGGTATTTAATGCCGTCCCAATCATATAGACAACCGATTTCCGCTTTAGGTCGTGCGTCGTGTAGGAGTTGGAAAATGGTAGGAAAAATTCCGTGTTGGTTCACTTCCCGTGAAGGTAATTCCGGTGTCTGCGAGCCCCATTGTGTATATCCGTGTAATTCAGGACCCGCTCCCATAAACATGCTTGCCCAATTGACCGCGCTGGAGGAGGGTAACACCGTACGTTTCTCCAGTGTATAGGAACCTTCAGCCATTAACTGTTTTATTGTGGGTATATTCGCTTTGGAGATACTGTAAGAACCCCAACCATCCAAGCCGATGAAGATGACGTGTTTGGCTATTGGAACTTTATCTTGTGCCATTCGTGTATCTTGTTCGCAAGAGGTTATCGAAACGCATGCTAATGTAATCGCAAGGAGATAACATAGAGATTTGAATTCGTTCATGATGTTTTTTATTGATTAGCCCTTACCTTTCCCGAAATCAATTATTCGACAAAGGTAAGGGTGTTCGTTTGTGAAAATGTAATGCCTATTTCTTATCCCAAGAACGAGATTAATACACCGGCCGCCACGGCAGAACCGATCACGCCGGAGATGTTGCTCGCCATGCAATATTGCAGGACGTGGTTCTTGGAATCGTATTTCAACGCGATCTCGTTGGCCACACGCGATGCCATCGGCACGGCGCTCAAGCCGGTCGCGCCAATCAGCGGATTGATCTTCTTCTTCGAGAAAAGGTTCACCACCTTCACGAACAGGATACCGCCGGCAATCGACAAGGCGAAAGCCAGGAAACCACCGACCACGATGCCAATCGTTGTCCAGTTCAAGAACGCCTCGGCGGTCATCGTCGCCCCGACCGACAGGCCCAAGAAAATCGTAGC
>CASEGC010000130.1 GCA_949287365.1 uncultured Parabacteroides sp.
GATGGTCGGTGGCACGTGAATGCCGTCCGCCACGACCTCGACGGTCATGTCGTCCAGTAAATAGATGCTCTCTACCGTTCCCTCATATTTATACTCGCGCCGCTTATGGAAACCGGGCATGGCGTTATAGAAATGCGTGGCGTGCGTATAGCCCGCCTCGTAAGCGGTCCGGATGTCCTCGAACTCCGCCTGCGTATGTCCCACGGCCGCCAGCACCCCTTTCGAGGTGATATACTTGCCGAACTGCATCGCTCCCGGCAACTCCGGAGCCGCGTCCCAACGCTTGATGCAATGAGTCTCCTCCAACAGTGGGATATATTCCTCCGGGTCCGGGTTCTTGATGTTCTCCGGAATTTGTCCGCCCGCCATCTTCAAGTTGAAATAATGCCCCTCCAAGTGAAGCCCGAGCACGGGGCTATCCTTCTCCGCCATCAGCTTCTCCGTGGTGGCCGCCGCCGCGCGAATCATCGGAATCGTGGAGGAAGACAAAGTGGGGAAAATGCTAGTCGTACCATACCTCATGTGAGCCGCCACCGCCGCGCGGAACGCCTCCTCGGTGCCTTCCATGAAATCGCATCCGCCACCACCATGCGCGTGAATCTCCACACCACCGGGGATGATGTACATTCCCTTGGCGTCCACCAACGTAGCACCCACTACCGCCAAGTCGCAGTTCGTCACTTCCAATATCTTACTATCGCTAATCAATACAGAGCCGTCCTTCAGCCAGCCTTGCGGAGTCAGTATCTTTCCGTTTATGATTTGAGTTAACATATTATTTGAGTTTTATTAATCGCGTTCTTCCGTCACAAAGTTAATCTACTTTTTCGGAAAAAAAGCGCGTACGCCCGAAAAATGAGACACCGCAAAAATAAAATTCTTACATGATCACGCTCCTTTCGACACGAAAAGCTCCACCGAAACCACGAGTTCACGTTCGATTTCGGCGGAGCTGATATACTAACAAATCTTTATTTACTGAATAGAATTTGGATAAACTCTTAATATCCTTCGATATTGAAAAAGTCTTTCCATATCGGAGCAGATTGGTATTTACTTAATGAGACCGCAGGAACAAGCAGCTTCACGTTTAAATATACATTGGTTTCAAACTCACCTTTTAACACAGGAGGCGCTTCATGTTCTAACTTCACAGTGATAGGGACAGCATCTTTACGTTCAAATACTCCTCCTTTTTTGAAATTTATACACCACGCAATATTGGCAGCAACGCACTTCGCCGACACAAGTTTCCCAAATGTCAGTGTTTCTGTCGCTGCTCCTACATAGATTCCCACATTACTACCATTCTCTCTTTCTAAAGTTCGTCCAATATATATGTTTTTGGAACTATTTTCTTCATCTGATCCCCAATGATCATAAGAAACATCATCTTCTCTATCCTTAATATAAATACGTAAAGGCTTATCGCTTTCCTCTATAATAAGACTCTCCGCATCAGGAAACGAAATCATGCCTTCTACCGTTTTAGGTATCCTAAATGTACCAGCTATTTTTGTTTCTTTAAAAGCAATCCTTTTTATTTTCTTTACTGTCTTTGGTATGCTTATCGAATTAATATCTTGCCTTCCAAATGCATAAGAACCTATTGCAGTAACGGTAAAGGTTTTCCCATTAAATTGAACCGTTTCAGGAATAACAATATCACCTACTTTTTCAACTCTACCATTATCTTTTTTCTCACGAGCCACTTCAACTGTCCGTTCTGACACAGAAAGAATACTGTAACAAAGACTGTCTACCTTAAAATCATATTTTTGCGACCACACCACTGTCACTACAAATAACAATAACGCACAAATAATTGTCTTCTTCATACTATTTACTTTTTTGGAATTATTAATTAATTGTTTTTCATACCTTTTGTATTCGAATGAATCAATGGATTCTTTATTATACCCAATAGAATAGCGACCACAGTTAGAGCCACAACTATACAGATAATCTTGCACTTTTCAACACACGGGTAACAAAAGCAAGCAACCACACCCCAAGCTACCGTAACACAAATCGTAAACAACAGCATCACCTTCTGTGTAGAAATGAAGCCACTTTTACAACAATTGGGAGATATCAGGTTATAAATTCCATCGTCACCTTCCATCTTCCTCACCACAAACAACCAATTATTAATCCATGTCTTATTCCCTATCACCGTATAGCACCAACAAATACCGATGATAAACCCAAGCATGGCAATAAGAAAGGGGAACCACTGGCATATACTACTTCCGACTTCGCGATACTTCTCCAGCAGACTGTAGAATGCCACCAACAACGCACCGTGAAACAATGAATAGTAATTCATCCACGTGTGATAACGATTGACCTGAAACTGATAGGCTTCAATCGCTCTGTCCAAATTAGTCTTTCCACACATATCTATGACATTTTAAGATTGCCTACTCTCACTATGATCCTCGCTCATCACACGACGCTATCAAACACAAAAAAGCGCAAGGACCATCGTCTATCACTGCTTTGAGGCTCTCGACTGCCCATACTCCAATGATAAGACAATGGTCCTGCGCTTTAGTATGTATATAGTCCGCCTTTCACACAAGGCAGAAATATATAACAATCACATGCGCAGGAAACCATTACTCTATTATCTTGGAGTATTGAAACTGTCGAGATTCCAAAGCAAGATAATATCGAAACGCTTCTACGTTGTCTCTTATAATACAATCGCAAAAGTATGTATTTCTTATGAAAGAAAAAAGAAAACACCTCGATAAGTTGTCCGAAAACTACTTACTAAGTAGATGTTCGTCTGCTTAGTAAGCAGAGGGGGGTGTCTGCTTAGTAAGTAGAGGGGAGTACTGCTTACTAAGTAGTTTCAGCTCTGCTTACCAAGCGGTTTCCGGTCAGCTTTTCAAGTAATTCATCATCCGCTCTCCAATCTTTTTCGCCAGAAAAATATTTGATAGCTGGGAAGAAAACTTGAAGAGCCGGCGGAAAAAATCGGGAACACCATGGAGAAAAGTCTATCTTTAAGCTGAAGATATCTATCTTTAGGTTAAAGATACGTATCTTTAGGCTTACGATATGTATCTTTAGGCTAAAGATAGAGAAATGCCAAGTATGTGGCGAACTTTTTCATAGAGGGTTCGAAGTTTTTTGTCCCCACTTTTTCCTTTTCTCTTATATCGAACTCACGTTAATTATATTTTCCTTCGAAGATATTATTTCCACCCGTCAAAGCGACCAGATTTTTAAAGAGGAGCGATTTCCCTAAAAAGAGCGTGTCAACGAAAAAGGCTTATTCCCTTCAATTTGTCAGGAATAAGCCTTTTTCGACAACTATCGCGTCCGACACTACCGGACACTCAAGCCGTAATTCGTAACTCGTAATTCGTAATTCTATTATATCGTCCGGTGCATCTCATGCCCTTCCACGTAAATCGCGCTACGCGGCCTGGAGGGACAAAGATACTCGCACTCGCCGCAGCCGATGCAAGTCTCCACGTTTATCACCGGAATCTTCAGCGATTTCGGGTCGGACGGGTCGCTGGGCACCATCCGGATAGACTTGGTCGGGCAATGCCGCTCGCAATTCCCGCACTCCACGCCATCCGTATTCACGATACAACGGTCTTTCACCCAAACGGCATGGCCTATCTGAATGGCGGATTTATCCTCCACCGTGATAGGCTTGATGGCTCCCGTGGGGCAGACCTCCGAGCATTTCACGCATTCCGGACGGCAATAGCCTCGGTCGAACGCCATCTCGGGCTGCATCAGCGTCATCAAGTCGCCGGACGGACGCAGCACGTGGTTCTCGCACACCGAGACACAAAGCTGGCATCCCGTGCAATGTTGAGCCAAATTCCGCACACTCAACGCGCCCGGCAGTACCAACGGAGTCAAACGCCCCGGCTCCTTCCGCTCCAATAACGGGGCGAAGCCTCCATCTTTTTTCATCTCCACGAACTCCTCCAACGTCTTCTTCTGCTGGGCGTTCAATACGGATGAGACGGCAACCAAAGCCGTGGCGGACAAGGCCCTGCGGCGGGAAGCGTCCTTAACTTCTTTCTTCCCTTCCCCGGAAGGATTTCCCGCCGGAGCGGGCCGTCTTCTCGTATAAGAAATCGCCCCTTGGCGGCAATTATCCAAACAATCCATGCAGGCCACGCAACGGTTGTAATCAATCGTATGCGTCTTCGAGTCGATACAAGAGGCCTTACACTCGCGGGCGCACAGTCCGCATCCGTTACACTTGTCCGTATCGATTTGGGGCCTCAACCAAGAGAACTTGGAGAAGAAACCCAATATCGTTCCGACCGGACAAATCGTATTGCAATAAGTCCGTCCGTTTCGCCACGCCAATACAGCGATTACGATGAAGGTAAGCAGAGCGATAACCAGCGTACTCACGCTTTTCACCCACACGTCCACCGAATAGAACGCATAACTGTCCATCCGCTCCGCTATATAACCCAAGAGATTGTTTCCCTCTTGATAAATCGGAGCGAAAAGATTCGAGGCGATGCGCCCGTACGCGCTATAAGGCGAGATTAAAGCGACCAACGAACCGACTCCCGCGACACAAGCCGCCACGAAAACGACCAATACGCCATAACGTACCCATTTTAACGCCGGCGAATAGGAGAAACGGCGTTTCTTCCGTTTTCCGGCGAACCAAGAGACGATGTCCTGCAACACGCCCAAAGGACAAATCACGGAACAATAAACGCGTCCCAGCAACAATGTCAGGACAATCAATCCCATCACGACCCCGACGTTCAAGGCCAATACCGCAGGCCAAAACTGTATCTTCGCCAGCCATCCGAACCAAGCGTGAACCGTCCCCGTGAAATCGAGGAACAACAACGTAATCAACACGAAGCAAACAATGGCGGCGCATATTCTTATCTTTCGTAACATCTTTCCTGATTATTTTAAAAGTCAACCATTCTTTCTCAACTCTTCCACGAATTGGTCAATTCGTCGCATCTCCTTGGGAATATCGATACCTTGCGGACAATGCGGATTACATTGCTCACACCCCGTACAATGGTCGGCCTGACGCAATTTAGGCACGCTTCGGTCATAGCCGACCAAGAAGGCCCGACGCGCCCTCGCGTAATTCTCATCCCTGTCATCCTTTGGCACGTTCCCCTCATTCACGCATTTATTATAATGTAAGAGAATACCCGGGATGTCCAAAGCGTACGGGCAAGGCATACAATACTTACAATCGTTGCAAGGAATCGTCGGATATTTCATCATCAATTGGGCCGTCTCCTCCAAAAACGCCTTCTCCTCTTCCGTCACGGGAACAAGCGGCGAATAAGTCCGGATATTGTCTTGCAAATGTTCCATATAGGTCATGCCGCTCAGCACGGTCAACACGCCCTCCGGAGAGCCCGCGAACCGGAAAGCCCACGATGCCACGCTATCTTGAGGCCGTTGTTGTTTCAAACGGGCCATAATATGGTCTGGCACGTTGGACAACCGTCCGCCCAGCAGAGGTTCCATAATCACCGCAGGAATGTTCCGCTTCGCCAAAGCACCGTACAGGTATTCCGCGTTCACGTTCCGTCCGGAAGCGTGTTTCCAGTCCAAATAATTCAACTGGATTTGCACGAAGTCCCATTTCACGCCCATGTCCAACACGTAATCGAACACCTTCACGTCACCATGAAAAGACCAGCCGAGATTCCGGATACGCCCAGCCTCCCGCTCCTTGACCAAGAAGTCCAACATCCCGTTATCGACATAACGCTCGTTGAAAAGCTGGATGCCACTTCCTCCTCCGATGGAATGAAGCAAATAGTAATCCAGATAATCCGTCCGCAAATCCCGGAACGACTGGCGGTACATCGCCAACGAGTTCTCTCGCGTATAATTTTGGAAGTTCGATAACTTGGTAGCCAGATAATAAGACTTCCTGTCGTGACGGGCCAACGCGATACCGGTCGCCTTCTCCGACATTCCCTGTACATAGACAGGAGACGTATCGAAATAATTCACGCCATGCTCTATCGCGTAATCCACCAATCTGTTTACCGTCTCTTGGTCAATCTCATCTTTGCCGTCCGCTCCTTTCCTCAATGGCCAACGCATACAACCGTATCCCAATAACGAGACCCTGTCGCCATTCGTAGGATGCGTACGATAGGTCATCTTATCCGTCGGGACCTCGCCCAACGCAACGGACTTTCCCGTGCCGTCATCCGACGCACAACCATAAAGGGCGGCGGAAGAAGCTACCGCGCCCCCACCGAACACACGCAAGAACTCACGGCGGTCCATCCCTTGTGGATGATCTTTTTTTTCACATGAACTCATAATTCAGTTTGCCACTATTAAATATATCGATTTAAACTCAGTTTTTCAACTTACAATCAGCTCACAAAAATAACGAAATAAAAAATAGACAAAACGAACTTCAGCCCAAAAAGAGAAATCCTTGATTTATCACGAAATAATAGAATTTTATTGTACTTTTGTACGCCAATTTGGATACGATTCATAATAACAGGTCGATGGAAAAAGAAGAAAAAAAGCCAATATACGAGCGCGGCACGCTTGAATTCGTCACGGTGGCTTTGGAGTATTGCCATTTCGTGGAGAACGCGAGAAACGCCGAACTTTTTGATTTCGTGGATAAAATCATTAAAATCCTCCCTTTACTTTACCTGAAGGCGAGTCTGTTACCTTCCGTCGAATCCGAAGAAGACGCGTTATTGGAATTCACCGTCACCGAAGAGATGTATGAATCTGTCCGTATCGGCATAGCCGACCTTCTTGGGGAGCGGGACGCCTATTTGGAGACTTTTCTCCCGGATATGCGGTATAGTGACACGCCTATCGCCGCATTCATATCCGAGAACTTGGCCGATATATATCAAGATGTCGGGAACTTCGTCTTTCTATTCCGCCAAGGAAATGAAGACGCCATGCGGGAAGCGATTGCCGCATGCCAAGCCAATTTCCATGAATATTGGGGACAGCGGTTATTGAACGCATTGAAGGCGTTACACGCGATACGCTATAGTGGTGATGAAGATTTGAGAAAGAACGAGGATGAGATAGAATGATGACACAACAATATATACATACGATAACGAAGGAGGAAATAGCGAAACTCTCCGTTGAGGAGTTCAAAGGGCATATAATCACGATTCGGACCAAGGAAGAAGCGGATAAAGCTGTCGATTACTTATCGATTTTTCCTGTCGTGGGATTCGATACGGAAACGCGTCCCAGTTTCAAGAAAGGGCAACATTACATTATTTCGCTCATGCAGATTTCCACGGAAGACACTTGCTTTTTATTCCGGCTGAATTATATCGGCATCCCGGAATCATTAAAGAATTTCTTAAAAAGCGACTCAAACTTGAAAGTAGGCTTATCCTTGCGGGATGATTTCGGGGCGATTCGTAAGCGGGCGGACGTGGAGCTATCGAACTTCCTTGACCTGCAAAAATACGTCAACCAATTCGGCATCGAAGAGGCCAGCTTGCAAAAGATATACGCGATTCTTTTCAGCAAAAGAATCACCAAAGGACAACGACTGACGAATTGGGAAGCGGACACGCTGACCGAACCCCAGAAAAAATACGCGGCCTTGGACGCTTGGGCCTGTCTGAAAATATATAACTTATTGAATCAAGCATAAATGGAATATTGTAAAGTTTTTCTCAAACCGAAAAAAGAGGAATCGTTGTTACGGTTCCATCCGTGGATTTTCTCAGGCGCTATCCAATCAATAGAAGGAAATCCCGAGGAGGGCGATGTGGTCGAGGTGTATGGGGCGGATCAACAATTCTTGGCGACAGGTCATTATCAAATCGGGAACATCGCCATACGCATCCTCTCCTTCTCGCAAAGAGCCATAGATGAATCCTTCTGGCTCGAACGTGTCCAGACCGCTTACACGCTCCGGAAAATCCTACGGTTGGCCGAGGTCGAGAATAACAATACTTACCGCTTGATACATGGCGAGGGCGATAATTTACCCGGATTAGTCATCGATATATACGCTCATACGGCGGTCGTACAAGCCCATTCGGTCGGGATGCATCGCTCGCGCTTCCAAATCGCGGAAGCTTTGAAAACCATTCTTGGGGAATCTTTACGGAACATTTATTACAAATCAGAGACCACCTTGCCCTACAAGGCCAATTTAGAGAACGAATCCGGCTATTTATATGGCGGGAATGCGGAGGACATCGCCACCGAAAATGGTTTAAGTTTTTACGTGGATTGGCTGAAAGGACAAAAAACGGGATTCTTCGTCGACCAACGGGAAAACCGCTCCCTATTGGAACGTTACGCGAAAGACCGCTCCGTGTTGAATATGTTTTGCTATACGGGAGGCTTCTCTTTCTACGCCATGCGGGGCGGAGCCAAGCTCGTCCATTCCGTGGACAGTTCGGCAAGAGCTATCGCTTTAACCAACAAAAACGTAGAGTTAAACTTCCCCGGAGATTCACGGCATGAGGCTTACGCGGAAGACGCTTTCAAGTTCCTGAAAGAGATGGGGCAGAATTATGACCTGATTATCTTGGACCCGCCCGCGTTCGCCAAGCACAAGAACGTCTTGCGCAACGCCCTCCAAGGCTACCGGAAACTAAACGCCGTGGCATTCGAGAAAATCCGGCCCGGAGGAATCCTGTTCACCTTCTCCTGCTCGCAAGTGGTCAGCAAGGAACAATTCCGGCTGGCAGTGTTCAGTGCGGCGGCTCAATCCGGACGTAGCGTGCGGATTTTGCATCAACTGACCCAACCGGCCGACCATCCAATCAACATCTATCATCCGGAAGGCGAATATCTGAAAGGACTGGTCTTATTCGTGGAATAAGCGAGGCACACGATTTCAGAACCGCTTTAGCAAGAAAGAGGGATTGACACGCATATAAACTCCCGCGGAGAAGCTGGTGGAGCTTTTCGCGGACGAGCGTTTTCCCGAGGCATCTAACGTCTCGACGGAAAGCGGCTGGAACAAATCCAACTCCACGCCAATGGAAAAGCCTTTCGCAAAACGCTTGGAATACTCCACGCCGAAATAAACCATCCGCGGACGGTCGAACACGGTCCCTTCATCCACCGTGGAGACCGCTCCATAGAACGGGTTCCCGAAAAGGGAGACAAAATCCTCGCAACGCCAATAAGAGGCCTTTACCCGAAAATCGTGAATATCCGCCGAGGCGCGGGCATAGAGCCCGTAACCGCCGTCAAAAGGCAATATCGCTCCCGCCTGCTGGCAATAACCCGCCGCGTCCACCTCCACGTTCACCCGCTTGAAAACCGGATGGCCAGTGTTCCACACGCCACCGACCCCAATCGCCCCATTCATCAAAGTCTGCACGGAACCCTGATAAATCGTGTCTATCTCGCCACCCCGATGCTGAATCACACCTTGAAGCGGAGTATAAAAATGAAACCTCGAAGAGGGCTCGTTATACTTTATCCGCGAGGAAAGACCGACCGTAAACGCCTCTTGATGCGTGTCGTCCCGGAAGATGAAGCTTTGCCAATTCACCCACACGTCGACATCCAAGACCTTCGAGTCGTACAACACCTGTAAACCCATTTCGGGGTCGCAAGTCAGGTTCAGCTCCGGATTATAAAGAGGTCCTATCAAACGATGGTTGGCGGCCCCGTAAATATCGCCCAAGACGATATTCACATGCTCCGAGAGAGCCATCTGGGCGCGGAAATAAGGCAGGACATGCACACCTTTTTGGTACTGGTTTCCCCTCCATTCGGCGATGTCCTGATAAGCCACGCTCGGATATTTGTTCGCGCCATGATAAATCAGCGCATGGATTCCCGCCTCCAGCTTGATATTGCCCAACGGATAATAAACCAGCTTAGGTTGCAACCAAAGCCCCGGCAAGGAATAACCTTTGGTGAATTTCCCCGTATATTCGTTATCCTTGAAGAAACTGATGTTATCCAGCTCCACGGACAACTCCCTCTTCTTCTCCGGGTCGATATGATAATCCGTCTCATAAAGGTAATCGGAGATTTGAGCCCGGGAGAAAGACAAAAACATCCCCATCACCAACAGACCTAAAAACATGGCGCGACGCCTGACGATTCTACTTTTCATCATCTTATCCTGGAAATTTCCCGCGAACATAATTAAAATAACGCAAGTACGGCATATAAAAAGCGAACGGAGCCGAGAAAAAGATACATACACGGCGGGGGAAAAGCTCACGGCACGGCAAGAAATCTCTATCTTTAGGCTAAAGATACATATCTTTAAGCTGAAGATACATATCTTTAGGCTAAAGATGGATATCTTCAACCTAAAGATAGACTTTTCTCCGTGGTATATCCACTTTTTCCTCACCGCCCCGCAAAGTTTTCATAGGCACCTCACGGACTTTTCGAGCCTACGGACCGCTTCGCCAAGCCCGGTTCCTACCGGCGTCCATGTCAAAATAGTCACCTTTTATAGACATTCCGACGAATTATATCCACGATGAGGCTTACGAATATGACAAAAATCCACTAAATTCGCGCAATCATTTTTTAAGCTGAAAATGGACAAGTGGTGAATAAGCCCGCCGGACACGTCCAGCAGGCTAACAGATAGACAGACAAAGATTATGGATTACGCGATCATTGCCGCCGGCGAGGGTTCTCGGCTGGCGCAAGAAGGAGTTAAATGGCCCAAGCCTTTGGTCAGGCTGAACGGCGTAACGCTGATAGACCGGCTAATAGACGTTTTCTTAAAGAATAACGCGACTTCTATCAGCATTATCGTGAATGAGGAGATGACCGAGGTACAAGCATATCTCAAGGCGCTGCGGCTTCCGGTTCCTTTTTATCTATTGGTGAAGTCCACGCCAAGTTCCATGCATAGTTTCTATGAACTAAGCCATTACTTGGACGGTGACAAGATTTGCCTGACGACCGTAGATACGATATTCAAGGAAGACGAGTTCGGGAACTATATCCAGACCTTCCTCCGCGAAGGGCGGCTGGACGGGCTGATGGCCGTCACCGATTTCATCGACGACGAGAAGCCCCTATACGTGGAAACGGATGAGGAGCTGCATATCCGGAATTTCTTGGACAAGCCGGAAGAGGGCCGGAATTGCCGATATATATCGGGAGGTATATATTGCTTGAGACGTCCCGCCTTGGGCGTATTGAACGACGCGATCTCGCAGGGAATGTCGAGGATGCGCAACTACCAGCGGCAACTCATAGCCGAGGGGCTGCGGCTCAAGGCCTATCCTTTCAGCAAGATTATCGACGTGGATCACGCGGAGGACATAGAGAAAGCGGAATCATTTTTAAAATCATAAAGCATACGATTAGAAATGAGCGATTTGACATTAGCGGGTATTCGAAGAGGGAATCAATTCTCGCCTAACCATATCGGGAACGACGCGGCCATCTTCTCTTTGACCGCGGAACATTTGCGGAAATTGGGATGCGTGGTGAACGAATACATCGAGTCGGACCTGTTGCTGCGGGAGCCGAACGAGAGAGCCATCTTCAATATGGTGAGAGACTGGAAATCCATCCACAAATTACAACAACTGGAGGACAACGGATACCTCGTAGTGAACTCGGGCTACGGCATTGAGAACTGCACGCGGGAGAAAATGACACGCCTCCTGCTGTCCAACCATATATCGCATCCCAAGAGCCTGATACTCCGGACGGACGAGGACCCAACGGAGGCGCTTGAGAAAGCGGGGTTCTACAATTGCTGGATTAAGCGGGGCGATTTTCACGCGATCCACCGGGAAGACGTCACTTACGTGAGGAATCCAGAGGAGGCCAAGAGCATCTTGAAAGAGTACGCCATACGCGACATCCCATCCGCCGTGATAAACGAGCATCTGGTGGGCGATTTGGTGAAGTTCTACGGCGTGGCCGGTACCGACTTCTTCTATTGGTTTTACCCCTCCAACATGCACCATAGCAAATTCGGGCTGGAAGCGATAAACGGGACGGCGAAGGGAATCCCTTTCGACCTGAAGGGGCTTCGCGAGCTTTGCGACAAGGCCGCCGCCGTATTGAACGTGCAAATCTACGGCGGCGACTGCATCGTGTCGGAGGAAGGCGTCATCCGGCTTATCGACTTCAACGACTGGCCCAGCTTCGCGCCTTGCCGCGACGAGGCCGCCATCCACATCGCGCGCCGGATATGGGACCTCGCACGGAAACAGAGCTAAACACGCCATTAACATTTCATCTATGAGCGAGACAAAATCTACTCCCAACTTGGTATCGACTTTAAAGTCCTTGGATACGGAAGAGTTCATCGACATCCATTTCTACCGGCCTATCGGATACAAATGGGCGTTGCTGTTCGACAAGCTGGGCGTTTCACCGAACAGCGTCACCATCGCCAGCATCTTTATCGGGATGGCGGCGGGCGTTTGCTTCTACTTCCACGACCTTTGGGTCAACGTAATCGGCATGCTGCTGTTGATATGGGCGAACTCGTACGATAGCGCGGACGGGCAATTGGCCCGCATGACCGGCAAGAAAAGCGCGATGGGCCGAATCTTGGACGGGACCGCCGGCGACCTCTGGTTCATCTCCATCTACGCGGCTATCTGCCTGCGCCTCACGCCGGAGTGGGGCGTATGGATTTGGGTGCTGGCCGCCACCACCGGATTCTTCCACGGCAAGCAAGCGGCGATGGCCGATTATTACCGCAACATCCACCTGCTGTTCCTGAAAGGGAAATCGGGCAGCGAGCTGTCCTACTCCCCCCTATTGAAAGAGAACTTCAAGAAGATGAGCTGGAGGCGCGGTTTCATCTACAAGCTGTTCGAGGCCTTCTACATCAATTATACGGTGGGGCAAGAGACTTGGACCCCCAAGTTCCAGCGCATGATGGACATCATCCGGCGGAAATACGACGGACAGGCTCCGGAGTGGTTCCGTACCGCTTTCCGGGCGAAAAGCCTGCCCTTGATGAAATACACGAACATGCTGTCGTTCAACACGCGTGTCATCGTCTTGTTCACCAGCCTTTTCATCGATATGCCGTGGGTTTATTTCCTGTTCGAGATAACCGTGCTGAACCTGATGCTGCTTTATATGGTCCGCAGGCACGAGCGCATCTGCGCGGAATTCAGTGAACGGCTCTGACATTTTTCTCACATTTCCATAAATATGCTTGACTTAGGTAAAATAAAAGGACTCTTGTTCGATTACGGCGGGACCATCGATAGCGACGGTACGCATTGGGCGGAGGTCATCTGGATGGCTTACGAGGCGTGCGGCGTGCCCGTATCCAAAGCCATCTTCCGCAACGCTTACGTGTATGGCGAACGCACGCTGGGGAAAAACCCCATCGTACGGCCCCACCATACGTTCCTCGACATGCTTCGTCTCAAGAGCGAGCTGCAAATCCGATGGCTCATTGACAACGATTTCCTCCAAGAAGACACGTTCCGGAAGGAATGGCCGGAAGAGATAGCCGGCTGGTGCTACGCCTACGCCCGGAGAGCCATCGGCGACGCCCGCCCCATCCTGGCGGAGCTCAAGGAACGTTATCCGCTGGTCTTGGTATCGAACTTCTACGGTAACATCGGGAGCGTGCTGAAAGACTTCGGGCTGGACGGCATCTTCAGCTCCATCGTGGAATCGGCGGTAGTCGGCGTCCGCAAGCCCGACCCCGCGATTTTCCGAATGGGCGCGGACCGGCTGGGGCTGAAACCGGAGGAGACCGTCGTGGTGGGCGACTCGTACGACAAGGACATCCTCCCCGCCACACGTATCGGCTGCCAAACCATCTGGCTGAAGAGCGTAGGCTGGAGCGATTACAAGGGCGACGAGACGGCCGACGCCATCCTCTCCCACTTCGTCGAGTTGCGGCCGCTGTTCCGCCTCGTTTAAACGAGGCGAAACCTCTTCTCGCCCGAGAAATCCCCGTTCCAGAATCCAAAAACGCTTTTCTCGCCCGAGAAGTCCATTTTCCGGAACCAAAAAACGCTTTTCTCGCCCGAGAAGTCCGTTTTCCGGAACCCAAAAACGTTTTTCCACCCCTGGAAGCTTTTCCACGAACCAAAAAGGCGGCTTCTCCCGAAGGAAAAGCCGCCTTGAAATAAAACGAATGTCTCTTATTGATGCTCCGGACGCAGCAGGTCGTTCACCGTCTTGACGGGATTGAACGTCTCGATGGGCACCTCGACGAACACCGTGTTCCAATCGCTCATCGCACCGTTCCACAAGCCCGGCAACTCCAAAGCCTTCAGCTCGCGGCCGTCCTTGCTCTTGCGCGAGATGAATCCCGTGTTCTTGTCCACGTAATCGGGCAGGTTATACTTCTCGCCCTTGTGGTTCTTCACGGCGCAAACCAAATCCACGGGGTTGAAATGCGTTCCTTTCTCGAACATCGCCTTCTTCGCCGAGTCGCTCATGTCGATTTGCGAGCTTTCCAGCACTTGCAACGAGATCGTCCCGTCCGGGTTCACAGCGAGGAACGGACCGCCGCCCGGCTCGCCCACGTTCTTCACCATACCACACACGCGTAACGGACGGAGCAGCTTGCTCTTGATATAAAGAATCAGCTCGGCGTCCTCCAGCAGCTTCGTATCCGGGTTGCGCACGCACAAATCGTCCTGCAAGAAGTGAATCATCTCCTCCACCTCGGCGTGCGTATATTTTCCGGACTCAATCAGCTCCAGATACTTGAAAATCTTCTCCTGTAACGTCACCAAGACACCCGCCAGCACTTTCTTATAAATCACCGTAGAGCATTTGAAGCTGTCCGGCACCACGTTGTCGATATTCTTGATGAAAATCACGTCGGCGTCCATGTCGTTCAGGTTCTCTATCAAAGCCCCGTGGCCTCCCGGACGGAACAGCAACTTACCGTTCTTATCCCGGAAAGGCGTATTGTCCATCGCCGCCGCGATCGTATCCGTGCTCGGTTTCTGGACGCTGAAAGAGATGTCATACCGCACGGAGAACTTCTCCTCGTACTCGCCCGACTTCTCCGCCACCAAGCGCTCGAACAGTGCCTTATGCTCCGGGGAAACCGTGAAGTGGATGTTCACGTCGCCTACGTTATTCTTGGCGTACATGGCACCTTCCGCCAAATGTTCCTCCATCGCCGTACGCGGGCCGGAGGGATATTTATGGAAAAGCAGCAACCCCTTCGGCAACTGCCCGTAATTCAAGCCTTTCGGCTCAAGCAAATTGGAAACGATTTCCTTGTATTGCCCCAAAGCCTTCAACGCTGGAATGTCCTTGGCCGTATTCTTGACGCACGCCTCGTTCAACGCCTCGTAAAAGGCGAATTTCTCTATCTCGTCGAAGAATTTCTTCTCGAAAGCGTTGGTCGGCACGTCGTAATCCGCGGAAAGGAACTCGTACAAGTTCTTGAACATCCGGCTGGCCGCACCCGAGGCGGGCACGAATTTCAAGATTTTCTTATCGCGGGCCAAGTAAGCGTCCCACGCCGCCATATAGGAAGCCTGCTCCTCTTTCGACACCACCATGATGCCTTTCTCAACCGACGCGGAAGCCGCTATCTCTAAATAAGGGAAACCTTTCACGAAGCAAGCGAGTTGCTCCTCAATCTGTTTTTCGCTGATTCCTTTGGCTTTCAGCTGCTCTAAATCGTTCGCGTTTAACATAGTACATTATTTATTATATGAATAATCCGACACCTGTGGCAGACGCCGTCAACCGCCATGCCATATCGCAAATGTATAAAATAACCGTTAAACAACATCAAGTTTCCGCGATAAAAAAGTATTTTTACAGCATGTTTTACGATTTGTCCCCCACCGGACAATAAAAAATGGCATAATGGAGATGAACACGATTGAATTCTTTACTCCGGAAGAAAAAAAGATTTTCTTCTCGAAATACAGGCTCTTGTTGCATGACCTTTATTCTTTCCTTGAGAAAGAGGATCTCCAAAAAATGAAAGAATTGATGAAACGGGTCGTCGCGTTGGATTGTTACGGCAGAGACAAGAACGGCATCAATGGCTTATTGCGCAACATCGACACGGCGTTGATTATCACGCATGAGATTGGGCTGAAACGTACCTCCGTGCTCGCTTTCCTGTTATATCGCCCCGTGGGGAAAAAGGCCATCGAACGGAAAGAGGTGGAACGAGAGTTCGGCGAGGAAGTCGCAGTGATGATAGACCGTTTGCTAAAGACATCCGCGCTTTACGCCCGGAGCACGGCCGTGAACTCGGAGAATTTCCATCACCTATTGTTCTCGTTCGCCGAAGACGCGCGCGTGATTCTCGTCATGATAGCGGACCGTCTTTGCCTGATGCGCATGGGCAAACAACTACGAGAAGACGACCGTATCCGCTTGGCTACCGAGGCTTCTTACCTCTACGCACCACTCGCCCATCGGTTAGGCTTGTATACGATAAAAAGCGAGCTGGAGGATTTGTCCCTCAAATACACGGACCGAAAGCAATACGATTTCATCAAGCGGAAACTAAACGAGACCAAGCGTTCGCGCGACGCCTACATCGCCGAGTTCATCGCCCCGATCAAACAAAAACTGACCGAGGCGGGCTTCACGTTCGATATCAAGGGACGGACCAAATCCATCCACTCCATCAACAATAAGCTGAAAAAGCAGAAAATAGAATTCGAGGGCATCTACGACCTGTTCGCCATCCGGATTATCTTGGATACGCCGCTGGAGAAAGAACGCTCGGAATGTTGGCAGGTCTACTCGATAATCACCGATATGTATCAACCCAACCCCAAGCGGATGAAAGACTGGATATCCATCCCGAAATCAAACGGATACGAAAGTCTGCACATCACCGTCATGGGGCCCAAGAACAGATGGGTGGAGGTACAAATCCGCACCAAGCGCATGGACGAAATCGCCGAACGAGGGCTCGCGGCGCACTGGAAATACAAAGGCGTGAAGGCCGAGAACGGGTTGGACGAGTTCTTGAACACGGTACGCGCCGCGTTGGAGACGAAAGAGAACAACCCGCTCGACCTCATGCAAGACTTCAAGATGGATTTGTACAAGGACGAGATTTACGTCTTCACGCCCACCGGCGAGCTAATCAAGCTGGCCAAGGGAGCGACGGTACTGGATTTCGCTTTCGCCATCCACACCAAACTGGGATGTTCCTGCGTATCGGCGAAGGTGAACGGGAAAAACGTCCCCATCAAGCATGTGCTGAATAACGGCGACACCATATCGGTGGTCACCTCTCCATCGCAAAGCCCCAAACGGGACTGGCTGAATTTCGTCGTCACCTCGAAAGCGAGGGTCAAGATTAAGCAAGCGTTGAAAGAGGAGACCGTCAAGGCGGTGGAATTCGCCAAGGAGATGTTGCAACGCCGCTTCAAAAACCGGAAAATCGAAATAGACGAGCCTACAATGATGCGTTACATCAAGAAAAAAGGCTTCAAGACCGTGACCGATTTCTATATCGAGATAGCGGAGGAGCGGCTCGACCCGAACCAAGTGATTGACGAATATCAAGAAGCCCTGCAAAAAGAGAACGAGACGAACGAACGCGTGGAGGTCCGCAGTGCCGAGGAATTCACTACAGTCACCCCGATAGAGGAGAAATCGACCGACAAAGACGTATTGGTCATCGACAAGAACCTGACCGGCATCGAGTACACGCTCGCCAAATGCTGCAATCCCATCTATGGCGATGACGTGTTCGGCTTCGTCTCCACACGAGGTATCAAGATACACCGGATGGATTGCCCGAACGCCCAAGAGATGTTCAGCCGGTTCGGATACCGGATTGTCCGCGCGAAATGGAGCGGCAAAGGGGAAACGGGTTACATCGTCACGCTGAGGGTCGTGGGAAGGGACGATATCGCCATCGTGACCAACATCACCTCCGTCATCGGAAAAGAACCGGGCACCACGCTTCGCTCCTTGAATATCGACTCCTCCGACGGCTTCTTTTTGGGCAATTTCACCCTCTCGATAAAAGACACGACCGCACTTACGGCGCTTATCAAGAAAATAAAGGCCGTGAATGGCGTGAAAAATGTCGAACGACTCTATTCTTGAGGAGTTATAGAAATGAGGCAACCGGCTACTTTGCCGGACGCGTCAAGCCGCACGGTTGAACATGGCTAATCGCGTGATGAGTCCCGTGCTGTCAGGACTGCAGTCCTTTAACGTAAGGACTCCAGTCCTAATAGCTCAGGACTCCAGTCCTGACGGTACGGGACTGATAGAGGACTGAGACGGACCGAGCGTTTGTTTTTTAAGTTCGTAAATTTAGAATTCGGCTTCCTTCTTGTTTTTATGCGCGAAAAAACATAAATTTGTCACCAAGCTTCCCAAGCGAGGCCGATAAAACAATCAGTAAATCTAACATTTGAATATCGTGAAACAGGAAAATGAAGAAAAGGTCAGCGGGCTACCTGAAAACGCCTATCGGGAATTGAAAGAGGGAGAAGTTTACAAACCTTTAATGGCTCCTGACAAAACATACCGGGAAGTGACGCCATGGTCCGTGCTATGGGGATTGATGATGGCCATCATCTTCAGCGCCGCGGCCGCCTATCTGGGCTTGAAGGTCGGGCAAGTGTTCGAGGCCGCCATCCCAATCGCCATTATCGCCGTGGGATTATCGAGCGCTTTCAAGCGGAAAAACGCGTTGGGCGAGAACGTCATCATCCAATCCATCGGGGCGAGCAGCGGGGTCATCGTGGCGGGAGCGATATTCACGTTGCCGGCGCTTTATATCCTGCAAGACAAATATCCCGACATCACGGTCAATTTCTTCGAGGTATTCATGAGTTCCCTGCTGGGCGGCGTGCTTGGTATCTTGCTACTGATTCCTTTCCGCAAATACTTCGTCTCCGACATGCACGGCAAATATCCCTTCCCGGAAGCCACGGCCACCACGCAAGTGCTCGTGTCCGGCGAGAAAGGAGGCAGCCAGGCGAAACCATTGATGATAGCCGGACTGGTCGGTGGCTTATATGATTTCATTATCGCCACGTTCGGCTGGTGGGGAGAGACCATCAGCACCCGCGTTATCGGAGCGGGCGAGATGCTCGCCGAGAAAGCCAAAATCGTGCTGAAAGTGAACACGGGAGCCGCCGTATTGGGCTTGGGTTATATCGTCGGACTGAAATACTCATTAATTATATGTGCGGGTTCGTTCCTCGTATGGCTCGTGATTATCCCACTCATGTCCGTCATTTTCAATACGGAAGTGCTTACGCTGGGCAATGACGCTATCACCGCCACCGTCGGGAGCATGAGCGCGGAGGAGATATTCACCAACTACGCCCGCCACATCGGTATCGGAGGCATCGCCACGGCCGGAGTGATTGGCATCATCAACTCGTGGGGAATCATCAAAGGCGCGGTCGGATTGGCGGCCAATGAGCTGAGAGGGAAAGGCGACGCGGTAGAAAGCCATACGGTCCGTACCCAGAAAGACTTGTCGATGAAAATAATAACGGTGGGGATTATCGTCTCGTTGATAGTGACTTACCTATTCTTCCAGTTCGGCGTATTGCATAATTGGTATTATGCGGCTATCGGCTTGTTGTTGGTAGGAATCATCTCGTTCCTTTTCACCACGGTAGCGGCCAACGCGATCGCCATCGTGGGGACCAATCCCGTATCGGGCATGACTCTGATGACATTGATATTGGCGTCAATCATCTTGGTATCGGTAGGCTTGAACGGCCCCGCCGGTATGGTTTCCGCATTGATTATCGGAGGCGTGGTTTGTACGGCTCTCGCGATGGCGGGAGGTTTCGTCACGGATTTGAAAATCGGTTATTGGCTCGGGAGCACTCCCGCCAAACAACAGACTTGGAAATTCCTTGGCACATTAGTCTCCGCGGCTACCGTAGGCGGCGTTATCCTGATACTGAACCAGACATACGGCTTCACGACAGGCCAACTGGCCGCCCCGCAAGCCAACGCGATGGCGGCGATTATCGAGCCTTTGATGAGTGGCTCAGGCGCGCCGTGGGTTCTGTACGCCATTGGAGCCGTATTAGCTATTCTGCTGAATGTATGCAAGATTCCCGCCTTGGCGTTCGCTTTGGGTATGTTTATCCCGCTCGACTTGAACACGCCTTTATTGATTGGTGGAGCTATCAGCTGGTATGTAAGCACCCGTAGCGAAGACAAAAAACTGAATACCGCCCGACTGGAAAAAGGTACTTTATTGGCATCCGGATTCATAGCGGGAGGTGCCTTGATGGGAGTCGTCAGCGCCGCCTTGCGTTTCGGAGGCGTTCACCTTATGAACGAGGAATGGGCATCCAGCCACACCGCGGAGCTCTTGGCTATCGTGATGTATCTGCTGCTAATCGTTTATTTCACGTACAGTTCCCTCAACGCGAAAAAGGAATAACGACATGGACACTCCTATCATTAATATAGGGCTCATGACCCAAAAGGCCATCGCCATCATTTTCGATAAGGAATATGTGCATACGGAAACCGGCATGTTCCTCTCCGGAGAACAGCGTGCCTTATGGATAAATGGCAGAATCGCCTATAACGGGAAGTTCTACCAGGAACTGTTTTTCGAGCCGACCGTTCCGGAAGCCTCATTCGACTTGAAAGCCGTTACGATAAACGCCGATTCCCATTGGCGACGGCAAGAGGAACAACGCTTCAGGGGCGCTCTGAATCTGGTGGCGACGGACGAAGGTATCGTCGCCATCAATCAGATAGAGATAGAAGACTATTTGACCAGCGTCCTATCGTCCGAGATGGAGGCAAATACCTATAAAGAGTTCCTGAAATCCTGTACGATTGTCTTGAGAAGCCGGCTATTGGCGCGAATGGAAACGAATTTCGCCCGTTGGCGCGATGACGATAAGCATCCACTGTTCGATGTCTCGGCGGACGAGCGCGGCCTCACATATCGAGGCATCACGAACGCGTTCAATCCGGTTGCCGTGGAAGCGGTTCAAGAGACACGAGGAGAAATCTTGGTAGATGACAATGACTCTATTCGTGACGCCTATTCCCTAACCGAAGCCATGGATATGGCGATGAAAGGCCACACTTATTTGGACATTATCGCCTACTATTTCCCGAACGCGAGTATTGAGCGGAGATATTGACAAAATGAAGATAAAGTAAATTTCACTGATTTATGATTTATGATTTATGATTCACAAATCATGAATTATAATATACCATAATCAATTCGCAAGTGTTTCATAAATCATAAATCAGAATTCAAACCCTCACCACTCCGCAATTATTCTCATCGCCTCCTCGGGGATGTCGGTGGAGAGGAAATCGGTGCCCAGCCGCGCTATCTCGCGAATCTCCTCCGCGTCGTCCACCGTCCAGACGTTCGTCTTCAGCCCCAGCGCGTGGGCTTCCTCGAACCACTCCGGGCGCTC
>CASEGC010000131.1 GCA_949287365.1 uncultured Parabacteroides sp.
CGCCCAGAAGCTCGCCACCATGGCCTTCCTCCTGGTGAACGTCTTCTTCGGCATCGTGGGCACCTTCTGGCTGCGCACCGAGCGGCGCCGGGGCGAGATAGGCCTGCGCGTGGCCCTCGGCTCCACCCGCCGCGGCGTGGGTAGCTACCTGTACACGGAGGGGCTGACGCTGCTGGCGCTCACCCTGCCCGCGCTGCTGCTCTTCATCGCGAACATGGCGGCGCTCGACCGGCTGGACACCTACCGCGAGTCGCTCGGCATCGTCCGCCTGCTCGCCACGATAGGCGTCACCTACCTGCTGATGGCGGCGATGATCGGGCTGGGCGTCCGCTTCTCCGCCCGCAAGGCCATCCGCATGGCCCCCGCCGAGGCGTTGCGGTATGAATGACGAGTGAATATGAAATGGTAGGCATTATGGATAGCGGAATAATGAGACAATATTGGCTTCAGGCGGTTGGTATGTTAAAAGAGAACCGTGTGATTGGCGTGATATCGGTAACAAGCACGGCCATCGCAATCGCGATGATCATGGTAGTGATTTTTGTATGGCAAATTCAGTTCGTGAATTATTATCCGGAGTACAAGCGCGATAGGACACTTCAGTCGCAAGCGATGGTCGTTCGGTATGACAATGGGAATTCAAGTAGCGGAAGTTTGGCCTTGGAACCTGTCAGGGAGATTTTTTATCCTCTGCAAAGCGTGGAGGCCGTGACCGCGATCGCCGAGAAAGCCCGTACGATCTCCATGAAAGGGCGGCGGAGCAATACGCCCCACGCGATAAAGTATGTGGATACGGGATTTTGGAAAGTGTTCGGCTTCCGTTTCGTGGAAGGGGAACCTTTCTCGGAGGCCGATTTTCGGTCGGGTATCCGGCGGATCGTCTTGTCCGGTCGGATGGCTCGGGAGATATTCGGCTCGGAGGTGGCGATAGGGAAAGAAGTCTGGGTGGGCATCACTCCCTATACGGTTTGTGGCGTTGTGGAGGACGTCAGCCGGCTGGCGCGGACGGCTTACGCGGAGGCATGGGTCCCTTATACGAGCGATAAGGAATTGGAGAAAGAATCTTTCCATGAGAATATGTTGGGCAACTTCTCCGTTTGCCTCTTGGCGAGGGATAAGGACGACATACCGCTGATCCGCCAGGAATTGGCGCGGCGGCTGGCGGTTTATCAATCCATGAAGAGCAAGGTGCGTATCGATCTGTTGGATTATGTATATACCCAATGGGATATGGCGATCGGGTCGGGAGGGACCGACCGGGTGACATGGCGGGATTTCCTGCCTAAGATGGGAGGGTTGCTGTTGTTCCTTTTATTGGTCCCCGCCTTGAACCTATTGGGCGTGACGCGCTCTTCCGTGCAGAACCGGAGGGCCGAGATAGGCGTACGTAAAGCCTTTGGCGCGACGAAAGGGACGCTGGTAACGCAAATCCTGAGCGAGAATTTGGTACTGACTCTCATCGGAAGCGTAATCGGTTTCTTCTTGTCGTTCCTGTTCTTGTATATCGGGAAAAGCTTCATGTTGAGCGACGCGGGTTCCGCCTTGAGCGGCGAGATGCTGTTCCAGCCGTTCTCTTTCGGGGTCGCGTTCTTGTGTTGCTTGCTATTGAACTTGCTGTCGGCCGGCGTACCTACGTGGCTGATCGTGCGTCAGCCTATTTGCGATTCATTGAAAAAGCGGGAAGATAATTGATAAGGAGGGAAGGCGATGTTAGGGCATTTGATGAAGATAATCTGGAACCAGCGTCGGGCGAATGTCTGGCTGTTCCTGGAACTGCTGGCGGTGATTTGTTTGCTGTGGGCTTTGTTGGATTCGTTTTTGGTGGACGAGTATACACGCCGTCAGCCATTGGGCATGGATATCGAGCGGGTATATCGTATCCATTTGGACCATCTGCCGGAGGATTCGCCGGCTTTCGTGCCGGATTCCTCACGGACTTGGACGGAAGGGGAGGATATGCTTCGCCTGCTGGAGCTATTGGAGCGGATGCCGGAGGTGGAGGCCACCTGCGTTTCCGTATGCGGTTGCCCGTATACCTATAATGCTTGGTGGTCTCTCTTGGTGCGCGCGGAAGCCGATACGAACGATGAGGGAAGCGGCGTGATCCGTATGCGGGAGGTCTCCGCCGATTATTTCGATGTGTTTCGTATCAAGGACAAGAGCGGGCGGCCGTTGCGGGAGGCGATGGAGGGACATCCAGGCTCGTTGGTGATATCGGAAGAGTTGGAGGAGATCCTGTTTGGCGAGGAATCGGCCGTGGGCAAGCGATTGAAATGGGGCGGGATCGCGGATTCGAAGCCTGTCGAGGTCGCGGCGGTCTCGGCGCCTATGCGCGATAATTTGTATAAGAAAAGCGAACCTTGTGGCTTCTTGGTGCGTCGGACGGATCAGGAGGTGGTGAATAGCGCCGATGAGCATCGCGTCTCGCAGATGGAATGCCTCGTACGTTTGAGAGACGGCTTGGGGGAGGACGAGTTGAGCCGCCTCTTGGGGTCGATGCAGGAATCGGCTACGTCCGGCAACCTCTATATTTCCAGCCTTACGCCGCTTCCCGAGATGCGCGACTTGATGTTGAAGGATCAGGTGGACAACCATAAGAAGAGACTGGTCTTGATTTCGTTCATGATGCTGAATATCTTCTTCGGGGTTGTCGGGACCTTTTGGTTGCGCACGCAATCGCGGAAGAGTGAGATCGGGCTGCGAATGGCGTTGGGCGCTTCCCGTAGGGGGCTGAGGACGTCTTTGTTCGCCGAGGGGCTGTCGCTGCTGGCGTTGACCGTGCCTCTCGCGGCGCTCTTTTTCGTGAACGTCTTGGCGCTGGATTGGCCGGATACGTACCGCCTTCCGTATACGGGGTGGCGCTTCGCGCTCACTTTCGGCGGGGCTTACCTGCTGATGTCCGCGATGATTTGCGGAGGCATTTGGTTCCCGGCGAATAAGATTTCCCGGCTGGATCCCGTGGATGCCCTGCGGGACGAGTGATGGCCGGGCGGATTAGTGAGAAATGATAATGATAGGAAACGATATAAATAGAAAAATAGTTATGGAGACAATGATTAAACTGACGAATTTGGAGAAAATCTACCGCACGAACGAGATAGAGACGGTAGCCTTGGAGAACGTGAACATGGAAGTGCAGAAGGGCGAGTTCCTCAGCGTGATGGGACCCTCCGGCTGCGGCAAGTCCACCTTGCTGAACATCATGGGCCTGCTCGACCTGCCCACCTCG
>CASEGC010000132.1 GCA_949287365.1 uncultured Parabacteroides sp.
GAACGAGGTGACGAACACGGGATTCTTTATGCGGAAATATTTGAATCCTGAATTGGATCGTTCGGAGGTTTTTACGGGCCGGATCACGACCCCATGGATTGATATGCGTTATGCGGAGACTTTGCTGAACCGTGCCGAGGCCGCTTTCGCTTTGGGTGAGACGGATGACGCATTGAATTGTATCAATCAAATCCGAAACAGAGCGGGAGCGCAACCGTATACCGCCGACCAATTGACTTTGGAGAAGATTCAGAAGGAACGTCGGATGGAATTGGCTTTCGAGAATCAAACTTATTGGGATATACGTCGTTGGAGAATCGCGGATAAAGAAATCAACAATCGGCAATGGAAGATCCTTTCTCCATATTATGTATACGATGAGGGCAAATATATCTTCCTTGAGAGTGTATTGGAAACGCTATACACTTTCCAGGTAAGGGTATATTATCAACAGATTCCGACTGAACAGATCGCGACGAATCCTAAGTTGTTACAGAATCCGGGTTATTAATTTGAATATTAAATTTGAATAGCGATGAAAAGAATAAAATTATTTTCCTTGTGTCTTCTGGCTGCTTTTGGTGTGTCTTGTGCGGATGTAGATAATTATGACGCTCCGGAAGAGACGATAAGAGGAACCGTGACGGATTTGATAACGGGCGAGCCGCTCGTGACGGAGCAACCGAACGGCTTCCGCATCCAGTTGGCGGAGATCAGCTGGAGCGACAACCCGCAGCTGGAGTACTTTTGGGGAAAGGCGGACGGCACGTTCCAAAATACCCGCCTATTCCCAGGTACGTATGAAGTGACTCCCATTGAAGGCCCGTTCTTCGATGTCGAGGCGAAGACCGTGGAGGTCAAAGGCGTGACGGAGGTGAATTTCGAGGTTATGCCTTACTTGCACGTGACGGCTTCTATCCAACGTAATGGAGAGACGCTTAATGTCACTTACGATATCGAGCGTCAGCGAGTAGGAGAGAAGATTATTGACGCTCGCGTGTTCGTCTCCACCAATCCGAACGTGGGTTCCAACATATTGGACAACGACCTGAGTCCGATGAGGGATTTCGCTTCCACGCCGGACGAGGAGGTATTGGGGACTACTTACCAAGAAACGATTACGGGCTTGGAAGTGGGCCGGACCTATTACGTTCGTGTAGGCGCTCGGACTGACGCGGGTGACAAGCGGTATAACTTTACGAAAACGGTAGAATTGCAATAGCCTATTTGTGTAGTAATATCATGTTAAGACGGGGAGGCGCGCTAACTTATATCTTGGCGTGCCTCTCTTGTTATCATATCCATTAGACGGTACAAGACCTCATTTCTATCTAAAAATTCGTGAATATTGGCATACGGTATCGTGAATATTGGCGTGTGAAATCACGAATGCCGACGAGTGGAATCGTGAATATTGGCGAATCGAATCGTGGATATTTGCGTATTTTGACTGCGTTTTATACATTAAATCCCAGCTTTTTTAGGAGTCGTTTCTCTTGGTCGGTGGCATGAATGACCGTGTAGGCGGGAAATTCCCGTGGATGGTTATAGTTTGCCCGGAACCATTCGAAACGTTCCGGTTCCTCTCGCAACGCATGGTCTATCGCTAACGGATTAAAAGTACGAGAGACCGCGCCGGCTATCCGGTCTCCTTCGATTTGGTCCAAATCGATAATCGGATGAAGAGGGGCAGGCGGGATTATCTGTTCGATATCCACTCCTTCAAGGTGGAAGAAGCGGACGATGTTCTCCACGCAAGTTCGTGTGCCATTCGCCTTCCCGTCTGCGGAAAAGCCGGCGATATGCGGCGTGGCGATTGTCGCTTGGGATAGAAGTTCGCTATCGATTCGAGGCTCATTCTCCCAACAATCGATAATCAATTCGCTTATTTGTCCTTCTCTTTTCGCGTCCAATAACACCTTCGTGTCGTGTACGGCTCCGCGACAACTGTTTATAAACCAAGGTTTTCTATTTAGCTTTTGAAAAAAGGAACGATTCGCCAAATGGAAAGTCGGATAAGCGCCATCCTTTGTCAGCGGGACGTGCAAGGTGATGATGTCCGCTTCTCTCGCGATGGTCTCTAAAGGAACGAATCCCGCTTCGCCTTCATGGTCGGCTCGGGGTGGGTCATTCCGTAAGACTCGCATACCGAGGAGCGTACAATAACGCTCCACGATAGAACCGACGTGTCCCACGCCGATGATACCCACTGTTTTTCCCCGCAACGATTCTCCGGTCCGCTGGGCGACCGTGAGCAGGGACGACAGGACATATTGTCCGACCGACGCCGCGTTACATCCCGGAGCGTTCATCCACGTGATGCCCGCCTCTTCGCAATAAAGCGTATCGATATGGTCGAACCCTATCGTGGCGGTCGTGATTAACTTAATCCGGCTGTCTTTCAATAACGAGCGGGTACATTTATCGATACTGCGGACGATTAATGCGTCGGCGTTTTTAATGTTCTCTTGAGTGAACTCGCTTGAGTTCAGGTAAATGACATCCGCCACCGGTTCTAAAACGCCTTTAAGGTATGGCACCGTGTTGTCCGCTATTATTTTCATTTCTCTAACCTTTTTCATTAAGCTTGGAGGCGCGATATTAGGCAAAAAATGGAGGATATCCAAAAGGACGGGTGTTTCTTCTTCGGAAATATTCGTACATTCGCGTTTGGATAATTAAGAACCTTTTAAATAACGGCTTATGTTTAAGTTCCTGATCATGATGTTCTTCCTTTTTCTCCTGTTGATTTTTCTGCTGGGGTTCTCTATGTTCCGGGCTTTCAAAAACATGCTTTTCGGCAAGGGAAATAATATACGCACGGAACGCCGCGACACCGCCTCGGGTCGCCGTTCTACCTCTGGCTCGAATGAGTACCAAAATTCGTCCACCCGTCGCCGGAGGAAAATATTCGGCAAGGATGAGGGTGAATATGTAGATTACGAGGAGGTCAAATAGGGACAATCTCTTTGGATGAAAAATTATCGACGTTGTTTGAAGAAACGTCGCATCTCTTCCGCGCACTCTTTTTCCATGATGCCTTTCTTGACGGTCGCTTTCGGATGCAATGCGTTTGGAGCGAATCGGGAGAATCCTCTTTTCTCGTCCGGCGAACCGTAGACGATTTCGCTTAATTGTGCCCAACCGATCGCTCCAGCGCACATGACGCACGGCTCTACCGTTACGTAAAGCGAACAGTTCGTGAGGTATTTCGCTCCTAAGACGCCGGCTGCGGCGGTAATCGCCAATATTTCCGCGTGTGCGGTGACATCGTTCAGACGCTCGGTCTGATTATGGGCTCTCGCGATAATCCGGTTGTCGCAGACAATGACGGCCCCTACCGGGACCTCGCCCTCATCCGCCGCGGCGCGTGCCTCAACCAAAGCCTGCCTCATGAAATATTCGTCGTCGAAAGGTGTTATCATCTTCGCATTTCGTTTTCGTTGAACAATGTGGGGTAATCTTCCTCCAATGTCTTGAGAATATGGGAGAGAATAGTCTCCCGATACCAGCGGGATTTGTTCTCTATCTTGTATTTGGCCAAATAGCGTTTGACCACCTTATGCTCCTCGTCGTTCAGCATGAAAGTGATTTTGTGCACCCTTGGATGATTGGGGTGCGCTATCGAATATTTACGCTCCTGCCTCATAACGCGAAAGTACCTAATTTTTCTTATATCGGGGAATCGGCTTGGCAAGTATTATTATATTCGCGCAAACTGAAAAATATGGCGGAACGTAACGAGATAGGTAAGGAGGGTGAAGCGCTCGCCCGAAAGTATTTGGAGGAACGGGGATATACGATATCGCATACGAATTGGCGTTGGCATCATTATGAGTTGGATATTGTTGCCGTAAAGGAGAATGAGCTGGTTGTCGTTGAGGTAAAAGCGCGGGCGGCTGACTATTTGGTTGAGCCGGAAAAGGCGGTCGACGCGGGAAAGATACGTCGGATCGTGGCGGCGGCCGACGCTTACGTGCGGTTGTTTGATTTGGATTTGCCGGTTCGCTTCGATATCATCCTATTGGTCGGGCACAAGGGGTCCTACCAGATAGAGCATATCGAGGACGCGTTTTACGCGCCTTGCCGTTGAATTCCGCCTTTGTTTGGTTTATGTTAAAATGAAGAATAGGAATGATGAATGAGAATGAGATGCCTCGTTTAATCCGGGTGGAAGAGACAGATTCCACGAATCGTTTGATCCGGGATTTGATGGAGAAGGAGAGTTTGCCGGAAGGTAGTGCCGTGGTGGCCGATTTCCAGACGGCGGGTAGGGGACAAATAGGGAATGTGTGGGAATCGGAGGAAGGAAAGAACCTGACGTTCAGTGTAGTGATTTATCCTACCTGCCTCTTGGCGAGCCACCAGTTCCTGATTTCCCAAATCGCCGCCTTGAGCGTGAAAGAGACGCTGGACGTTTATACGGAAGACGTTACCGTCAAATGGCCGAACGATATTTATTGGGAGGATAAGAAGATTTGCGGGATGTTGATAGAGAATGACCTTTTCGGTGCCTATTTGCGCGCCTCGATTATCGGGATAGGTATAAATTTGAATCAGGCGGTTTTCAGGGGAGACGCTCCGAATCCGGTCTCCTTGTTTCAAATCCTTCATCGGGAGGTGGACAGGGAAGAGGTGTTGCGCCGTTTCCTTTCCCTTTTTTACCGGAATTATCTCTCCTTGCTGAACGAGGAGTATGACGAGCTTCGTGCCCGTTATCGCGCCGCTTTGTATAGGGGCGAGGGTTATTATAGGTATGAGGACGCGAACGGTCCGTTCGAGGCCCGTGTCCATGATATCGAGCCTACCGGACATTTATTGCTCGCCTTACGGGATGGGAACGTCCGTCGTTACGCCTTTAAGGAGGTCCGGCATATCCTTTGAGAAAGTCGTACGTGTTTCCCGGAAAACATGTACATGAATTTCCGGAAACACGTACATGTTTTTTTCGCGGTTTTCAGAGCGTTTCCGCCACCTTTTCCAATCCCATGCTATGGGAGCCTTTAATCAAGACGTGATAGCCTTCCAAGGGATGTTGGCGGAGTTCCTCCATTAACGCCTCCGTGTTGAGGAAAGGGGCGAATTCCTTGCCTGTCCGGTAAAAATGCTCGCCGCAGAGGAAAACCTTGTCGAAGTGTCCCTCCTTGATTCGCTCGACGATTTGGGCGTGCAGCTCGTCGCTGGTCGGGCCCAATTCCAGCATATCGCCCAAGATGACCGCCTTGGGACGTTCAGGCAAGGCGATGAAGTTGTCCAACGCCGCCTTCATGCTGCTGGGATTCGCGTTGTACGCGTCGATAATCAAGGCGTTCGCCTCCGTCCGCTTGAATTGGGAGCGGTTGTTGGTCGGTTCATAGGCGGCTATCGCCCGGCTGATACGCTCGGCGGGGATTTTGAAATATCTTCCTACCGCTACGGCGGCCAGCGCGTTGTCCAGATTGTAATCTCCTATCAGGTGTGTCTCTACCGTGTGTATTTTTCCCTGTTGCTTCCAGTTGAACACCAAGAACGGGTCGCGACGGATGACTTGGCCGGAAGCGAACGAGTCGTCTCCGCGGCCGTATGTGATTTGTTCGATGCCGTTGGCTATCGAGCGCAAACGCTCGTCCTCTTTCCGGATGAATATTTTCCCTTTCGTCTGACGTATGTAATCGTAAAGCGCCCCCTTGGTTTGGAGAACACCATCCAAGGAGCCGAAGCCTTCCAGATGAGCTTGCCCCACGTTCGTGATAATCCCGTAGTTGGGATGTACGATATCGACCAATTCCTTGATTTCTCCCGGATGATTGGCTCCCATCTCGATTACCGCTATCTCATGCTCGTGGGTCAGCCGGAGCAGGGTCAACGGAACGCCGATGTGATTGTTCAGGTTCCCTTCCGTGCGCAGGAGATTGAATTTAGTGGACAATACGGCGCTCAGCAGTTCCTTGGTCGTTGTCTTACCATTCGTACCGGTGATGCCGATGATGGGAATCCCTACGATTTTCCGGTGGTGCCGCGCCAGTTGCTGCAAGGTGTTTAACGCGTCGTCCACCAATATCGTGCGTTCGTCTTTATAATAATCGGGATTGTCGATAACGGCATAGGAGCAACCTGCCTCCAGCGCTTTTTCCGCGAATCGGTTTCCATCGAATTTCTCTCCTTTCAAGGCGAAGAAAATAGAGTTAGCCGGGCAATTTCGGCTATCCGTCGTTACATTGGGGTTATGTATGAATAAATCATAAAGGTCAATCATGTTCATTGTCATAGTGCGTTTAAAAGTTTAGTCCATCTAATTATTAAATCTGGGAGGCAAATGTAGCAATTAAATGAAGAATGGAGAATCGAGGGTAAGATTTTAAGCGAGAAACCCGTATCTTCGCGTAAAAATGAAGGACATGTCTGTTAAAACGCTCAATATTAAAGGTAGTCTCATCTCGTTGGAAAAACCTTTGGTGATGGGAATCCTGAATGTCACGCCGGATTCTTTTTACGCGGATAGCCGTAAGCGGACGGAAGCCGCCATCGAGGAACGTATTCAGGAGATTTTGTCGGAAGGGGGCGATATCGTGGATGTCGGCGGATATTCCTCTCGCCCGGACGCCTCCGAGGTCGCTCCCGAGGAGGAGATGGCCCGTTTGGAGGCCGCGCTGGATATCTTGGCTAAGCGTTATCCGGAAGTTCCGGTATCGGTGGATACGTTTCGGGCGGATATCGCTCGTCGTTGCGTGGAGGAATATGGGGTCGCTATGGTTAATGATATCTCCGGAGGTGAATTGGATGCGGAGATGTTCCGGACCGTGGCGGAATTGAAAGTCCCTTATATCCTGATGCACATGCGGGGCACTCCGCGTACGATGCGCTCGTTTGTGGATTACGGGGATATGATGGAGGAAATCATGTTGTATTTCGCCCGGAAAACGCGTGAGCTTCGTCTGCTGGGCGTGAATGACATCATCCTCGACCCGGGGTTCGGGTTTAGCAAGACCTTGGAGCAGAATTATCTGTTGATGGGTCATCTGAGAGAATTCGAGACGTTCGGGTTGCCTTTGTTGGTAGGAATCTCTCGTAAAAGCATGATATATAATTTGCTGGAGAAGACTCCCGCGGAGAGCTTGAACGGAACGACCGTGCTGAACACGTTCGCGCTTTTGAACGGGGCGGACATCCTTCGTGTGCACGATGTACGGGAGGCGGTGGAAACGGTCCGTATTGTCGGACAATTGAACAGGAATAAATAACTCTCAGCTTTCGATACGTTATGTGGATGCATTTTGGCGTAAAGGACTTGATTGACGTATTGCTGGTCGCCTTTTTCCTCTATCAGACTTACAAGCTGATGAAGAGTTCCGGGACTTTGGCGATATTCAGTGGAGTCGTATCGTTTATAATCGTTTGGATCTTGATCTCGCACGTGTTGGAGATGCGCTTGATGGGAGCTATTTTGGATAAGTTCATAAGCGTGGGTTTCGTGGTGCTGGTTATCTTGTTTCAAGACGAGATTCGTCGCTTCTTGTTGGCGATGGGGTCGCATCGGGGTTGGAAATTTATCGGTAAGTTGTTCTCGAAGAGGGGAGACAGTTCGGAAAAGGAGGACAAGTTTGTCGCTCCAGTCGTATTGGCTTGTATGAATATGGCACGAAAGAAGACGGGCGCCTTGATCGTGGTTCAACGCGATATGGACTTGACCGTTTATGAACATACGGGCGAGATGTTCAACGCTGACGTGAACGCCCGCCTGATCGAGAACATTTTCTTTAAGAATAGTCCTTTGCATGATGGGGCCATGATTATCGCCGACAATCGGATCAAGGCGGCGGGGTGCATCTTGCCTGTCGCTCAAAACGCGAATCTCCCGAAAGAGATGGGATTACGGCATCGCTCCGGTTTGGGGATGTCGCAAGAGACGGACGCTCTGGTGGTTATCGTCTCGGAGGAGCGCGGTAAAATATCGGTCGCGCGCCAAGGACGGATTAGCGTGAACGTGACGGCCGAGGAATTGCAGCAAATCCTGTCCGGCGAGCGGGAGGTTATGAACTATTGTTAAATGTTCTGAAACTGACAACTCGGCATGTAATTCTTTCTTCGATTTTGTAAACTCTATATGGCATTATGTCTAATTTTGTAAGCGGATTATCATTATAAAAACATTATAAATTTCTTCCGTTATGGATATAATGCAAGACATTATCGCGCGTGCTAAAGCTAACAAGCAGCGTATCGTTCTTCCTGAGGGAACAGAGGAAAGAACCCTGAAAGCTGCCGACCGATTATTGGCCGACGGTGTAGCAGACATTATCTTAATAGGCGACCCTGCCGAAATCAATCGGTTGGCGAATGATTTCGGCTTGAGCCACATCGATAAGGCGATGATTATCGACCCGAAAAATCATGAGAAAAAGGCCGCATACGCGGATTTGTTATTCCAACTTCGCCAAAAGAAAGGCATGACACCGGAGAAGGCCGCGGTTTTGGTTGAGGATCCTTTATATTTAGGTTGCTTGATGATTAAGTCGGGTGACGCTGACGGAGAGATCGCCGGTGCGGAGAATACGACAGGCAACGTGCTGCGTCCCGCTTTGCAAATTATCAAGACGGCTCCGGGCATGAAGTGCGTATCCGGTGCGTTCATCATGTTTACGCGAACGCCGCAATATGGCGATAATGGTATCTTGGTATTCGCCGATTGCGCCGTGATGCCGAATCCGAACGCGGAGGAATTGGCCAGTATCGCCGTAGCTACGGCGGATACTTCCCGTGCTTTGGTAGGCGCGGAACCGCGTGTGGCTATGTTGAGTTTCTCGACGAAAGGTAGCGCGTCGCACGAGATGGTCGATAAGGTGGTAGAGGCGACTCGTTTGGCCAAAGAGATGGTGCCCGATTTGAAAATAGATGGAGAGTTGCAGGCGGATGCCGCTTTGGTGGAGGCCGTTGGCAAGAAGAAAGCGCCGGGGAGCGAGATCGCGGGTAAGGCGAACGTGCTGGTGTTCCCGACCTTGGAAGTAGGTAATATCGCTTACAAGTTGGTTCAACGTTTAGGTGGCGCCGAGGCGGTAGGACCGGTCTTGCAAGGCATGGCGGCTCCGGTGAACGATTTGTCGCGCGGATGTTCCGTGGATGATATTTATAAGATGGTAGCGATCGCTTGCAACCAATCGATCGCCTTGAAAGCGGCTAAGTAAAAATCAAATAATAAAGATTCGGAGAAAATGAAAATATTGGTGCTGAACTGCGGAAGTAGTTCTATCAAGTATAAATTGTTCGATATGACCTCCGGTGAGGTGATGGCGCAAGGAGGAATCGAGAAAATAGGTCTGCCGGGAGCGTTCTTGAAGTTGACCGATAAGGACGGCCAGAAGAAAATCTTGGAGAAAGAGATTCCAGGACATCAAGAGGGTATCGAATTTATATTAAGCGTATTGACCGACGCTACGTATGGTTGTATCAAAGATTATAAGGAAATCGACGCGGTGGGACATCGTTTGGTGCATGGAGGCGAGAAATTCGCTTCGAGCGTACGGATAAACGAGGATGTCATCAATAAAGTGATTGAATGTTCCGATTTGGCTCCGCTGCATAACCCGGCGAACCTGAAGGGTGTTAACGCGATGGAGGCGTTGATTCCGGGTATTCCGCAGGTGGCCGTGTTCGATACCGCGTTCCATCAGACAATGCCGGACTACGCCTATATGTACGGTCTGCCGTACGAGATGTACACGAAGTATGGCGTGCGCCGTTACGGTTTCCACGGGACGAGCCATCGATATGTGTCACGTCGGGCTTGTGAGATATTGGGTGTTCCCTACGAGGAACAACGGATCATCACGGCGCATGTGGGTAACGGAGGTTCTATCGCGGCTATCGATCACGGAAAATGTGTCGATACCTCAATGGGACTTACGCCGGTCGAGGGCTTGTTGATGGGCACGCGTTGCGGTGACGTGGACGCTGGCGCTTTGGCGTTTATTATGGAGAAAGAGAACATGGATGGTTATGCCATGTCGGATATGATTAATAAGAAGAGCGGCGTGGCGGGTTTGTCGGGCATCTCTTCCGATATGCGCGAGATAGACGCCGCCGTAACGGCCGGTGATCCGCGCGCGATCATGACATTGAACGTGTATAATTATCGTATCAAGAAATATGTCGGGGCGTATGCCGCCGCCATGAATGGTTGCGATATTCTGGTGTGGACCGGTGGCGTAGGCGAGAACCAATGGCAGACTCGGCGCGCGGTGTGCGAGAATATGGAATACATGGGCATGAAATTGGACGTGGAGAAAAACGAGGGCATGCGCGGCGAGGAGATGGTTATCAGCACTCCGGATAGCAAGGTGACTATTATGGTCGTGCCGACCGATGAGGAGTTCATGATCGCTTCCGATACGTTGGATATCTTGAAAGGGAATCAGTAATTTTACATAAGTCACTAATCTTTGCGGCTTACAAAACATAGATTAGTGTTTTAGATCGCCTTGACATCGGTTGAGGCGATCTTTTTTTGCGTTATCCCATCCTAAGAAGAAAAAAAGGAAAAGCAGGAACAAAAAACTTCGAACCCTATATGAGAAAGTTCGCTACATACCGGAGAATTCTCTATCTTTAGCCTAAAGATACATATCGCAAGCCTAAAGATGCATATCTTTAACCTAAAGATATATATCTTCAGCCTAAAGATAGACTTTTCTCCGTGGAGTTCTCGGTTTTTTCCGCCGGGTTTACAACTTTTCTTCCCGACTACCGAACTTTTTTCTCTATCCGTTTTTTATATCGAACTCACGTTACTTACGTTATCAAACCCTTTATCTGATTCACGACAAAGGGGAAGAGAGCCCGCGGCAATCTCTTCCCCTTCGTTTTCACGTTATTATATATCGAATCAATACCCCGGGTTCTGTGTCATGTTCGGATTTAACAGCAACACGTCGTTGTGAATGGCGAACACCGTCGTATAACCCGTCTCGTCGACCTTATAGTCTAAAGAACTGGCGGAGTGCTTTACACCCACGTATTTATCATCGTTCGGTCGCGTGAAGGTCCCGAAACGGACTTGGTCGTTCCGACGCCAGCCTTCCCAAGCCAACTCAAGGAGACGCTCGTCCAAGATATCGTCGAGCGTGACGTTTGTCTTCGGCGTTGCCCCTACACGGTTACGGATCTCGTTGACCTCCGTATCGGCGCTCTGACCCAGACGCAATTTCGCTTCCGCCTTCATCAACACCGCGTCGGCGTAGCGGAAAAGAACCATGTCGTTGCGTGGCAGCTCACCGTTGTTCGAGCCGGGATTCACATCCATCTCGTATTTCTTCTGGCGCGCGCCGGCTATTTGGACATAAACGCCATCAGAAGCCTCCATATACACTTTCGCTTGCATCGGGGCGTACTCGAAAGGCAATTGCTCGCCACCGTACTCCAAGATGAGTTGCTCGCCATCCGCTCCATAGACCGGTCCCGCGAAGTAGCTCAAGTCCAAACGCGGGTCGGGATTATCGGTACCATAGCCAAAGACCTTCATGGCTTCCGTTGTCGCGCACGAGCCGTTCCAACCGTTCAAGCCATAAGCTGCGCCGTGCGTATAGTGGCGGGTGCGGACATAATTGTACGTCCAGTTGTTCGGATAATCGCTCGGGTCCATCGGAATCGTGAAAATGTTCTCGTTCGAATTGTCATTCGTCAGATTGAAGTTGTTCATGAAATCCGACTCCAGCACATATCCCAGTTCCGCCAACTTATCGACATATTTGATAACCGCCTCATAAGCGTTTACCTGCTGGCCGTCTATGTCGAACATAATTGTCTTCGCATCCGGACGATTCATGATTCCGTCGTTCCAATTGTCATCCGTATAGACATCCGCGTTAATGGCGAGTTTCGCGAGAAGGAAATAAGCGGGTCCTTGCGTGAAACGTCCGTAATACGTTCCCTGCTGGTTGCTTTTCTGCGTGGACAACAACGGAAGCGACTCTTGCAATTCCTTCACGATGAAGTTGAACACCTCGCTACGCTCCGGTTGCTCCACCTCGCTCATCTGCGTCTTGGTGGAAGTTACCAAAGGCACACGGCCGAACAAGTCCATCAGGTAGAAATAATAGAAGGCGCGCATCGAGCGGGCTTCTGCGATATAAGCCGGCAGATAGTCGGCGTCGGGTTGCTCGGCTCGCAATTCCTCGAGCTTGGCGAGGGCTTGATTACAATGGCCTACTTTCTCGTACAGATAGTTCCAAGAGTTCTGCGAAAGGTCGAACATCGTTCCCCAGTTGTGGAGGAAGAGGTTTTGCCAAAGGCCGCCATCTTCCCAATCGCCGATACGGCAAGGGAGAAACGCCTCGTCGCTCGAGAAAGTATTCATGTCGTACACGTGACGGTCCTGCCCCATCAGGTAGCACATCTTATCGTAAAGGTTGGCGACGGCGTTCAGATAAACCAAGTTCTCGTTCGCGAAAGCCTCGTTCTCGTCAAAAGAATCCGTCGGGTTCTCCTCCAAGAAATTGGAGCAGGAGGAAAAGGCCGCGGCGCAAGCCGCTACCAAAGCTATATTTAAAAAGTTCTTTTTCATAATCTGACTTGCTTTAAATGGTTTTAGAATGTAACACTAACACCCAAGGAATAGGTACGCGCCAGCGGATAAAACTCCTTGTTGTCGACACCCAGCGTGTTCGCTCCGGGGTCGGTAATGTTGGAAATCGTCTGGCTGTTCAACATCGGCGAAAGACCGGAATAACCGGAGATGGTCGCCACGTTGTTGACCGAGAAGCTCAAGCGGATGTTCTTGACATATTCGTTGATCTTCTCGCAATTGAAGTTGTAGCCCAACGTGATGTACTCGATGTTCAAGTAGTTACCGCTCTCCAACCAGTAATCGCTGATATCCTGCGCGTAAATCATCTCGTCTTGCGCTCCGTCCATGACGTTGTAGGTCGGGAACTGGCTGAGGTTCATGTAAGCCAATGACGTACCGTTGAATATCTTATGGCCGAACGCGCCGTTCGCCTGCATCGTCAGGTCGAAACGTTTGTAACGGAAGTTCATGTTGATGCCCAAGTAGTATTTCGGCATGGCTTGACCGGCCACGTAACGATCGCCGCCATCGTTGGAATTGAAGCCTTCCTTACCATCAATCATGTCGTCGAGCAGGTATGTGCGATGTCCATCCGCATCCGGCTCGCTCAATCCTAAGCAACGCGGGATGTAGAATACGCCGACCGGCTGACCCTCCATCATATATACCACGTTGTTGTTACCTACGAAACCGGCGCCACTCATGTTCGCGATAGGAATGTATTGGGAAGTAGCCAAATCCTGTCCCATATACGTACCGCTCAAGGAGTTCAGCTTGTTCTTCTGCCAAGCGAAGTTAACGCCCATATTGAAATCGAAATCCTTCGTCTGTACCAAACCGGCGTTGACCGCCAATTCGACACCCGTGTTGGTCATCTCACCCATGTTGGCCAGCAACGTCGGGTAAACGAACGGAGGCACGGGCACGTCATACTGATAAAGCATGTCGCTCGTCTTCGAATGATACCAATCCGCCGTCAAGGAGTAACGACCGTTCAACGCCCCGAAATCGATACCGACATCGAATGTCTTCTTCACCTCCCAACGCAAGTCGGGGTTCGCGTTACGCAAGATCGCGTAAGTCGCCATCGGCGAGCCGCCCAACGACGTCAATCCGGAAGGACTGTAAAGAGACAGTGAGTTGTAGGCCGCGATCGCGTCCTGGTTACCGGTCAAACCGTAACCGGCGCGCAGCTTGAAGTTGCTTATCCAGTTTACGTCTTCCATGAAGGCCTCCTCGTTGATGACCCAGGCCGCGGAAGCGGAAGGGAAGATACCCCATTTGTTATCGGAACCCAACTTCGAGGAACCATCGGCACGCAGGTTGGCCGTAACGATATAGCGGTTGTCGAACATATAGTTCACACGGGCCATGAAGGAGGAGATACGGTTCTCGTTCTGCAACGATTCCACGTCGCCATACTTCACGTCGCCACCGGCTTTTAGATTATTATAGGTAAAGTAATCCGTCTCGTATGCGTGCGACTTCGCCGTGAAACCCGTGTAGTGGTATTTCTGACCCTCTACCAACGCCAATGCGTCGAAATGATGCTTCTCGTTGAAGTCTTTCGTATAGGTCAACTGGATGTTACCCATCAAGATGTTCTGCTTATTGTCCACACGTTCCGCGTGACCGCCGTCCGCCATACTGGCCTTGATGTCTTTCGGGAAATAGCGTTTGTTTTCCTTCACGTTGTAGGTATACGAACCGAACGCGCTCAACTTCAATTCATCCAAGATGCTATAGGTCAAACGGCCGTGTACGTTGACGTAGGCGTTAATCTCCCGGTCCTTAATCTCCAGGCGTCCCATCGGGTTTTGTATCTCATTGGCCATCGGGTCCTCGTCCCATTCGCCATCCTCGTTCTTGAAGGTCGGGAAAGTCGGGTTATACGAAGCGGCGGAATAGAACGTCTTCTCGTAGTCGTTCGTATAATCGACCTCCTTCAAGGAGCCGAACATACCGAACTCGATTTTCAATTTGTTGTTGAACATATTCTGCATAGCGTCCAACTTCGCCGTATAGTTCCGCGAGCCGCTGTTCTTGATGATACCTTGCTGGTCGATCAAGCCGACGGAAGCCCGGTAATTGGAGCTCTCGTTGCCCGCGCCGAACGAGAGGTTGTGGTTCTGCGTGTAACCGAGTTGCTCGATCTCGTCGAACCAGTTCGTGCTGTGACCCAAGTCGTTCACCGCGATACCCAGCTTCTGGGCCGTAGACCGGTATTGGTCGGCCGAGAGCATATCCAGGTTCTTGTAGACGTTGCTGACGCCGTAATTACCATTGTAGCTCAGCGTCGTCACGCCGCTCTTTCCCTTCACCGTAGTCACCACGATAACACCCGAGGCACCGCGGGAACCGTACTGCGCCGTCTCCGAGGCGTCCTTCAAGATGGTAAAGGTCTCGATATCCGCCGGAGCGATGGCGTTCAACATCGACAAGTCGCCGAACACGCCATCGATAATCACCAACGGGTCGTTACCGCCCGACAAGGAGGTCGTACCGCGGACACGGATGGATGGCGTAGAGGCAGGGTCGCCACCGGTTTGCGAGATCACCACGCCGGCCACCTTACCTTTGATAGACTCCAAGGGGTTGTTGACCACGCCCTGGTTCATATCCTCTTTCTTGATACGCTCCACGGCACCGGATATCGTCCGTTTGCTACCCGTGGCGTAACCGACCACGACGACCTCATCCAAGGCTTCCACGTCCTCGCCCAAGACGATATTCAACGGTTGCGAACCGGATACCGTGATATCTTGCGTCTGATAACCGATATACGAAATCTCCAGCACCGCCCCGACCGGAGCCTGCAACACGAAGTTACCGTCTATATCGGAGATCGTACCGTTCGTCGTACCCTTTTGGAGGATACTCGCCCCGATAATCGGCTCACCCGATTTGGAATCCTTTACTACACCTTTCACGGTGATATTGGGGTCTTGTTGACCCTGCAGGGCATAACGGCTATCGCCGGCCTCCCCCGCGTTATTGGCGTAACCGCCCAAAGAAAAAGAACATCCCGTTAGAAGAAGGAGCAACGCTCTCTCACGGATTGAAAAGTAATGCTTTTTCATGTCCCAATATTTAAGATTAATAGTTAATATTAAAATCCACTCGCTTAGATAAAACAACCCAAAGGGGGCAGTCCCCCCCCCTCGGTCTATTATAATTTTTTCAAACCTTTCAATTCTTTGTTATCTTTCACCGGGATGACACTGATCGCGTATCCGCCACCGGGGGCGCAATCCTGTTTCAACTCCGACTTATTGGTCACCACATATTTATGAATCTGATAGGCTTGCGGATTGGTCTCGTAATGCGCGTCCTTGGCGTCGCTATACACCGTGGCGATATACTTCTGGCCGGGAGTCAGGAAATCGAACGAGATGACCGACCGGTGACCGTTCTCGTCCACCGTGCATCCCACGAACCAATTCTCCGCTTCCTTCTCCTTGCGGGCGATGGTGATGTAATCGCCCGGCTCCGCCTCCAGATAAAGGCTCTTGTCCCAGTCGATAGCCACGTCCTTGATGAATTGGAAAGCGTCCATGAAACGTTGGTAGTTCTCCGGCAGGTCCGCCGCCATCTGCAACGGGCTGTACATGGTCACGTACAACGCCAGCTGGCGGGCCAACGTGGTATGGGCGAACGAGGGGTTCCGCGGATTCATCTTGCTGATGCGGGTCTCGAAGATACCCGGCGTATAATCCATCGGTCCGCCAATCAAGCGGGTGAACGGGAGAATCGTGGTGTGGTCGGTATGGTTGCCACCGAACGACTCGTACTCGGTGCCGCGAGCCGACTCGTTACCAATCAGGTTCGGGTAGGTGCGGCACAAGCCCGTGGGGCGCACCGCTTCGTGAGCGTTCACCATGATCTTATACTCGGCGGCCTTCTTCACGGCGTACAGGTAATGGTCCACCATCCATTGGCCGTAATGATGCTCGCCGCGGGGAATGATGTTGCCCACGTAACCGCTCTTCACGGCGTGATAGCCGTTGTCCACCATGAACTGATAGGCCTTGTCCATGTGCCGCTCGTAGTTGCGGACGGACGAGGAGGTCTCGTGGTGCATAATCATCTCGACACCTTTCGAGGCGGCGTAGCGACGAATCTCGTCCACGTCGAAGTCGGGGTAAGGCGTGACGAAGTCGAACACGTAATCCTTGCTCATGCCGGACCAGTCTTCCCAGCCCTCGTTCCAGCCTTCCACCAGCAGGCCGTCGAAGCCGTTCGCCCCGGCGAAATCAAGGTACTCCTTCACCCGTTTCGTGTTGGCGGAGTGCGTGCCGTTCGGC
>CASEGC010000133.1 GCA_949287365.1 uncultured Parabacteroides sp.
ATTTTTGTTTAGAAATAGTACAATCCACAAAATCAGGAAAAGCAATTAATACTCTCTGTTGGATATGTTGCGGCATATTTACAAAGGTTACAACATCAATGTCATTTGGCTCAGCATTCTCCCTTTTTAACTTGTCTTCAACAAAACTTCCGTCAATCCACTGTATTGTATTAGATATTCCATGAGTGTATGCCTCCAACCTAAATTGTATAAATCCTTTCAAAATATCAACTCTAGAACGTGTTGTGCCGAAATGTTTACACAAATCCATAATATCCGTATGATATGGAGATTGTGCTGCTCTTTGTGTTGGATTGTCTCCAACATAAGGAGGAAGTACATAATTATGGTCAAAAGGAGGTATCATACTATATCTTATTTAAGATTAATAGCCAAAAAGTCCTTTAAAGGTTGTAACGAAACAGCATTCAAATCCCAATAATTAGTATCGTCAAATAGCCAATTTCCAGTTCCTAATTTTCTTCGCAACTTATTACTCAGCTTTTGGGCATTCATATAGGTATGTAACTTACCTTTCAAATTTGGAGTATTATATAATGGTTGTCCAGATTCATCTTTGACTCCAGATACGCATTTCTCATAATCCTCAAAGCAGTCAAAGAATACTTGATGCAAATCACGGCGAGCGGCAGATTCCATTAGGGTTTCAATGTCTCCATCATCATTGTTATTTGGATAGATAAAATATGGAACAGAAAGCTTTAGCGTCTGTATATCATTGTCCATTTCTGCTTTACGTTTCACAAAACCGTGTCCTTTGGCAATAGTATCTGCATCAATTAAAATAAGCACTTGCTCTCCAATTGCTTGTGCTTGATAAATCTGATTTTTATTGGTTTCATTAAAAAGGTTACCAATTCCTCCAATACAAATAAAATCAACTTCCTTTGTGGGAAAATGCAAATCAACAAATGCCTTAAGGAAATTACACTCTGGAGTTGTTTTATCTTCTGCTTCTATGAAAATCTTAGTCATATTACCTCACTTCAATTTCTTGGTTAATAGAATAATCTAGACTTTCTAAAGAATAATGATACGCCTTTAATTCATCATCATTTGTTTTTAAAAGTTTAAAAGTCGCAACAATATTTTTATAATTTTCAAGCGCAGCATCACGCAGTCCTTTTATAGAATCAACATCATGAGTTGTTACAAACAATTGAGTATTGTTCCTAATAGCAGCATTAATAATGACTTCCCACAAACTACACATAACAGAATAATGAAAGCCATTGCTAATTTCATCAACTAGTAAAGCACCATCCTTGCAATCATATACAGCAGTTAGGAGAGAAACTATTTTTCTTGCACCATCCCCCATCATATTAACAGGAATACGCTTCGTCAAACCTACATCAACAAGCATCTCCTTATCTGTAAAGATAAAGTCTTTCACACGGGGTTCTATCAATTTCAGACCTTCTACTATAAAATGTTCGTCTTTATTTTGAAGAATATTTTTAAGACCTTGAATTGATGCACTAAAATCATATTTAGGACTTAAATATGTGCATCTCAATGATTCTACATATTGTTTCGACACAATACGAGTCGCATCGGTAGAATTTGCCGAGTCAAAACGCAACTGTGATTCAAAATGCTTATCATTGATTTTAAAATCGAATTTTAATCCATATTTCCCTTCTTCTACATTTGAAAGAATATTTGTATCATCAGCATTTAGAGATACATTGTTTTGATTTTGTTCAAAAAGGTTTATTTTCAAATCACGCTTTTCATCATTTTCCATTCGAATATGAATAGGGTGACTTGAATCCAAATTATAGAAATCAAGTTTAAGGTCATTCAACCGAGCTTTGCTATAACCACGCATAAAGTTTACATGGATAGGGAGTAATGGATTTGATAATCCACTGACTAAAAACAACGACTCCAACAACGAAGACTTTCCACAATTATTCCTTCCGAAAAAAAGATTAATCTGCTTAAAACCTTCTATAGAAGCATACTTTATGCCTCTGAATCGCTCTATTTTGATTTTGTTAAACATTGTTTCTGCTGTTATTCACATTATAAATTAACATGCAAAGTTACATAAATATCTTGTATAGGGTTGCTTTTTACATATTTTTTATATAACAGAGATTGCTTTCATTAAATGTCTGTATTTTCGTTGGCAAAGTGAATATTGTATTCAATAAAATTGTATCTTTGTATTTGAATAAGCGTTCTTTCAAGTCAATGCAAAATGTAACAAAAGTGAGAACTTCGCTCGTTTCTAAATCGTTACCTGCCGAAAATTAAGTAATTGTAAATTACTGTCCTTCAACAAGAAAGATAAATTACTATGTCTTGCCATATAAACAGTATAGTTCTCCAGCGAGAGTATTCTTCGGACATGACTTATTAGCGAAGCGACACATGCGCTAAAATCCTCCTCCTTAGGATACGATTCATAGAAATTGAATGCTCTTTTCCCTGAATGATCCTTGTATTTTCGCAGATAATATTCTAACTCTGGTTGTACTTTTATCCGTAATTCCGAACGGTCGGCTTTCCTGTCCCTGGTCTTTTTTCGGAAATAGTGTAGATAGCCCTTTTGGGGGTACTCCAAGCTATATATGTCAACAGGATTAGCGCCGCATAAAAGGAAAGAGATAATGACTAAATCATAAGCCATTTGTCTCTTCTCGGTAAGTTTGGATGTATCCAATGTCAATAGTCTTCTAAAGTCATTCGCCTCCCAAGCCTTTTTGGGAGGAACGGACATCTTTGGCCTTTTATATTTGGAGAAAGGGTTATATATGAGTACGATCCCAAGGTCCTCGTCATTGAACTCTTTCCTTGCCAACCTGAACATATAGGATAAGAATCCCATCAAGTGATTGACGGTAGTTCCAGCCAAACCTTTTTTCTGCGATAGGTAAGACTCAAAATCCAATAGTTTTTTGTAAGTGATATCCTGGAAGCAAACGTTTTCCCCAAAGTACCGTAAGATAACGGACAATCGATTCCTATAAGTTTGTCCGGTATGAGAGGATCTCATTTGTTCGATTTTCTCTTCCGCGAACTCCCTTAAGGAGATTCTATGAGGCTCGTCCTCTTTCTTTAACTTCTTTTGCAGGAAATCGGCGACTTGTCGAGCCGAAAGGCCTTCGATGCCATAAGACAATGAGGATAGTTGGTCTCTCAAAAACAGTAGGACTTTCATCACCTCGTCATACACGAAATTATTCCTCGGCTTTAAATTGAAATCTTTATCCAATTGCTTTGAGGACACGAAATAAGGGGACGGTATATACACGCTATTCCTATTATGTGTCAGCCGGAACTTGACGTTATATGTTCCGTCCTCTTTTTTCTGATGCTTTAATACCACCGCTTTTATAGTTGCCATCGCTGTAAAACATTTGTAAAACACTCGTTTTTATTTCGTCTCGGAGTTTGACTTCTAATGTTATTTTATTATAGCATTGTTCTACAAATGTAGGATTTAAACATCTAATTCGCAATGATTTATAGAATTATTAGCGAATTAGCGGACAAGAACTCGTTAATCTTTTTCATAGATGGCCATGTTGTTTTCCGATTCTTTCACTTCTACTTTAAAACAGGTGGGGATTTGCTCGCAAACCCAGTGGGCGATGTTCTCGGCGGTTGGGTTGAACGGCAAGATATCGTTGAGGTGTTGATGGTCGAGTTTCGACTGGATCGCCTCTTTGATATGGCCGAAATCGACAACCATGCCATCCTCGTTCAACGCGAGCGAGCGGCAGTAAACGGTGATTATCCAATTGTGACCATGCGGATGTTCGCATTTACTGGGATAGGACAATCTCAGGCGGTGTGATGCCGAGATTTCCATACGTTTGATTACGGTGTACATACAATTATTCCTTATATAAAATATATGAAGCATGACGTGCCTATGTCACCTCGGCACGAGATATAATTAGGGGTCGACGCGACCCGTGCGCGAAATTAATGTTTACTTGGGGAAAAAAGTGAATTGACCAGAATCTTTTTTTGATTAAGTTTGCACCCGTTATGGGCATGATTCGAGAAAAAAGAACGCGAGGTAGATGGATGGGCTTGACATGGGGAGGCTCGCTCTGGTTAGTCATTGGGCTGTCGGTCCTTTGCTCGTGCTTGCCGGAAATGCCGGTGACCTCTTCTATCTCTATTCAGGTAGATGGCTTGTCCAAGCCTGTAAACGCTGATTTGTATGGCTTGACTATTGAGGAGATCAATCATGGCATAGAGGGCGGATTGTACGCGGAACTCATTCAGAACCGGAGTTTCGAGGACGGAGTGCCTCCATTGAACTGCCCTTACGATGCCTCAAGGAATGTATTGATTACCCCGAATGGCTGGACGATACCTTTTATCCCGAGGGATTCGATTCCGGGTTGGAGGCGAGTCGCTCCGAATACGCGAATATGGCTTGATACGCAGGAACGGATTAATGAGAAGAACCTGCGCTCGTTAGGAGTGGCGGTCTCGACTTCGGCCGGGCAGGGGACAGGCGGGGTTGTCGCGGAGGGATATCATCGCGTCTCGATTCGGAAAGGGGAGCGGTATCGGTTCTCTTTCTTCGCGAAAGGAGCATATACGCAACCACGAAGTATACGGGTCGCTTTGATGGACTCGGTGGCATCGGTGGCTTATAGTGATGTCTTTGAGGTCGCTCCCGTATCGGAGTGGAAGCGTTATCAGCATACGTTTACGGCGACGGATGACATACGTGACGCGGTGCTCGCGATGACGACGGACACGTCTCAGATGTTTTGGATAGATGTGGTTTCCTTGATGCCGGAAAAGACTTGGAAAGGGCGGGAGAATGGAGTGCGGGCTGATTTGGCCGCGTTGATCGATTCCTTGTCGCCGCGCTTCATCCGTTTCCCGGGAGGGAGTTTCGTGGAGGGCTATACGGCGGGTACGTACCCGGTATGGCGAGAGACGGTAGGGGATATTTCGGAACGCAAGCATTTTTGGAATGTCTGGGGATATGGGACGAGCAATGGCATGGGATTTCATGAGTATCTCCAGCTGTGCGAGGATTTGAACGCGGAACCTGTGTATGTGTTGAATAGTGGTGTGACAAGCCAAAGTCGCCGCCCTCGTTATGAGAATATTACGGCGATGGGCCGGCTCGTCGATGAGGCTTTGGCGGCGATCGCTTACGCGAACGCTCCGGTCGATTCCGCGTTAGGCGCCATGCGGGCGAGGAATGGGCATCCCGACCCCTTCCATTTGCGTTATGTAGAGATAGGGAGCGAGAATTATGGTACGGAGTACGCGCGTCGTTTTCGCTTGTTTCAAGAGACTTTGCGGGAAGTTTATCCGGAGGTCAAGCTTATAGGGAGCTCTGATGTTCCGCGCCGGGATTGGGATGTATGGGTGGATTCGCATTATTACGCGGGGGAGTATTTCTTCTTGTCCAATTCCAAGCGCTTTAGTGACGAGCGATATAGTTGGCGTTCGCCGGCTTTATTTATTGGCGAGTTAGGAATGGTGGAGCGTCCATTGTCAGGTACGTTGCGGGCCGCGGTCGCCGAGGCTTGTTTCTTGATAGGAGCGGAGAAAAATCCGGATAGGGTGCGGCGATTGGCGTACGCTCCGGTGCTTGGGAATAAGGACTTCGCGTGTGTGCGAGAGCCGCTGATCTCGTTCGACGCGGATCGGGCGGTCGTCTCTCCTTCCTATTATTTGTGGAAAATGTTCGCTCGTCATCGGGGGGACGAACTGTTGAGTATGCGGATGGAGACATACCAGCGTCCGCGGATTTACGCGGGCCGGGCCGGTATTGAGATGTTCGATAATAGTTTTGAGTTCAAGGAGGTGCGGGTCGACCGGGTGCCTGTCTCGGAGATGGACGTGATCCGGGGCGGATGGACGTTGCGGGAGAGCGGCGTGCCGGTTCCGGATGCGAATCGTTGGAATCACGTCCTTTTCGGGGATTCGACAAAGTATGATTGCGATTATACGGCTTGGATACGACGGACGAAAGGCAGCGGGCAGATACAGCTGCGCGTGCGGGATAATGGATTGGCGGGCGAGCAGGCGGATTATATAGGTATGACAATCGGCCGGGGTGTCTGCGAGTTGTATCATCAGTCGATGGGAGTGAGGGATAGCCTGGCGTCGGCGGTCTCTTTTCCGTTCGAGAGCGGACGATGGTACAAGGTGCGTATGACGTGCGAGCGGGAGCGCGTCCGTTGCTACGTGGACGACGTGCTGCTGCATGAGGTGGAACTGCGCCCGATTCCCTCGTTGGTCTCGGTGGCGACCTTGGATAAGGAGAAACGGAAGGTGTACGTGAAAGTGGTGAACACGACCGCCCACGAGGAGCGGACCGCTTTGTTCGTGGAAGGCGCCGCGGTTCGTAATGAGGTGGGAGTGCTTCAACTTACGGGTGATCCGGAGGCGCGTAATACGTTTGAGCGCCCGGATGCGGTGGTGCCTGTCGCCCGGACTGTCGTTTTCCCGGAAAATGATCCTTTTATTTATAAATTCCCTCCCTATTCTGTCACGATATTGGAATTTACGTGTTCGGAGTGAGCCCTCCCTCTGCGACGGTCCCGCCACGCCCCGGTGGGTCCGGTGAAAAGTTCACCGCCTTGGCTGGGCCCCGGCGGGCCTGGTGAAAAGTTCGATCGCCATATTGGCAGTCGTTTGGGGCCGGTGAAAAACGCGATGACACGAAACGGGGTCATTTCGCGTCATCGCGTTTTTCACCGGGCGGAAATAGGCTCGTTTGGCCTCAGTGAACTTTTCACTCGCCATTTTGTCAGTCGGCGGGGCTGTTATTTGTTTCCGTACATGCGCTCGTAATAGCGTACGTAATCGCCTCCGGTGATTTCTTCCACCCAATCTTGGTGCTCTAAATACCAATAGATGGTTTTCTCGATGCCCTCCTCGAAGGTCGTTTCTGGTGTCCAACCCAGTTCGCGGGTGATCTTGGTGGGATCGATCGCGTAACGCAGGTCGTGCCCGAGCCGGTCCTTGACGAACGTGATCAAGTCGTCGTTGATCCAATCGATGACGATTTGCCCGTTCGCGTCGATGTCTTTCCGTTTCAGGATAGAGCGATACGCGGGTTGTTCGGTCATGATGCGGCGGATCACGCGGATGGTCAGTTTTACGATCTCGATATTCTGCTTCTCGTTATGTCCGCCCACGTTGTAAATCTCGCCGGGGCATCCGCGATGGATCACGGCGTCGATGGCCTTGCAATGGTCCTCCACGTACAACCAGTCGCGGACGTTGGTACCGTCTCCATATACGGGAAGTTTTTTCCCTTCCAAGATGTTTTTGATGATGAGCGGGATCAACTTCTCGGGGAAATGGTAGGGCCCGTAGTTGTTCGAGCAGCGGGTGATGCTGACGGGCATTTTGTAGGTATCGTGATATGCCTTGACGAAGAGGTCCGCGCTGGTTTTTGACGCGCTATACGGGCTGTGCGGATCCAGCG
>CASEGC010000134.1 GCA_949287365.1 uncultured Parabacteroides sp.
GACCATATTATATAAGGAGGAGGCCGTCATGGCGATAATCGCAGGGATCGCATACTGCGCGAGCAGCTTACCGATCGGCTCGGTTCCTAATACCAATGGAGAATTTTCTTTTGCCATGCCGCGAAGGTACGGATTTATCGACGTATTCCGGCAAAGAAAGCCCCTTTTATAAATCGGATTTTTTCGCTAAGCGAGCCGAGATATCTTTCCCGCTTTCATAGCCCTCAGCGTACAGCTCCTCCAACTTGGCGGGGTCATCGCAGGTCCGGCCCACTCTCAACGGAGCCCGCGGACGAATCACCAACGCCTTTCCCTCGGCCTCCAGCCGGTCGACATAATCCAAGGTCTCGTTGTAACGCCGGTAACGTGTACGAAGCCGCTCGCGTATCGCCGGATATTTCCGGTAAACGAACCCCGGCAGATAAAAATCCTTGTCCGCCTTGCGATAACCTTTCTCGCGGGTCAGGACAATCACGTTCCGCTCGAAGCCGTCGGCGATGGCTCTGCGGACGGGCACCGCGTCGCACACGCCTCCATCCACCATCGGAACCCCATCCACGTAAGCGACAGGACACAAGACGGGAAGCGTGCAGGAGGCCTCGCAGATGTCGAGCAACCTGTTCCGGTCCCTCTTCTCCTCGAAATACTCCGCCTCACCGGTCAGGCAATTGCTGGTCACCATCACGAAACGCTCCTTCGACTTGAAATAGGTATCGTAATCGAACGGATAATATCGCTCCGGATAGACATGGAACAGGAAATCCAGGTCGATATATCCCTTCCCCGCCAAGAAATGGCGCAAGCCGATATAATTGTATTTCTTCAACAGGTCAATATTGCTAAAGCGCGAGCGTCCGCGTTGGCGGGAAGCGTAGGATATACCATTGCTCGCCCCGGCGGAAACGCCAATCGTATAAGGGAACCAAATCCCTTGGTCCATAAGATAATCCAAGACTCCCACCGTGAAAATCCCGCGCATGCCGCCACCCTCCAGCACCAAGCCCGTCCGATTGTCTATCTCCATACTCATTCTGATAAGTTACTCATTCCATTGCCCTCTCATCTCACGAAACGCGACCGGTAAGGCGGTTCCGGAAGCGAACGGTTCACCTCCAAAAAGGGAATCTCCGGATATATCAACTCCAATTGGCGATAGTCCAAAGGCCCCGGCACCACCTCCAGCCGTACCCAAGCGATTCCCGCCTCGACAAAACCCAACGAATCGGCGGCGCTCCTCGACACGTCGATAATCCGTTTCCTATAACGAGGCCCCCTATCCGTCACGCGGACCACCACGCTCCGCATGTTCTCCAGATTCGTGACCCGCAAGTAGGTGCCGAACGGATAAACGCGGTGAGCCGCCACCAGCTCATCCTTCCTATGAACCTCCCCGCTCGACGTCTTCCGCCCATGGAAACGGTCGTGATAATAGGAGGCGAACCCTTCCTCCTGCGCCCGCGCCCCTCTCCCGTCCATCAAGAACAGGACAGCCGCAAAAAAGATGAAAACCAGTCTCATTCCCTTCATACGCGAAAATAACCATTTTATCGGGAGTCCGATAAGATTAACCCAAAAGCCGGGAGAAAAAATCCTCCGCATCGGCGGAAAAAGTTTATTTCCTCCTATCAAAAACTCTATCTTTAGGCTAAAGATACATATCGCAAGCCTAAAGATACATATCTTTAACCTAAAGATACGTATCCGTAGCCTAAAGATAGACTTGATATAAGGGAGAAACGAACTTTTTCCCGCCATATACGGAGAAATATCTCCGGGAGATTCCTTTTTAGCCCACGTACCTCGATACGTACGCCTCCGCGAAACATTCTTTTCTTACTCTTCGCGCTATATATTATAAGGAATGGACATGACAAGACAAGGCACCATATTGGTCGTGGATGACAACAAGGCGATACTGACCGCCGTACGAATGCTGTTGGGGAATCACTTCGAGAAAGTGCTCTCCCTCTCTTCTCCTAACCAAATCAAAAACACGTTGCGCGACGAGAAAGTGGATGTCGTGTTACTCGACATGAACTTCAGCACCGGCATCAACAACGGCAACGAAGGTCTTTTCTGGCTTGCGGAAATCAAAAAGGACTTCCCGTCCGTACGGGTGGTGTTGTTTACCGCCTACGCCGATATCGAACTGGCCGTCAGGGGCATCAAGGAAGGCGCGACGGACTTCGTGGTCAAACCTTGGGACAACGCCAAACTGCTGGAGACCTTGCGGGCCGCCTATCAGCTCCATCCCACCGACTCGAAAGGCGAGGCGAAAGGGAACCGGCGGGCGACCCAAGGCGGCGGAATGTTCTGGGGCGAGAGCGACGCCATGCGAAAACTCCGCGCGCTGGTGGAGAAGGTGGCGAGGACCGACGCCAATATCCTAATCACGGGCGAGAACGGGACCGGCAAGGAGATGCTGGCGCGGGAGATTCACGCCTTGTCGAACCGGAAGGACAAGCCGATGGTATCGGTCGACATGGGAGCCCTGACGGAGACGCTCTTCGAGAGCGAGCTGTTCGGCCACGTCAAAGGAGCCTTCACCGACGCACGCTCGGACAGGCCCGGCAAGTTCGAGGCGGCGGACGAAGGCACGCTATTCCTCGACGAGATAGGCAACCTCTCCTATCACCTGCAGGCCAAGCTGCTCACCGCCCTGCAGCGGCGGAGCGTCACGCGGGTAGGGAGCAACGCCCCAATCCCGGTAGACATCCGCCTCATCTGCGCCACGAACCGGGACTTGCGGGAAATGGTACGCAAAGAGACCTTCCGGGAAGATTTGCTCTACCGCATCAACACCATCCACGTGGAGATTCCACCCCTCCGAGAGCGTAAGGAGGACATCGTTCCGCTCGCCGGAATTTTCATCCGGAAATACGCCAACTTGTACGGCAAGACCGCGCCAAGCCTCACCGAGGCGGTCAAGGAAAGATTGAGGGAACAACCTTGGCTGGGCAACATTCGGGAATTGGAACACACCGTGGAGAAAGCGGTCATCATCGCCGACAACGATACGCTGGACGAGGACAATTTCGATTTCCCCAGCCATCCGGAGAAATCCGCCCCAAGCGACATCCATACGCTCGAGGAGATGGAATACAGCATGATAAAGGCGGCCATCGACAAGTTCAACGGGAACCTCTCCCTCGCCGCCAACCAGCTGGGCATCTCGCGACAGACACTTTACAACAAGATTAAGAGATATGCGCTTTAACCCGTCCGCCAATCATGATACGCAAAATCCATCATAGCCTCGCGCTTCATCTGGCGATAGTGGTAGGATGCGCCGCCATCGCCACCCACTTCATCGGGGAACGGGAATGGGGCGTCGCGGCGATAGGTGCGGCC
>CASEGC010000135.1 GCA_949287365.1 uncultured Parabacteroides sp.
AGAACAAGAGCGTGCTGCAACCGAAATATTGGTACCTGAAGGACGGCGTACAGAACATCGCCGTGGCGAAGGATTCAGAAGCTACATCGACCGAAGGAAACGACGTACCGACTATCGCTCCGCTCCAATCCTTCTTCGTACAGAAAGTGACAACCGCGGCCGCCGACGCTAAGGTGACATTCACCGCCGAGATGCAAACCTTGGCGACCGCCACCGACAACGAGGCGGCTGGCACGAACGCGAACGCCTTGCGGATAACGGCCACAAACGCCGAGGGCAAGACGAGCCGGGCACTGGTGGCTTATGATGCGATGACCTCTGACGATTATCAACCGGATGAGGACGCGGAGTTGTTCTTGGATTCCAACCTGGGCGACGTGCCGATGGTCTATACCGTGGCGGGCACGATGGCGACCTCCATCAACATGCGGCCCACGTGCGAGCGGGTACCGCTGGGCGTGTATGGAACGCGGGATGAGGAGGTGACACTCCGCTTCGAGGGAATCGAAGCGTTCTGCGGCGTGAAGCTCTACGACGCACGGACCGGTCAAGCGACGGCCTTGTCGGATGGCACGGAGGTGAGCGTGTCGACTAACGACTACGGCCGTTATTACCTGACGGGCGGAGTCGTGACCGGCAACGAGTCCATCCACGCCGCGGATGAGGTGTCGATTTACTCGGTCCGTCCGGGCGAGGTGGTGGCGGCATCGGTCGGTGCCCCGTTGCGCGAGGTACGTGTTTACGATCTGAACGGCCGTCTGGTGGCCCGTCAATCGTCGGTGAACCGGTCGGCGTACCGTTTGGATGTCCCCGGTCGTGCGGTCTACGTGGTGTACGCCGAGGACGCTGACGGCATCATCCACGACGCGAAGCTGTACGTGAGATAAGCCGAGACTTTATATTTGTAGGCGAGAGGGTGTGTCATTTTTCTTTGGCGCACCCTCTTGTCGTTTTTTCCCTTAGGGGAGAAAACTTCCGAAGCCGGGAGAAAAAGTTCGTTAGTCAAGGAGAAAAAGTTGGAGACACCCTGATATAAACTCTATCTTTAGGCTTGCGATATGTATCTTTAGCCTAAAGATATGTATCTTCAGCTTAAAGATATGTATCTTTAGTCTAAAGATAGAGAATATGTCCTTATGTCTTGGACTTTTTCTTATAGGTTCTACAAGTTTTTCTCCCGGTTCTTGGAACTTTTCCCGCTATCCTTTTCATCGGATTGTAATATCGGTTGTTGGGAATGTTACGCGTCCTAAATATTTTCGAAATATGCCCATCCTATTTTCGCGTCGAGTAAAAGATGAAAAAAAGCGATAGAGAATGGGAAAAAATGTAAGGTGTGGAAATTTACGCAGGGCGTTCTTCTTCTTGATGGGGATGTTCCTGACATTTTCTCTTTGGGCGCAAACAGGCGCTATTTGCGGGACGGTGACGGACGCGAAGACGCGGGAGCCGTTGATTGGCGCGTCGGTCGTGATAAAGGGAACCACGGTTGGCGCGATCACGGATATCGACGGTAATTTCCGTATCGAGAAGGTAACGCCGGGAACCTATACGGTGGAGGCCTCATACGTATCGTACCAGACCCAGACGGTGAAGGACGTGCCGGTGGTCGCCCATCAGGAGGCGGTGCTGCGAATCGAGCTTTCCGACGCGAACTTGCAACTGCAGAACGTTGTGGTCGTGGCGCAACGGAAGTTGGGGACCGAGATGGCGGTGCTGAGCACGGTAAGGAAGAGTCTTCCGGTGGTGAATGGCATCTCCGCGCAGCAGATTGGCAAGACGCAGGATAGCGACGCGGCCGAGGTGTTGCGGCGTATTCCGGGTATCACCATCGTGGACGACCGGTTCATCGTGGTACGCGGCTTGGCGCAGCGTTATAATAACGTATGGCTGAACAACGCCACCACGCCCTCCAGCGAGACGGATAGCCGCGCTTTCTCGTTCGACGTGCTGCCTTCATCATTGATAGACAACATGATGATATACAAAAGTCCCTCGGCGGAATTGCCGGCGGATTTCTCCGGTGGCTTCGTGCGTGTGCTGACGAAGAACATCCCGGAGGGGAACACTTTCAATATCTCGTATCAGGCGGGATTCAACACGAACTCGGCTTTCCGCGATTTCCAACTGACGGAGGGAAGCGCGGCGGACTATCTGGGATTCGGGGCGAGGTCGCGTATGCTGCCATCGAATTTTCCCGCCCATCTGAACGACGTGTCCGTATCGGAGGCCGCCGCGTTCACGAAACGGGTGAACACGGGCTGGGGCATTCGCCACTTCACGGCGATACCGGAGCAGAAACTGACCTTCACGATGAACCGCACGTTCGACATCGGGGATATGAAAATAGGTAACGTCACGAGCGTGAATTACAGCATCGGCTATGACTATTACGAGATGAAGAACAACAACTACCTTTCTTATAATATGGCGGAAGACCACTCTTCCTACCGTTATCGGTATGATGACGTACAGTATAAGAACACCACGAAGCTGGGCGCTTTGTTCAACTGGTCGTTGTTGAAAGGGAATAATAAGTACGAGTTCCGGAATTTCTTCAACCAGCGGGGCACCACTTCCTTGTCCCAACGCGAGGGAACGGACTATTACTCGGAGCAGAACGTGCAGAAATGGGAGTCGCTTTACACGGGCCGAACGACCTACTCCACGCAGTTGAGCGGCGAGCATAAGCTACGGGAGGATGCCGACCGGTTGGATTGGACGTTGGGTTACGCCTTCACCGCTTATAAAGAGCCGGATCGGAAGGTGGTGGAGTCCATTGAGCGGCCTGGGAATGACGCGTACGATTATTATGTATCCGACCCGACTCGGTATTATCAGGACTTGAAGGACCACAGCGGCTCCGCGGCCTTGAATTACGAGCATACGTTCAATGTCTCGGAGATGTTCTCGCCGGTCTTCAACGCCGGGGTGTATGGCGAGTTCAAGAAGCGCGATTTCGGTGCCCGCCGATTTGTCTATAACCTGTTGGGAAGTGGTTATAATCGCTTCGCCGAATGGGATTATAGCGGTCTTTTCGCAGACGAGAATATCTCGGCCGACCGTATCTATATGCGGGAGAGCACGAACAAGAGCGATTCCTATACATCCGATAACCTGTTGGGTGCGGCTTACGTCTCCGCCAAGCTCAACTGGGGCGATAGGCTGAACGCCAACGTGGGTGTCCGGATGGAGTATTACCAGTTGAAGCTGGACGGCTACGAGTCGGACGGTATCAAGCCGGTGCATCTCGACCAGAACTCGACGGATTTCTTCCCGTCGGTGAACATCGCTTACAGCCTGAGCGAGAAGCATCAGTTGCGTGTGGCGTACGGACGTTCGGTGAACCGGGCGGAGTTCCGGGAGATTGTCCCTTACGTGTATTATGATTTCGCCTTGGACGCGAACATCACCGGCAACGTGGACTTGAAGAACGCCTACGCCAACAACGTGGACTTGCGTTACGAGTTCTATCCCGCCGCTGGCGAGACGGTGACGGTCGGCGGTTTCTTCAAGCGTTTTGACGACCCGATAGAACAGACTTATATGGAGGCGGGTTCCGGCTTACAATATACTTATCATAACGCCAACCATGCGGACGCTTTCGGCGTGGAGGTGGATATCAAGAAGAACCTCGACTTCATGGGTTTGAACGGGCTGAGCCTTGTCTTTAACGGAGCCTATATCCATAGTAAGGTTTATTTCGCGGAGGGCTCTTTCGAGCGCGACCGGGCCATGCAGGGGCAATCGCCTTACTTGATTAACGCCGGGCTGTTCTATCAGCATGACGATGCCGGTATTTCCGCCTCCGCCTTGTATAACCGGATAGGCAAACGTATCGAGACGGTAGGCGTGCCGAAGCAGAATCCGAACGATGACATTCCCGATATCTACGAGATGCCCCGTAACTCGTTGGACCTGAGTTTCTCGAAGAAAGTGGGCAAGTATGTGGAGATAAAAGGCGGTATCAAGGATTTATTGAACTCCAAGATAGAGTATAAGCAATTCCTGACATTGACGGAAGATTCCGGGGCGAAGCGAGAGGTGGAACAGCTGATTCGTAGTTATCGTCCGGGCGTGACTTTCAACGTGGGTGTCTCCGTGAGGTTTTAATTTGAGATTTATATTATACAATCTAAAATCATTGATTTATGAACAAGTTTTTATTGAAAGGCGTGGCCGCTATCTTCTGTATGGCCACGATGTTTGGGACAATCGCTTGCGATGACGAGAATGACCCCGTAAACGAGATTGTAAGCGTGACAGGTGTAACCTTGGACAAGACGACCGCTTCCGTGAAGCCGGGAGAGACGGTGAAGTTGACCGCTACCGTGACTCCGGCGGAGGCTTCGAATAAGGCCGTGACTTGGAGTTCTTCGGACGAGGCTATCGTTACCGTGGCTGACGGTACGGTGACAGGCGTGGCCGAAGGTTCGGCTACCATCACGGTGACGACCACTGATGGCAATCATACCGCTACTTGTGCGGTGACGGTTTCCGCCGATGCCGAGACGACGACGGATGTCATTCTTGAGGGTGAGATTACGGAGAATATGACCCTGAAGGCTTCCGATAACGTCTTGCTGAGAGGGTATGTATATGTGCTGGATGGCGTGACGTTGACCATCGAGCCGGGTACGGTTGTCAAGGGCGAGAAGGCTACGAAAGGTACCTTGATTATTGAGCGCGGCGGTAAGATTATAGCCGAGGGTACGGCGGACAGCCCAATCGTGTTCACCTCCGACCAGCCGGTAGGCGCTCGTACGTATGGCGACTGGGGTGGCTTGGTATTGTGCGGTAAATCGACGGTGAACAATACGGCCGGCGAGGCGCAGATAGAGGGTGGCCCGCGCTCGTATTACGGCGGTACGGACCCGGAGGATAACTCGGGTATCGTTAAGTACGTGCGTATCGAATTTGCCGGTTATCCGTTGGAGCCGGATAAGGAGATTAACGGTTTGACCTTCGGCGGCGTGGGCAGCGGCACGACTGTCGAGTACGTGCAGGTCTCGTTCTGCGGCGACGACTCTTTCGAGTGGTTTGGTGGTACGGTGAACGCGAAGCACCTGATCGCTTACAAAGGTTGGGACGATGAGTTCGATACCGACTACGGCTTCCAAGGTAAGTTGCAGTTCTTGCTGGGCGTGCGCGATCCGAAGCACGCCGATACATCTAAGTCGAATGGCTTTGAGTCGGACAATGACGCGGATGGCTCGAACAACACGCCGCTGACGAACCCGATCTTCTCGAACGTGACTTTGATTGGTCCGCTTTATGGCAACAAGGACGACATGACGGAGGAGAGCGCACTTTACGTGACCGAGGATGCCGCCAATGGTGCCCGCGGCGGTACGTTCCAGGCTTCTATGCACATCCGTCGTAACTCCGCTTTGAATGTGTACAACTCCATCTTTACAGGTTGGCCTTATGGTCTGTATTTGCAGAACGCCAACGAGTCCGCCGTGGTGAAGAACGTGATTTTCGCCGGTATGTGGACCGACTTCATGGACGAGACGAGCATGAATTACTTTATGACCGAGGGCTTGGGCAATGTCGTTTTCAAATCTACGAATGACATTATCGCCGAGAATGGCGACTACGCTTCGGTACGGACCGAGGTTATCGGAGGCGCCGATTTCACCGATGCGGCTTTGGGTGACTCTTTCTTCGAGCAAGTATCGTATAAGGGTGCGTTCGACGGCCAGAACGACTGGGCGGCCGGTTGGGCGAACTTCGACCCGAATAATACGGAATATTAATTATGCTTGACGTTGAATAGTCTTTGGATTTGTCGAAGGGGCATCGGGGGCTGAACCCGGGTGTCCCTTTTGTCATTGTTTTTATAAAAAGAAAGATATCATGGATAAAAGGTTATTGCTCGTCTCCGCTTTCATGGCGGGGGCGACATGGACGGTACAGGCTCAAGATTTGGTGTTGAGCGAGGGACAGTATTATACCGACGAGACGCAAACCACCCCGTACACGGGGCGTTACACGGAATTCTACGAGGACGGGATGTTGAAGATGGAACTGTATCTGAAGGACGGCCGTCCGGAGGGCACGTACGTCATCTATTATCCGGACGGGAAAATCGCCGAGGTACGCTCGTATTATCACGGCATCTTCCACGGTCAATGGCGTACCTACAACGAGGAAGGACGGTTGATAGGTCTGGCTACTTACAAGGAGGGACGGAAAGACGGCCCGTGGCGCATCTGGAGCGACAGTGGTAAGTTACTGTACGAGATGTTCTATACGGACGGAAAGAAATCCGGTATCTGGCGTAGCTGGGATGAGGAGGGAAACCTACTCTCGGAAGAGAAGCAAGAAGAGGAGTGAACGGATAGGCGAGGAGACGAGGACTGATTACCTTGTCTCCTCATCCATTTCATCCTCGTCGAAATCGAAGTCGAAACCATCATACATGAAATCCGGATCGGTGAATTGCTCCAACTCTCGGCGTTCCTTTTTCGTGGGGCGTCCCAATCCTTTCGCCCGGTTCACGAAGCCGGATATGCGGTTCATCTCAAGAATCTCGTATTGGTCGGGCGTGGTCACGTTCTCCATATAATCGGGGACGAGTTTCGCACCCACACGATTCTCTATCAACCCGACGACCTTGAAGGAAAAGGTGATAGGCGGTTTACGGACTTGTATCACGTCGCCGATTTTTATCATGCGGGAAGGCTTTACCGTTACGCCACCCACGCTGACACGCCCTTTCTTGCAAGCGTCCGCAGCGATCGTGCGAGTCTTGAAAATGCGGGTCGCCCACATCCATTTATCGATACGTACCTCGTTCATATTCTATTAACTTCGTTATTTGTTGTTGTATTGATTCATGGTGTGTTGTACACCGGCAAGGCAGAAACTTCTGATGATTTCCACCGCCCGGTCCAATAGAGGCGGCATTTGCTCCAGCTGCTCTGGGGGAAATTGGCCCAATACATAATCTATCTGTTTTCCCCGAGGGAAATCATTGCCGATGCCAAAACGGAGACGGGCATATTCTTGCGTGCCTAACAATTGAGCGATGTTCTTTAATCCGTTATGTCCCGCATCGCTTCCTTTCGGTTTCAGTCGCAAGGAACCGAAGGGCAAGGCGAGGTCGTCCACCACGACCAGAAGGTTTTCCAAAGGGATATTTTCTCTTTGCGTCCAATATCGCACGGCGTTGCCGCTCAGGTTCATGAAAGTATTCGGCTTTAAGACGACCAGCTCGCGGTTTTTCACCCGGACACGCGCGATCGCCCCGTACCGCTCTTCCGTGAAGCGGCCTTCCAAGCTTTCCACCAAATGGTTGACTACCCGAAAGCCGATATTGTGTCTCGTCCCCCAATATTCGGGCCCGATATTGCCCAGCCCCGTAATTAGATATTTCATTGTCTAAGATATAAGTTAGGCACGAATCTCACGTTTCCCGTGTAATCCGTGCCTAATTGGAAAAATTCTTTCTTGTGAATTATGCTTTCGCTTGAGCACCGCGAGCGGCACGAGTCAATTGAACGGCGCAGACAACCGCGTTCTTGGCGTTCATCAACTCCAATCCTTCGAAGTGCAAAGCACCCACTTGCAACGTCTTGCCCAAGCCCAAGTTATCAATGTTGATTACCAGCTTCTCGGGGATTTGGTCATAAGTGGCTTTCACTTTCAATCTTCTCATCTGGAGTGTCAACTTACCACCGGCTTTCACGCCTTCAGCGTGACCTTCCAACGCGATAGGAACCTCCATTACGACCGGTTTCTCTTTCGTCACCGCCAAGAAATCCATGTGCAGAATCTCGTCTGTCACCGGCTGGAACTGGATATCCTTCAAGATGGTCATGGTCTTTTCGCCATCGATAGTCAACTCCACCGCGTAGATTTCCGGCGTATAGACCAATTTACGTACGGCGTCGTTCGTGACCGTAAAGTGAACCACTTTGTCTCCGCCATAAAGCACGGCGGGAATCTCCTTGTTCTTACGGATAGCCTTCAACGCTCTTTTCTGGTCGCACGAACGCTCGGCGATTTCTCTTCCTTTTCCTTCTAACTGAAATGTCTTCATTTCCTGAAATTTTTGTGTTACTCAAAATTAGATATCTCGCTTTCTAATTTCCCATCACACGGTGCGGGCTAAAAAGCGACGCGAAGATACGTTTTTTATCCGAACATTCAATTCGTCTCTTTTACCGGCATCTTGTTTTAACAGTTTTTAATCCGTATCCCATAGGATTAGGCACCCACCTTCGTATGGGAGCGGGCATCGACACCTCGGTGGGATTAGGCACTCTCAGGGTGGTGGGTGCCTGCGCTCCGTACCTTGTGGAATTAGGCATCCAGTTTAACCAGCTTCGAGGCACGCATCGCCCAACGGACGAGGCCGGGCGGCAAGAGCGTGAACAGGGGCGTGAACAGCTTGTTGACAAGACCGGGCACCAAGGAGAAACGCCGCCGGAAGAGCGCGTCGATCCCTTTCCTCGCCAACTTCTCGGGACGCATCATGATGCCTAAGCGAATCGCCAGCGTCTTCAGGTT
>CASEGC010000136.1 GCA_949287365.1 uncultured Parabacteroides sp.
GTCGGCGTACAGGCGGAAGGTAGTGCTCGCCGGGTAGTCGGTGTCATATTTGGCGAAGGTGGGGAACAGCACCCGGGGAAAGGTCAAGGTCGCGCTCAATCCCAGCTCGTAGCTGTTTATTTTCGAGCTGTTCTCGTCCAGTTTGTTGCCGGTCTGCCATTCGTATGAGCCGCGTAGCTTGACTCCGAAGGTCTCGCCCCCTCCGAATATGTTCCGTTTGGTGACGCTGAAGATGGCGCCCGGCCCCACTTGGTCGTTACTCTTCGCGGTGACGTTCAATTCCAGCTCCCCGTCCAGCGGGAGGTCGTAAGCCGTGTTGATTCGCAAGTCGAGCGTGTCTTGCCGGCGGGCGGTGTCCCGTGGCGTGTATTGCAATTCCGTGTAACGGAAAATTCCCAGGCGCGAGAGGGCGGTTTGCGTGCGTTCTTGCGTTTTTTGGCCATAAAGCTCCCCCGGCTTGAAATACAGGCGGTCGTAAATCACGGAGGGCCGTACCCTCAGCTTCCCCTCGTAATGGATGGTCAGGTCTTTGTAGCGGACCGAATCCGTGGGCGGCTCGTTATTGTATCCATTGAGCCAAACCGATATGTCGCCGAGCCTCCAGGCGCGTAAGGCGCTTGGAGGAAGGCTCTCCTGAGGCAGTACCCGGAGGGATACTTTGCCGGGCACCAACGCGGTGTCCGCCTGATACCGGATGAAGTCGGGACGGAAATAGTAATAACCGTTGTCGCGAAGCAAGGAGGATATCCGTTCCCGTTCGGCTTGCAGTTGGGTGACGTTAAAATTGTCGCCCGCGCGCAAGAGACGCTGGTCGGCGGTCGCGTCAATCAGGGAATCGGCGCGATGCCGGATGTGCACGTACCGGACGCTGTCGAGCGTGTAGGGATGATTCATCTTGATGGTGTATCCCAATTGGGCTTTCCGCGGGTTCCTCGCGTTGGGGATGACCTCGAAAGAGGCCTCTCCGTTGAAATAACCGTATTCGTTCAATAAGTTCTTGGCCACCTTGGTTCGTACCTCAGGATTGACGGTCGAGATGAGGACCGGCTTCGCCGCCAGTTTCTTGAATATCCATTGCCCGACTTTCCCTTTCTTGTTCACGAAAGCGTTATAGACCCATAAGCCGAAAGGCAAGGGAAGCCGTATGGAGGAGCTTCCCAGCAAGGCGTTGTTGGGCGGATAGGCCAAGGCTGCCTCTATCTCCTCCATGGTGTTCTCCCCGGCTTCGCTCGGGTCCTCGTTCTCTACCTCTATTCGCTTGATTCCGGTATAAAGGATTTCTCCCTCGGGCAGGTTCTTCGTGGTGGAACACGCGGAAAGGAGGCAGGCCAAGAGGACGCAGACCGATACGGACAGGCGTGACACGCCTCCTTCCCTTCGTTTATGGTAGTATGTTCTTGCCTTCATTCTTTTCTCTCCTCTTTCTCTTCGTCTATCGGTTTCACTTTGGCTTTCTTGAAGTTGAACAGCTCGCGGAGATGCTTCATCTTCCTCCGGAGCACGATGCCGGCTCCCGTCTCCGTGATCTCGCCTTCCAGCAAGCTCTCGTAATTCTTGTCGTGGAAAAGCTTGACGTAGCGTGAGCCGCTGCTATCCAGACGGTATTCCACGGATACGTTGTCGATAAAAGGCTGGGCTTGTCCGTTATTGATATTCTCACCCGTAGAGATACGCCCTCCCAATACGATACGTATTCGGTCGTTGTAGAATCGTTTCGCGAAGCGGAAGGAATAGTCTGTCCGCGTACCTCCTCCCGCGTCTCCTGCGTTGTCGTAAGTCTCCATCCCGAAGCTGATGTCTATGGATTTCAATGCGTTTCCCGCGATATTGTTGATTTCTCCTTGCAGGAAATTGGTCAATGCGTCTCCCATGTCCAGATTCACCTTTCCGCCACCGCTACCGCCTCCTAAATACATGCCGGTCACCAACATGCTGACCGCGAGTTTGGCTCTCTCCTCTTCTCCCTTGGAGGTCAGTTCCTCTTGCATCGCCAAATCCTCCGGCGCTTCCAGCGTGAATCGTAGTCCCAGATTCTTCAGCCGTTGGGTCAATGCGATGCCTACGTCGAAGTTCACCAGCCGGGGCGAGGATTGCCCCGTGGGTGTCACGGAGGTGCGCATACGTTCCGTGGCCGCCAGACTCAATGTCGGGTCCATTGGATTCCCCGTCCATTCCACGTAGCTTCCTTCTCGGATACTGAACTCTTTCAAGGGGATGACAGGGACAGAGTATTTGATAGTCCCTCCCGATAGCGTATAACGCCCGTTCAGGAACATATCCCCTTGTGGCGTATATTGGAAAGAGAGGTCTCCGCCTCCTTCCAGGCTGACATGATTCGATTGGTCGGGGCTCAAGTCCACGTTCGCTTGCACGGCGGGGTCGATTCGGATAGTCATCAACATATCCATGCCTCCCATCGGTAAAGGCGGCTTTTGTGGCATCTTCCGTTTTATCGTATCGTTGAAAGAGGTGAAGGTCACCATATCCGACATCCGGTCTTGCACGGTCAGCGGGGAATCTTTTAATATATAGGTAAGGTTTGTCCCGCCCAATAACCGTAAGTCGCCCCGCATGGTCAATGCGTTTAGCGGGCCACGGACGGTAGAATTCAGGTTGATGAACAATTTCCCATATACCAAGCTCTCCTTGGTCTGTTTGGCGTTCAGCAATTGCACATTGTCCGCGGTCAGTTTCAGGTCCGCGGTCATCCGTGATAAGTCTGAGAAATCAATCATTCCATCGATAAGGAATGGTTTTTGGTCATACGCGTAAATCCCATATCGGTCGAATAAAAGCCGGTTATCCTTGATTTCTATTCGTTTATCGTCGAAACGAAATTCCGAGCCAACCGCTCCGACATAAACCGATGCCGTGTCGAATAACAAGGAGCCGTTCGTGTTCAACCTGTCGCTCGGTCCGTTAAAGGAGAGAGTTCCGTCAAGGTCTCCACTCATTTTCGCCATGTCTTCCGGAATGAAAGGATTCGCTATATCCAGCGGGAAGTGGAAGAAGTCCATGTTTCCGGAAATATAATCCGTCTCCTCTCCTTGCCGATAAATGGCGGTTATGGCGCTCACCTCCGTTCCGTCCCGGAACAAGTGCATGTCTATTTGGTGGCTCTCTCTCCCGGATGGTAGGTAGACGGCGTTGAGCATCAGCTCTCCCACTCTTTCTTTCTCGTAATAAAACTCGTCGATGTTCATGTCCGCGGCGACCAAGAATGAGGTATCCGAAGGCGCGTATTGTACGTTCGCGTTCAATACGCCCTCCATGGGAGGCAAATAGCTGAGCGCGTTGGAGAGAATGCCCAAATCGACTTGGCTTAGCTCGGCGTTCACTTTCTCTCCTTCGCCTTCGTCCGCTAACGAATGAATCCATAAGGAGGCGCCTTTTTCCCCGCTGAGCCGTAAGTCTGCCTCGATGTCGTTCAAGTTCCGTATCGTCACATAATTATCAGGATTCAATCGGAACGGTTGGAAGGCGATAATCGGTTGGTCGGGAAAGAGATGGAATTGGAATCCCTCCGGCTTTTTCTCGGCCTTGACACCTAAAAGGAATCCGGTTTCTCCCGCTTCGTTCTTGAGGTAAAAACGCGCATCTCCGTATCCGAAACGTAATTGTCCGTTCAATCCGGCGTCGAAAGCCTGTTGCTGGCGATATTTGTTCTTGAGTACTTGGGCTTCGTAAGCCAATCCGATAGAGTCTTGGAAGATTCGGGCTTGTATCGTGTCGATTAAGAACGTGTCGCGGGCGAGGTCGTGTAAGGAAGCGTCCATCCGGATACCGGATTCCGGCGAGGTGTAGGCGTTAATGGCGATATCCTTGAAACCCATGTAATAGGTCTGTAGGAAGTTGTAGATTGGATTGTCCTGACTCGCTTTTATTTCGAGCGATAGCTCAGGCAATAACGGCCGTAATGTCTCCAGATTCAGGGTCGTGTCGCGTTCCAGTTGGGTGGTCATCTCTTGAGATACTTGTCCCAACTTGTCCGCGAGGTGATGGATACAATCGTTGCCCGTGAGCGTGATATCCAAATCGCCCGCATGGAAAGAGACGCGGGTGGTGTCTACGTCCGTACGAGCGCTTAGAATCAGTGTCTTCGGTTTGAAGCTTTTGGATTTGGCCGTTATTTCCCAATTTCCCAGCGTGAGGTCGAGTTTATGGTTTTCCGCGAGGTCGCTTTCCGCCTCGGCGAATAGTTGGAAAGAAGTGGCGAACGGGTCGGGCATCCAGCCCAAGGCATATAAATCGGCGTTTTCCACGTCCGTTATCAGCATGGCTTTTATCTTTTCTTTATGGAGCGTGGCGTTTAGCGTAAGGTCCATAGTCAAGAACGGATATTCGCTGATGAGGTCCGTCTGGAGAAAATTCTCTTTCAAGGAACCTTTGAGCGTGACATCGGAGAAGGAGGAGTTCCCATAACGGATGTTCGATATTTTCCCGTTTATTTGGGCCCATGTATCGGACGAGAAGATGTCCGTCCCTTCTCCTCTCGCGGAGAAAGTTCCGCTTAGCCAATAGAGCGAGTCTTGGGGCATGAAATGGCTCGGCTCCAAGCTATCTATCCGTAGACGCGCCTCGTAAGCGAACCGGTTCGGGTCGTAAAAGGCGGTCAGGTCGATTACGCCTTTATCTTCGATCAGCGAGAGGTCTGCGTGATAGGCCTGATTATCGAGGGAGGCTTCACCTTGTAGACGGATTCCTCTCGGAATGGCGAACCGCTTTCTTTGTTCGGCGGGAAGCGTGGCTAGCAGGAAATCGAGTTCTCGGGTTTGGGCGTCTATGCGGACTTTCCCATTCCGGCGGACGCTATCCGTTAACGCCTTCATCTCTCCGCTCAGGTTGATTTGGAACGCCTCGGGATGCGTGATATCGCATTGGGCGATTCGTAAAGCGGAAAGGTTTCCCTCTATCTCGGTCGCCATGTGGATGGAATGTTCCGGAAATGATTCTTGAAGCTCTTTAGGCATGGGAACGGCCATCTCTATGTCCTCTTTCCCGATGGTGGCGTAGAGTGCCGCGTTCATCTCGTTCTTGGGTTGTTCTTCCAACGCGCTCCAAGGGATATCCGCCGATAATTTCACTTCGGAATAGGGGGTTTGGAGCGATAGCTCAGGGATTTGGACTCCGGAGCCTTCGCCCCGTATCTCGCCGGTAAGGGATGATACGGTCAGCCCGGAACGTTCTTTCATCGAGAAGCGCTTGAGGAGAGCGTTTATTTTTTGTCCTTGGTAAAGCAAGGAGTCGATATTTACGTTCAGGTCCGTCAGCTGGATATGCGCAGGGTCCAATCCTTTGGCCGGCGCCGTCCAATTCCCGTCGTACGATATATTGGATTCTTTCAGCTCGAAAGCCTTCGCTCCGTACGATGCCTTACCGAGGTCCACGGTTCCGTTATCCAGTCCGGCCTGTTTGATGAAGGCGGTCATCCGCATGGAGTCGGAGGGCATTTGGAGCGCGAACGCCACTCGGTCCAGACGAATCTTTTCCAACGCGAGAATCCAGTTCATTGGAGCGGAGGAGGTCGTATCTTTTCGCTCCGTGGAGTCGTTTAGAACCAACGTGATAGCGGTGTCCGAAAGGTCTATCGCGTTCAAGGTCGCTTTTTCCCGCGACAAATCGATTCGGTCCGCGTGTGCGTAAAGCTTTCCCAGCGTTCCTTTGATTTCCATTCCCTCGATTAGCCTCCCCGTGTTCACCCGTACGCCGCGCAGGTCGACCGCCTCCACCAATACCTGTTTGTGCAATAAGGGAAGCGGGTGGATTTTCACGGTGAGGCTCCGCAAGCTCAATAGCGTGTCGGCGGGCGGGTTTATCACCTCTATGCTTTTGATGGTTAGGTTGATAGGGAAAGATAGGGCTATATGCTCGATGTCTATTCGCATACCCATGGCTTTTCCCGCGTATTCGGCGGCCTTTTTCACCGCGAGGTTCTGGATTTGGGGAATATAGAGTAAAACGGAGAGCACCGATACCAACAGGATTGGTATCAGGCATATTACGCATATCCGTTTGAACCACTTTTTCATCTTGCTTGTTCTTTTGTAGATATTACAAATGTAACCAATTATTTTCCTTCGAACAAAAAAAGAATTTCTTTCGAACGAAAACTTATTTTTCTTCGGAGGAAAATTAAGTTTTGTCCGAAGGAAATCTTAGTGCGGTCTCTTCGGAAAAACACGTACATGTTTTCGGGAAAAGAGGTGCGTGTCTCAGGGAATTCATGTACATGTTTTTGAAAAAACACGTGCGTGTTGTTTTATATGCCGTTTATTCCGTATTTTCGCGATAAAAGTTAGCTGGTATGTCTGATAATAAAGTCGAACACCTGTTGGATAGCATCCATCTCCCGGGAGATTTGCGACGCTTGCCGCAAGACGAGTTGGAACGGGTATGTGCCGAGTTGCGTCAATATATCATCGATGTATTGTCCGAGAATCCTGGGCATCTGGGTGCCAGCTTGGGGACGGTGGAGCTCACGGTAGCGCTTCATTACGTGTTTGATACCCCTTACGACCGCGTCGTTTGGGACGTGGGGCATCAGGCTTACGGGCATAAGATTCTCACCGGACGGAAAGAGGCTTTCCATACGCTTCGCAAATTGGGCGGAATCAGCGGGTTCCCCAATCCGGCGGAGAGCGAGTATGACGCTTTTATAGCCGGGCACGCCTCCAACTCGATTTCCGCGGCGTTGGGCATGTCGGTGGCGTCGGCCCTGAAAAAGGAGAACGACAGGCACGTGATAGCCGTGATAGGTGACGGGGCGATGACCGGCGGATTGGCTTTCGAGGGGTTGAACAACGCCTCTTCCGACCCGAACAACCTGCTGATTATCCTGAACGACAATAATATGGCGATAGACCATAGCGTAGGCGGGTTGAGCCAGTATCTGGTGGATATCACCACGAGCCAGGCTTATAATAAGATGCGTTACGACGTGTATCGGGGGTTGAAGAAGATGAAGTTGATGAACAACGACCGGCGGGAGAACATCTTGCGTTTCAACAATAGCCTGAAGGCGTTGCTCACCCAGCAGCATAACTTGTTCGAGGGGTTCAGTATCCGCTATTTCGGCCCGGTGGACGGGCATGATGTCAATTACTTGATTAAGGTATTGAATGACATCAAGGATATGCGAGGCCCTAAGCTATTGCATATCAAGACGAAAAAGGGGAAGGGGTTCAAGCCCGCCGAGGAGTCGGCCACGGAATGGCACGCTCCGGGCAGGTTCAATAAAGAGACGGGCGAGCGTATCGTGGTCCATAAGTTGGATGAGCCTCAATTGTATCAGGATGTTTTCGGGCATACGCTGGTGGAGCTGGCGGAAAAGGACGAGCGTATTGTCGGTATCACGCCTGCGATGCCGACGGGCTGTTCCATGACTTATATGATGAAGGCTTTCCCCGACCGCGCCTTCGACGTGGGAATCGCCGAGGGACATGCGGTGACTTTTTCCGCGGGCTTGGCGAAGGAGGGGATGATTCCCTTCTGCAATATCTATTCCTCCTTTATGCAACGCGCTTACGATATGGTGATTCATGACGTGGCGTTGCAAAAGTCACATATCGTGTTTTGCTTGGACCGCGCGGGGCTGGTCGGAGAGGATGGCGCCACGCATCATGGCGTGTTTGATCTGGCTTATTTTCGCCCGATTCCTAATTTGGTGATAGCCTCTCCCTTGAACGAGTGGGACTTGAGGAACCTGATGTACACGGGATACGCCGTGTGCGACGGCCCGTTCGTGATTCGTTATCCGCGTGGAAAAGGCGAGATGAAGGACTGGCGGAACGAGATGCGGATATTGCCTATCGGGAAAGGACGAAAGTTGCGGGATGGCGAGGACGTGGCCGTCTTGTCGATAGGTCCCATTGGAAACGAGGTGATGAAGGCCATCGAGCTGGTGAAGGACAAGGGCGTTTCGGTCGCCCATTACGATATGATTTACTTGAAACCGCTTGACGAGGAGTTGCTGCATGAGGTGGGGAAGAGGTTCAAGCGGGTCGTGACGGTGGAGAACGGCGTAATCAGGGGCGGCTTGGGAAGCGCGGTGCTGGAGTTCATGGCGGATCATGGTTATACGCCTCGGGTGAGACGTATTGGCGTGCCGGATCGGTTCATCGAGCATGGCTCAATTCCTGAGTTGTATCGTTTGTGCGGGATGGACGCGGAGAGTATCGCGGAGCGATTGATAAATGGATATTGATTTTTCATTAACTGAGTCAGTGGTTTAAGGTATGAAGATTGTCATAGCCGGGGCAGGAGAGGTCGGTACGCATTTGGCGAAAATGTTATCTCGGGAGAACCAGGATATCATCCTGATGGACCCGGATGAGGAGCGTTTGAATATTTCCAATTCCTCGATGGAGATTCTGCCGATGGTCGGGAATCCGACCTCCTTGCGGGATTTGGCGGAAGCGGGTATCCGGAAAACCGATTTGTTCGTGAGCGTCACTCCGGAAGAGACCACCAATGTCACCGCTTGCCTGCTGGCGCATAAGCTGGGCGCGCGCCGCACGTTGGCGCGTATCAATAATTATGAATATTTGCTCCCTAAGAACAAGGAACTGTTCGAGAATCTGGGAATCAGCTCCATGATTTATCCGGAGATGTTGGCGGCCAAGGAAATCGTGACGGCCGTACGCCGTCCTTGGACGCGTCAGTATTGGGAGTTGTTCGGGGGCGCCTTGATTCTGATAGGCGTGAAGGTCCGGGATAACTCCCGTTTGGTGAACCGGGTGCTGGCGGAACTCTTGAACGAGCAGAAATTGTACCATATCGTCGCGATCAAGCGGAAAAACGAGACGATTATCCCTCGCGGTATGGACCATATCGAGGCGGACGATATCGTGTTCTTCACCACCATCAAGTCGCACATCGAGGATGTCCGTATGCTGGCGGGGAAGAAAAACCCGGAGGTGAAGAAGGTGATAATCATGGGCGGAAGCCGTATCGCCATCCGCGCGTGCCAATACCTGCCCAACAATATCCGGGTGAAGGTAATCGAGCTGAACAAGGAGAAGAGCCTTCGCATCGCGGAGGTCGTGCCGGGCAACGTGCTTATCATCAATGGCGATGGGCGTGACACGGATTTGCTGACGCAAGAGGGAATATCGGATGCCCAAGCGTTCATCGCGCTGACGGAGAACGCGAGCACGAATATATTGGCGTGCCTGGCGGCCAAGCGTTTCGGCGTGTTCAAGACGATAGCCAAGATAGAGAACCTCGATTATATCCCGTTGGCGGAAAGCATGGACATCGGTTCCGTCATCAACAAGAAGATGATAGCCGTGAGCCATATCTACCGTTTCCTGTTGGACGTGGACGTGTCGAACGTGAAGTGCCTGACCTTCGCCAACGCCGACGTGGCGGAACTGGTGGCCCGACCGAACTCCAAGATTACCCGCAAGCAGGTGAAAGACCTGCATCTCCCCTCGGATTTGACCTTGGGCGGCTTGATTCGCGATGGCGAGCCGATGATGATTAAAGGTGACACGTGGATACAGGCTTACGACCATGTGGTCGTCTTCTGTCTGGATACGGCTTTGCACAAACTGGAGGATTACTTTAATTGAGGCCCCATGCTGAATGTCCGTTTCATTGTCAAGATGCTGGGGATGATGTTCATCCTTGAGACCTTCTTCATGGCGCTGGCCACGCTCGTGGCTTTTTTCTATCGGGGCGATGATTTCTATCCGTTGCTGTGGTCGAGCGGAGTCCTGCTCGCCGCGGGCTTCCTTTTCTATCTCGTGGGCGCGAGGGCCAACGAGTACTCGGCCGGGCGGCGCGAGGGGATGCTGACGGTGGCGTTGACTTGGGCGTTCCTCTCCCTGTTCGGCATGTTGCCCTTTTACTGGGGCGGCTATGTGGATAACCTGACCGACGCCTACTTCGAGGCGATGTCCGGTTTCACCACTACCGGCGCTTCCGTCATCTCCGATATCGACGGGCTTCCGAAGGGTATATTGTTCTGGCGGAGCCTGATGCAATGGCAAGGGGGGATCGGGATTATCGTCTTCACGGTGGCGTTGATGCCTATCTTCGGAGGAGGCGCCAGCCAGTTGTTCGACGCGGAGACGTCGGGCATCACGCACGAGCGTTTCCGTCCCCGCGTCACGCAAATCGCCAAACGGTTGTGGGGGATTTACCTCTTCCTCACCGCGCTGGTGGCCTTCCTCTTGTGGCTGGGGCCGATGGATTTGTTCGACGCGGTGAACCACGGCATGACCTGCATCGCCACGGGCGGCTTCTCCACCAAGAGCGCGAGCGTCAGCTATTGGAACTCGCCTTACGTGGAGTATGTCTTGGCCACCTTCATGTGTATCGGGGCCACCAACATGACGTTGATTTACTTCGTTTTCAAGGGAAGGTTCGGCAAGTTGTTGCGCGACGAGGAGACGCGCTGGTTTTACGCTATCGTGGCGGTGGCCGTGCTGGTCACTACCGTCTACCTGTACGCGAACGGCTTCGGGAAGGATTTCGAGCACGCCTTCCGCCTGGCCTATTTCCAAGTGACCACCCTGATATCCACGAGCGGCTTCTATACGGCCGATTACATCCCTTGGGGGCCTTTTTTCTGGCTGGTCGCGCTGATGCTGATGGTGGTATGCGGTTGCACCGGTTCCACCAGCGGCGGCTTGAAGGCGGGGCGGGTGATGATTCTCGCCAAGAACCTCTTCAACGTGTTCAAGAAGCAGACGCACCCCAACGCTGTCGTGCCGGTGCGTGTGAACGGGCACGCCGTGCCCACCGACGTGGTGAACAAGGTGCTGGCCTTCACGTTCGTCTATTTGAGCCTTATCGTGTTCAGCTGCTTGGTCTTGACGCTGGACGGCGTCGGTTTCGAGGAGGCGTTGAGCGCCGTTATCACCTCCTTGGGCAATGGCGGGCAGGGATTGGGCACGCTGGGGCCGCTGGGCAATTTCTCCGAGTTGCCCGACCTTTCCAAATGGTTCCTCACCTTCCTGATGATGACCGGCCGTTTGGAGGTCTTCACGGTGCTGACCATCCTCCTTCCCGGCTTTTGGAAACAATAAGAGCCGCCTCGTCCTTACTCTCCGGCTTCGCGATGGCGATAAACGAGCTTGATTGTTATCATTGTATATTGTAAATGATAACAATTAGGCTTGGTTGTTATCATTGTTTTTTTCACTGATAACAAATAAGCTTGATTGTTACCATTGTTTTTCGCGCTGATAACAAATTGGCTTAGTTGTTATCATTATTTTTTTCACTGATAACAAATGAACTTGATTATTATCATTGTATATTGTAAATGATAACAAATTAGTTTAGTTGTTATCATTGTTTTTTTCACTGATAACAAATGATCTTGATTGTTATCATTGTATATTGTAAATGATAACAAATAGGCTTGATTATTATCGATCGCTTTTACGATAGCGACATCATGGCGAGTTTCGCGAGTCCTTCCTCCGTTCACCCTACGTTGAATCCGCGCGCGTATTTTTTTTCGGACGGGAAATATACGCTTTCGCGTTATCTTACGTTATATTAGGTACGGAATATTAAAAATCCATAGTAGATGATAGAATATATAAAGGGAGAGATCGTGGAACTTACGCCAACTCGCATGATTCTGGAATGTGGCGGCATAGGTTACGAGTTGAACATCTCCTTGAATACCTATAGCGCGTTCAACGGCAAGACATCCGGCAAATTATATATCTATGAGGTGATTAGGGAAGACGCGCACGCCCTGTTCGGCTTCGCGGCGAGGGAGGAGCGCGAGCTGTTCCTCCTGCTGATATCCGTTTCCGGCGTAGGGCCGAATACCGCGCGGATGATTCTTTCCTCCCTGTCTCCCTCGGAACTGGTGACGGCTATCGGTTCGAAGGACGAGGCGGCGCTGACCGCCGTGAAGGGTATCGGCCTGAAGACCGCCCAGCGTATCTTGGTGGAGTTGAGAAACAAGGTGAAGACGCTCGGCGCCGCCGTCGGGGAAACGCCATCCGCCGCGCCTGCTTCCGGAGCGGTGGCCGAGGAGGCCGTGGCGGCTTTGGTCATGCTGGGCTTCCAGAAGGCGGCATCGCAAAAGGCGGTGGCCTCCATCTTGCGTAGCACGCCCTCCCTCGCGGTGGAGCAGGTGATAAAAACCGCTCTCCGGATGCTTTGATAATTGACAATGCGTTGGAAATGAGAAAACGGATATTGAAATATCTCTTGTGGGTCGTCGTGTTGTCGTTCGGGGTCGGCTTGTACTCGCTGAACGCCGATTTCCTGGCCTATACCTCCTCCTTGCCCGAGCTGGAGCCGCTGGAGGCGCCGGAGGACACCATCCCGCCCCGTTATCCGGTGGCGAAGACCAGCCCGGAGGAGTATCAAGATATCGTGAAGCGTTCGCCCGCCGATTTGCGCGACCCCGAGAACGTCAAGACCACTATCGAGTACGACTTGAACACGAATACCTACATCGTGCGTACCCGTTTGGGCGACATGGAGATAGGCACGCCGATGAGCCTGACTCCGGAGGAGTATCAGGATTATTCCATGCAGCAGTCCTTGCGCTCTTATTTCCGGCAGAAAAACGAGGAGGAATTCCAGAAAGCCGCCAACAAGCAGTTCAACCTGACCGACATGCAGTTCAATATCGGGGCGGCGGAACGTATTTTCGGTCCAGGTGGCGTGCGCGTGAAGACGCAAGGCTCCGCCGAGGTCACGATGGGGCTGAAGACGAACAAGAACAACGACCCTTCCTTGCCGGAACGCTCGCGGAAGCGTACTTTCTTCAACTTCGACGAGAGTGTCCAGCTGAACGTGCAGGCCTCGGTCGGCAGCAAGGTGAATTTCAACATGAATTACGATACCGAGACCTCTTTCGATTTCGACTCGAAGAAACTGAAGCTGGCTTATACCGGCGAGGAGGATGAGATTATCAAGTCGTTGGAGGCGGGTAACGTGAGCATGAACACCAGCAACTCCTTGATAAACGGAGGCGCTGCGTTGTTCGGTATGAAGGCGGACTTGCAATTCGGCAAGTTGCGCGTGAACGCCTTGTTCGCCCAGCAGGAATCGGAGTCGAAAACGGTCCGGTCGGATGGCGGGGTGCAGACGAAGCCTTTCGAGATTAAGGTGGACGAATATGACGAGAATCGGCATTTCTTCCTTGCGCATTATTTCTATGACAACTACGACCAGTTCATGTCCTCGTTGCCGACGATAACTTCCGGTATCGAGATATCTAAGATAGAGGTCTGGGTGACGAATAAGCGCGGGAATTACGACCAGTCGCGGAATATCGTGGCCTTCACGGACTTGGGCGAGAACGAGTCGCGGAATATCGGGAATAAAGCGATGGTGATGCCTTCCGGTACGGACCGGCGGCCGGCGAACGGCGCGAACAACCTGTATTCGACGTTGACGACCCAATTCGCGAACGCCCGCGATATCAGCCAAGTGACGCAGGCGTTGGGCGGCTCTTTCGAGAGTGGCCGGGATTTCGAGAAAATCGAGAGCGCCCGTCTGTTGGACGCGTCGGAATATACCTTGAACACGAAACTGGGATATATCTCCTTGAACACGCAGTTGCAGCCGGATGAGGTGTTGGGTGTCGCGTTTAGTTTCATCTATGGCGGAAAAACGTATCAGGTTGGTGAATTCTCTACGGATAGTAAGGAAAATACGACCAATTGCCTTTTCGTGAAGTTGTTGAAAGGTACCACGATGTCGCCCGACATGATGTTTTGGGATTTGATGATGAAGAACGTCTACTCTTTGGGCGCTTATTCGGTGCAGAAAGAGAAGTTCCAGCTGAATGTCACTTACCAGAGCGATTCCACGGGTACATACGTGAATTATCTGCCGGAAGGCAATTGCGCGAACCAGCTTTTGATTCGGGTCTTGGGCGTGGATCGTCTGGATTCTTTCGATAATCCGAATCCGGATGGTTTCTTCGATTTTATTGAGGGTTATACGGTCCTTTCGGCGACCGGTAGGGTGATATTCCCCTGTGTGGAGCCTTTCGGCTCGAAATTGAGGGAAGAGATTGGAAGCTATTATGCGGACAAGTATGTTTTTCAGGAATTATATGACTCGACGCTGACCGTGGCTCGTCAGATCGCGGAGAAGAACAAGTTTCTCTTGAGTGGAGAGTATAAGGCCTCTTCTGGAGCGGAGATTGATTTGGGAGCGACCAATGTAGCCCGCGGCTCTGTCCGTGTGACGGCGGGTGGCGCGACGTTGACCGAGAACGTGGATTATACGGTGGATTATAGCTTAGGACGGGTGACAATCTTAAATGAGAGCATCATCTCCAGCGGAACTCCCGTGAGTGTCTCTTTGGAGAATCAATCGACCTTCAATATGCAGCGCAAGACGATGGTAGGATTGGATTTGAATTACCAGTTCAACCCGGACTTTATGGTTGGCGCTACGATCATGCACATGTCGGAAATGCCTTTGACCGTAAAGACCACCGTGGGGGATGAGTCGATAAAGAACACGTTATGGGGATTCAATACCTCTTATAAGACGGAGAGTCAGTGGCTGACCAACGTATTTGACAAACTGCCTTTGTTGACGCTTACGAAACCGAGCCAAATCTCCTTGAACGCGGAATTCGCCCACTTGATAGCCGGGCATTATGAGAACGAGAACACGGGCGGATATTCTTATCTGGATGATTTCGAGTCTACGCAGAGCGGAATGGATTTGTTGAATCCGTACGCATGGAATTTGGCGAGTACTCCTTACGAGGATACGGAAAACGCGAAATTCCCGGAGGCGAGTCGCGTGAATGATATCGCTTATGGGAAAAACCGGGCTTTGTTGGCTTGGTATACGGTAGATGGTATTTTCACGCGTAAAAGCTCCTCTTCCCGTCCTCGGCATTTGACGGACGAGGATTTGTCGAATCATTATGTTCGTGGTATCAATTATAGGGAAATCTATCCGAACAGGGATTTGGGAACGAACGACAACACGACCTTGTCCGCGTTGAACTTGGCCTTTTATCCGAATGAGCGCGGTCCGTATAACTTGGATGTCGATAATGTGAATCCGGACGGTACGTTGGGAAATCCGGAACGGCGTTGGGGCGGTATCATGCGGAAGATCGAACCGACGGATTTGGAATCCGCCAATTATGAGTATATAGAGTTCTGGTTGCTGGACCCGTTTATTTATGATGAGACGGCGGAAGGTGGTGATTTATATTTCAACTTAGGCGAGATTTCGGAAGATATTTTGAAAGATGAGAAGAAGTTTTTCGAGAATGGTATGCCCGTGGACGGGGATATGTCGAAAGTGGATACGACGGTTTGGGGTAAGGTACCTCGTACGCAGAGCACGGGATACGCTTTTGACGCGAACAATAGGGAATTGCAGGATGTGGGTTTGGATGGTCTGACGACAGACGAGGAATTGTTGTTCCCTACTTATGCGGAATATGTGGAGAAGTTGAGGGCTAAACTCTCCGGAGAGACGATCGCTCAAATGCTGGAAGACCCATTCTCTCCGTTGAATGACCCGGCGGGCGATAACTACCATTATTTCCGTGGGGATGATTATGATAGTCAGGAATTGGATATCCTGTCTCGTTATAAGCGATACAACGGTACTGAGGGAAATTCGAGGGAGTCCGATCAAAGCTATGCGACAGCGGGAAGGAGCACGCCGGACGTGGAGGATATCAACGAGGATAACAAGTTGAACGAGACCGAGAAATATTTTGAGTATAAAGTCTCTATCCGGCCGCAGGATTTGCAGGTGGGGTCGAACTATATCGTGGACGAACGTTCGCCGGAAGTTACCTTGATGAACGGTAACCGGGAAACGGTGAAATGGTATCTGTTCAAGATTCCTATCAAGGATTTCGAGAAGGCGGTTGGGTCGATACGGGACTTCAAGACGATTCGTTTCATGCGTATGTACATGACCGGTTTCCGGAAATCCACGGTGCTGCGTTTCGGCTCTTTCGAGTTGGTGAGAGGTGATTGGAGAACGTACGAGCAAGACTTGTCGGACCCCGCTATCCCGCCAAAGACGGACGGGCAGATTGTCGTCTCTTCTGTCAACATCGAGGAGAACGGGCAGCGTCAGCCGGTCAATTACGTGTTGCCTCCGGGGATAAGCCGTATGTTCGATTCCAGCCAGCCCCAGTTGCTCCAACAGAACGAGCAGGCTTTGTCGATGCAAATCACGGATTTGTCTCCGGCGGACGCGCGTGCGGTGTATAAGTCCACCTCGTATGACCTCCGTAGGTACAAGCATTTGCAGATGTTCGCTCATGCCGAGGCGCCGATGGATGAGAGCAAGACGTTGGAGAATGGGGATTTGTCGGTGTTCTTGCGTTTGGGTTCCGATTATAAGAATAATTATTATGAATACGAGGTGCCGTTGGATTTGACGGCTCACAGCACGATTCTTTATAATACGAACAATAGCGCGGACCAAGAGAAGGTATGGCCGCGGAATAATATGCTGGATTTCGACCTGGAAATCTTGACGGACTTGAAGTTGGAACGGAACCGCCTGAGCCGGCAGGGGGTGTCGAACGTAAGTTTCCAGCAGGTTTATTCGAAGAATGACCCGGATAACGCTCGCAATACGATTAGTGTCATCGGTAACCCGAGCTTGGCGGAGGTAAAGGTGATTATGATTGGTGTCCGTAACAATTCGAACGAGATAAAGAGTGGCGAGGTGTGGGTGAACGAGCTTCGCCTGACGGATTTTGACGAGCAAGGCGGTTGGGCCGCTAACGCGAACATGAGCGTGGCGTTGTCCGACTTGGGTACGGTAAACGTGAGTGGACGGGTGGAGACCGCCGGGTTCGGCGCCTTGGACCAATCGCTTTCCGAGCGTCGGTTGGATGACTATTCCCAATACAGCATCTCGACCTCCATCGAGTTCGGAAAGTTGTTCCCGGAGAAGGCGAAGGTGAGTATCCCGTTCTACTACGCCTATTCGAGAGAGACGACCACCCCGCAATACGACCCTATGAACAAGGATATCAAGCTGTCGGACGCGTTGGATGCCGTGGAGACGGACGCGGAACGGGACTCCATCAAGGACTACTCTATCGACCGGACCACCATCAAGAGTTTCTCCCTGAATAACGTGAGGGTGGACATCCGGAGCAAGAATCCGATGCCTTACGACCCGGCGAACTTCTCGTTCGGATACGCTTATAACCAGAATAGCACGCAAAACCCGGAGACGGAATATGAGACCACGAAAAGCTATCAGGGGAACTTCTCCTACAACTATACGCCTTACGTGAAGCCGTTCCGCCCGTTCGAGAAACTGAAGAAGAACAATGGGTACACGAAATACATCAAGCAATTCGGCTTGAATTATGTCCCGTCGAACATCAGCTTCCAGACGGCGATGATGCGGGATTATTACGAGATTAAGTTGAGGGATTTGACCAATTCCACGGGCGGCGGGAACGAGCTGCTCTCCTTCAGCCATAATTTCTTATGGGATAGGGCGTTCAGCTTGCGTTGGGATTTCACGAACAATTTGAGCATGACTTTCACCTCCGGCACGAACGCACGTATCGAAGAGCCGAACGTGCAGGTGAACAAGAAGCTGAACCCGGACGATTATCAGATATGGAAGGACTCCGTGAAGCAGAGTATCCGCGATTTGGGTACGCCGCTGAAATACGACCAGACCTTCAACGTGACGTGGAACCTGCCGTTGCAGTTCATCCCCGCGCTGGATTGGGCGAACAGCTCCTTGGCCTACAACGCCACGTACAACTGGGACAAGGGAGCTGACACGCCTACCGAGGAGCTGAACATGGGGAACACCATCAAGAACCAGCGGCAGTTCGACTGGCAGGGGAGTTTCAACTTCCAGTCGCTGTACAACAAGAACAAGTATCTGAAGAAGATTAACCAGAAGTTCATGGCCTCCTCGCGCAACAACGCCCGCGGGCAACAGCGGCAGCAAAAGAAAAAGGAGGTGAAGCTGGAGAAGGAGATTCAGCTGAATCCGGACAGCGGGACGGTCGTGCAGCACGGCATGTTCACGAAGAAGGTGCGCATCACCGCGCGCGGGGCGGATGGCAAGGTTTACGCCATCAAGTACAAGCCCATCAACTTCGCGCAGGTCATGATATTGAACAAGGACACGGCCCACTTGAAGCTGACCATCGTGCCGGGGCCGCAGAAGTGGGAGGGCACCTTGACGAAGGTGGCGGAATACGGCAGCCGCTTCCTGATGATGTTGCGCCGGATGAACATCCAGTATTCGGTGGTGGACGGAATGATGCTGCCGGGCTATTCGCCGGGCGTGGGCGACATGTTCGGGCAGAAACGGGCCGGCGTGTTGGCGCCGGGGTTGGCCTTCGCCTTCGGCTCCGTGCGGCGGAGCTTCATCGACGAGGCGGACGAGCGCGGCTGGCTGCTGAAGAACGACAACCTGACCACGCCGGCGATGATTAACAGCTCGAAGAACCTGAACATCAACGCGACCTTGGAGCCGATACCCGGCTTGAAAATCGACCTGAACGCGAACCGGGTGGACACGCGCAGTACCGATATCTATTACATGCAGGACGGGATGCCGGAGCAGATGGGCGGAAGCTTCACCATGACCACCATCGCGCTCGGTAGCGCGTTCAAGGGCAGCGGTAACGCGCGGAACGGTTATTCCTCGAAGACGTTCAACGACTTCGTCGAGTATCGTGATATCATCGCCCGCCGTCTGGAGGGGGCGTACGCGGGGTTGAACTATCCCTCCACGGGCTTCATGGCGGGCCATTCGCTGGCGGGGAAACCCTACGACCCGGAGATGGGAGGCGTCAGCCCCAACTCCTTGGATGTCCTGATACCCGCTTTCCTCGCGGTTTACACGGGAAAAGACCCGGAGAAAATCAGCCTCTCGCCGTTCCCCTCCGTGAAGAGCCTGCTCCCCAACTGGCGCGTCACCTACGACGGGCTGATTCGTATACCGGTTATCCGCAAGTATTTCAAGAACATGACGTTGAGCCACCGGTATACCTGCTCCTACAGCGTGGGTTCCTACTCCTCTTTCTTGGATTGGGTAGGCTTCTCGGAGGGTAGCTTGGGCTTCACGCAGAATATCCAGACCGGCAATCCGATGCCCTCGTCGCCTTACGACATTTCCGCCGTCAGCATCACCGAGGGCTTCAGCCCGCTTTTGGGTGTCGACGCCACCTTGCTGAACAACATCTCCGGTAAGGTGGAGTTCCGCAAGACGCGCAACCTGAACCTCAACATCTCCTCCTACCAGCTGGTGGAGGCGCTCTCCAACGAGTATGTGGTCGGCATAGGCTACACCTTACCGGAGTTCAACAAGGTACTGAAGATGAGGAAGAAGGGGGATTTCAACAACGACTTGACCATCCGGCTGGATTTCTCCTACCGGAAGATGCTCTCCTTGATTCGCAAGATTGAGGACCGCCTGACGCAGGCCACGAGCGGAAACATCGCGAAGACCATCCAGTTCTCCGCCGATTACGCCTTGAGCCGCGCCCTGACGCTGCGCGCCTTCTACGATTTGCAAATCAACGAGCCGATTGTCTCCACCTCCTCTTATCCGACCTCCAATTCCAACTACGGTATCAGCTTGCGCTTCTCCTTGGCGCAATAAGCGGACGCGACGCACCGGCGCGGGAAACCGCCAACCGCGGTTCACGTCCCGCCGCGCCGGTACGGGAGGACTTGAACCGTGGTTTTTGTCTTGCCGCGCCGGTTCAGGAGGACTTGAACCGCGGTTTTTGTCTTGCCGCGCCGGTTCAGGAGGTCTGCGAAGGCCTTCGGAGTGTTGCCGTGCCGGTTCAGGAGGCCAGCCGAGTGGTCGGGCGTGTTGCCGCGCCGGCGCGTAGAAAAGAAAGAGGGTTTACCGGAATGAGGCAAGCGTATCCGTTATCCACTGAAAAGCTCCCCTGCCTTAGGGGAGCTCCCCGTAGGGGTGAGGGGTCAATTCACACGTCGAAGGCAGGGGAGCTTTTCGGAGGTTTTTGATAGTTGAGGAATGGCTTGTGGCGATGGCGGCTACTTGTCCGTCCCGTAAACCTTCCCGTCGCTATCCCGCTCCACGCGGTATCCGGAGACGTAATGGTTGTTCGTCAGCTCCACGGACTTCGCCTCTTTCCCCAGTCGCACGTAAGTCTCCTGAGGCTTCAGCTCCTGCGCGAAGTAGGAGGTGTAGACGCTCGCTTGTCCGCTGCGCGCCTCGATGCCTTTGCCCGAGCGGGTGAAGTTGGCTTGCCGCAGCGATACGATGCCGTTGTTTATGATGGCCCCGTACACCGGGCTTCCCCAAAACGCGCTGTTGTACAGCGTCAGCCGGGCTTTGGGATGCACCTTGGCGGTGTTCACCGTGTCGCCCATCAGGACGTATGAGCGTACCGGCTCGTCGGGAATTTGCGTGTTGACCAGCTCGGAGTTGATGGCGACGATTTCCGTCTCCTTGTCCGCGTCTTCCACGAAGAGGGAGTAGGTGCAGCCGTCCGACCCGTGGCCGATGACGGTCATCTTGCCCGGATATTTCCCGGTGATGGCGTCTTTCAGGAAATGGATGCCGTAGACCGAGCCATACACGAAGTTGTTGAAAATCGTTTGGTTCTTGACATCGGCGAACTTGAGCGCGCTACAGTTGGATTGCACGAACCGCATGATGGATGCGGCGGGATAGCCTTGCCCGCCTTCCGGAAGCCTTGAGCTGTAATGGGGGTTGAACTGCATGTTGCGGATGAAACCGCCCTCGGCTCCTCCGCCTACCCAAATGCCGGCCCGTAAGGGGATGCCGCCCAAGTAATCGACGTAGTGGCCGCTCGTGTTATACGATGCGAGGTCGATGCCCTTGTCGCCAATTGCGATGGTGACGTTCACCACGTAAACGCCCGGCCCCTGTCCCTGCATCAGGAACGGCGTTTTCCGGGGGTTCTTGATGTCGAACCCGTCGGAGAGGAGGTTCAGTTGCGCCAGCGTGATGCCCCGTATGCCCGCTCCCGCCTCAAGCTGTATGAGCGAGGGGCCGTTCTCGCCTTCCGCTCCGCCGTCGTAGTTCGTGAACAACGCCGTTCCGCCGCTTTGCGTATGGTGCTGCACGTCCCACGAGCCTCGCAGCTCCACTCCGGAAGGCACCTTGATTGGATGGTTCACCAGATATCTTCCCGCGGGCAGGTAAAGCGTACCACCTCCGGCCGCCTTCAGCCTGTCCAATGCCGATTGCAACTCGGACGATACGTCTTTCTCCGGCCGGTCGTTGTTGTAACCCGTGGCTCTGGCGAGGTCGGCTTTCAGCACGTTGTCCGATTGGGGCTTGGGATGTACCGCGATGTCCGTCCTTATGCCGTCGGGAATCGGCTCGAACCGGTAGCGTTTATCCACCGTGACCTCCACCAGGGCCGACGCGCTCCGGTTCTGGATGTCCAGCTTGCCGCCGTGTCCGGAGTTGACCGCTTTCAAGGTCCGGACATCCGTCCCCAGATAGACGTGTCCGGTCTCTTTCCGGAAATCGCATTGGGTCAATAACACGTTCCCGCTATTGATTTTGAGCGCGTAGTCCTCTCGCGGCGCGAAGGCGCAATTCTCAAACGAGATGACCCCGTCTTTCCCGTCGCTTGCCACGGTACCCTCGAAGTCGACACCGTTGAATTGCACGGAGGTGCTGAAGTCCTTGCCGAAGCGGGCGGCGTTCTCCTTCTCGCCCGCCTTGAACGAGGAGTTGGAGATGAGTATGCCGTAGGGGTTGACATCCTCCACGTAAAGCCCGTCGGCGCAGTTATCGACATGTACCTCATAGAGTTGCGCGTTCGGTGCGTCGGCGAATCCGGGCTCGCGCCCAATCCATACGCCCGTCCGGTAACCGGATACGTACAGATTGGATACGTATTCCCAATCCGAGCGGTGCATCTGGAATCCTATGCCCCGCGCTTTCGTGCGGGCGGTGGCCTCTTCAAGCGATGGCGCGCCGGGAAGACCGGACTTGGCCCAGAACTCCGGGCTTATGCGGACATTCTCGATGCGGCCTATATCCGTGCAGACATGCACCTCGATGCCTTTGTTCAAGGCGGTGATGTAGCTGTCCAGCACGTAATGCAGCTCGCTTGGCGCGGATTTGAAGCCGTTGTAGGCGTTCACGAGCGTGACGTGCTCTATCGTGGCGCAATCTCCTTGCGTTTGGAAAAGGGTCCACGGATAGGGCTTGATGTCGTGGATGTCCTGTTCCGGATACCAGATGGAGAGATTGGTCACGCCGGTCCCTTGGTTCATCTCGATAAAACGGTCGGCGATGCTCGTGTAGGTCGTGCGTAACGCGTTCCCCGCCTGTCCGTCGTTCCACCAGCTCTCCACGCTGCCATCGTGGTTTGGCGCGTCTTTCCCGACACGTACCTCAAGAATCGTCCCGAGCGTTTTCCCGTCGTTCGCCAGCGGGTCGGCCCAATCGCCGCGCAATTGCACGCCTGGATGGAGGCGCAGGACATATTCGTAGTGGAAATCCTGCTGGCTTTCCGAACGGCCTTGCCGTACACGGACGTTCTTCACGCCGATTTGCGTGCTATGGAATTCATAGTTTCCGGCGGGGACGTAAACCACGCCTCCGCCATTCTTGTACGCCGCGTCGATAGCCGCTTGAAAGGCCTGCCGGTTATCGAATCCGGGTTCCGCTTTCGCCCCGAACGAGGGGTCTGTCACGACATAGTCGGAAATGACCCAATCTTTGGTGGGGTAAAGCGTGGGGATGCTCTTTTGGATTGTCGCCTCGTTCGTTTGGGCGTAGGCTCCGTTTCCGGCGAGAACGCCCAGCGTAAGCAGGATAGCCGCCATCATTCCCGATTGAAGGAATCGGTTCGTGCTGCGTTTGGATTTCGCTCCGCGGACGGAAGGGATTTGTCTTGTTCGTTTCATGATATTAAACTGTTTATGATTTAAGTAGATTCCTTGAATGGTACAAAGATGTGGAAAATATCATACTTTTCAAACATAACCATGTTTTTCTTCGGACATAACCATGTTTTCTTCCGAACATGATTATGTTTTTTTCCGGACATGATTATGTTTTTTCCCGAAGGGATTAACGAGATGGAAGAGTCTATATCGTGTGATACTTTTTCAACTCTTGACGCAAGGCCTTGGCCTTGCCGTCCGTCACTTGGTCCATCAGCCGCCAGAAACGTTCGCTATGGTTCATCTCCACCGTGTGGCATAGCTCGTGCAGCAGCACGTAATCGATTAAATGCCAAGGCAGGAGCATGAGCGAGATGGAGAGGTTGATACTTTTCCGCACCGTGCAGCTGCCCCAATGGGTCTTGCTGTTGTTGATTCTCACGCCCGTAAAGATGAACCCATGCGTTTGGGCGAGTCGTACGAGGCGTTCCGGCAGCGTTCGTCTCGCCTCGTGGCGGAGCGCCTGTTCCAGCATGGATTTCAACAGCTCTTGAGTTTTCCCCTCCTCGAAACGGGTCGCCCGCGGACAGGCGATGTGCAGGACGCCCTCTTTCAGGGTCATGTAGAAATTGTTCCGTTCCATACGGAAGACGCGCAGCTGGAAAGTGGCGGTCCGCACTCGTGTGCTCTCGTCAATGAGTGGCGCTGCGGGATGTTTCTCCAAGGCTTTCAGCAGCCGTTCCTTGTTTTCCCGCACGAAGGCGAGCATACGCTTCTCGCTTCCGTCGATAGGCATCGTGGCGGTGATTTTTCCCTGCGATATCTTGAGCGTATAGCGTGTGGCCCGCGCGGAACGGCGGAGCGTGATGGTCCCCAAATCGTTGTCGTAGATATCCTTTTCCATGTCAGAGCGCGAAAGTAATGGAATCCGGTGGAAAATAATAGGACGGAATTGATTATCTTCGCGGATGGAAAAAAGGAAAACATAATCAACAAATAAATATTAACGATCATGAGCAAAAAAGCGCTATTAATTATCTGTGATGGCTGGGGAATCGGCGACAAGAAGAAGGACGACGTGATTTCTTGCACGCCGACTCCGTATTGGGATGAGTTGTTGAAGACCTATCCGAACTCCCAATTGCAGGCCTCCGGCGAGAATGTCGGTTTGCCGGACGGACAAATGGGTAACTCGGAAGTGGGACACCTGAACATCGGTGCCGGCCGAATCGTTTATCAGGATTTGGTGAAAATCAATATCGCCTGCCGCCAGAATACGATTATGGACAATCCGGAAATCAAACGTGCTTACGGCTACGCGAAGGAGAACGACAAGCAGATTCATTTCATGGGGCTGGTCTCTGACGGGGGCGTGCATAGCTCGTTGGAGCATTTGTTGAAGTTGACGGATATCGCGAGGGAATATGGCATCAGCAAGGCGTACGTGCATTGCTTCATGGATGGTCGCGACACGGACCCGAAGAGCGGTAAAGGCTTTATCGAGACCTTGGAGAATCACTTGAAGACGACAGGCGGAAAAATCGCCTCTATCATAGGCCGTTATTACGCGATGGACCGCGACAAACGTTGGGAGCGCGTGAAAGAGGCTTACGATTTGTTGGTCGAGGGCAAGGGAAAGCAGGCCGAGTGCATGGTGAAGGCGATGGAGGAGTCGTACGCCGAGGGCGTGACCGACGAGTTCATCAAGCCTATCGTTCATGTGGAGAACGGCAAGCCCGTAGCCGTGATCGAGGAGGGCGATGTGGTGATATTCTTCAATTTCCGCAACGACCGCGCCAAGGAGTTGACCATCGTGCTGACACAACAAGATATGCCGGAAGCCGGTATGCGTACGATTCCGGGTTTGCAATATTTCTGCATGACACCGTACGACGCGAACTTCAAGGGTGTCCATATCCTGTTCGACAAGGAGAACGTGGACGATACGTTGGGCGAATATCTGTCCAAGCAAGGAAAGACCCAGTTGCACATCGCCGAGACCGAGAAGTACGCTCACGTGACCTTCTTCTTCAATGGTGGTCGCGAGGCTCCGTACGATAAGGAGGACCGCATCTTGGTGCCCTCGCCGAAAGTGGCCACGTACGACCTGAAGCCGGAGATGAGTGCTTTCGAGGTGAAGGACAAGCTGGTGGAGGCTATTGGAACGAAGAAGTACGATTTTATTGTCGTTAATTACGCGAATGGCGATATGGTAGGTCATACGGGCGTTTATACGGCGATAGAGAAGGCGGTCGTGACTATCGACGCTTGCTTGCACGATACGGTAGAGGCGGCTAAAGCGAACGATTATGAGGTAATCATCATCGCTGACCACGGTAATGCGGATCATGCCTTGAACGCGGACGGTACGCCGAACACCGCGCACTCCTTGAATCCAGTTCCTTTCGTGTATATCTCGAAGAATAAGGACACTAAGGTGGAGAATGGCATCTTGGCCGACGTGGCTCCTTCCATCCTGCACATCATGGGATTGGAACAACCTTCGGACATGACGGGTAAGAACTTGATTCATTAATCCTATCCGATTTCAGATTTCAAATTTCAGGTTATAAGATTTAAAAGAATGAATCTATAACCTTGAACTTTGAGATCTGAATTTTTAAATCATAAATCGAGAAGTGCTTCAGATAGACGATATTTTGGTGAGTCTCGACGTGGTTGAGCGTTATTTCCTTTGTGATTTGTCTAAATGCAAAGGCGAGTGCTGTGTGGAAGGTGATTCCGGCGCTCCGTTGGAGGAGTCGGAGGTTGACGAGTTGTGGAAGGTTTTGCCTGTCATTTGGGACGATTTGTCACCGGAGGCGCGGGCTGTCATCGAAAAGCAAGGCGTTTCATATTTCGATGAGGAGGGCGATTTGGTCACTTCCATCGTAAATGGTAAGGATTGCGTGTTTACTTGTTATGACGCGGATGGCGTGTGCAAATGTGCGGTAGAGAAAGCCTATCGTGAGGGAAAGACCGATTTTTACAAGCCGGTCTCCTGTCATCTTTATCCAATTCGTGTCACACGATACCCCGATTTTCAGGCGGTGAACTTTCATCGGTGGAATGTTTGTAAAGCCGCCGAGATTATGGGAGAGGAGGAGAATCTGCCGGTCTACAAGTTCTTGAAAGAGCCGTTGATACGGAAATTCGGAGCGGAGTGGTACGCCAAGTTAGAGGAATGCGCGGAGGAATGGAAAAGGCGAGACGCTCATGAATAGGATTTGGTTGGTATCAATCAAATCTTAAATCTATTTCATCCCTCTCGCTTTATAAATCCTGTCTTTCGCATTATTTATCTTTTGGAATTTCTCATTGGCGGCCTTGCGGATGTCTTCTCCTAAATTCGCTACTTTATCCGGATGGTGCTTGACGGCCATACGTCGATATGCGGTGCGAACCTCGTCATCGGTGGCGGTCGGTTCGATTTCCAGAATCTTATAGGCGTCATCCAGCGTGTCGCTGTTCAAGTTCAACATCGATTCCACCTCTTTCGCTGACATTCCCATAATACCCGCTACCTCTTTCAACGCGTCGATTTCCGCCTGGCACACATGGCCGTCGCTCTTGGCTATCTCGGCGAGGAAGGCGAGGAGCTGTAACCGCTCCTCATAATTCAGGTTATAGGCGATTTGTGTACCGCATTCGCGGATGGTGTTCTTGAAGCCCATCGGGTTTTCCCTATCCATGCGTTTCGCCTCCTCGAAAAGCCGGAGTAGGATTTGCTCGCCTTGGCTTACGGCGATTTCCCCGAAATTCCGACGCAGGAACTGACGGACATATTCCATCTCGCTGTGCATAATTTTCCCGTCCGCACGGATGATGTAAGAGGCCATGACCAACATGGAGAAGAGGAAACTGTCCCGTTCGCCGGCGTATGGGTCTTTGGCCGTGTAATCGCCATTATATGGGCTTCCTCCGCCGAAGAATTGCCCCGCTTGGTTCATTCCGTTCTCGAACAAAGAACCTAACACGATACCGGCTAAAGCGCCTAATGGCCCTAACGCCATGAATCCGATGATTCCGCCTATCCATTTTCCTATGCCCATACTTTATCCATCTTTTTATTACGCGATATTCGTGATTTTTCCAAATATATGCAAGTGCTTCAGGTTTCTTGGCGAAATTTAAGCGGCCGCCTGTTTTTATTTGTGATTCCCAATTTATTTCAGATTCGAGTCGTTATTTTGCCATCAAATAAAAGATTTGATTGTATAACTAAAAAAGAAAAAGAGTCATGAGAAAATTATTGTTCGCTTTGGTTTGTGTGTTCGCCATTCAGTTCGCGAAAGCCGATAACGACCGGATTATCACGTTCGAGCAATTGCCGACAGCGGCGCGGTCTTTCATCAAGGAGCATTTCCCGCAGGAGAAAATCGCTTTCGTGAAAGAGGATAAGGAGTGGTTCGACACCTCGTATGAGGTGACTTTCGTCAATGGTGACGATTTGGAGTTTCGTAAGAATGGCGAGTGGAAAGAGATTGATTGCAAACGTCTTGGCGTTCCGGCAGCGGTAGTGCCCGTTCAGATCGCGAATTTCGCGAAAGAGAATTATCCGGACGCGAGAATCCTGAAACTGGAGCGCGACAAGTACGCTTATGAGGTGATTCTCTCCAATTATTACGAGCTCAAGTTCGATTTGAAATTCAACTTGATAGACATCGATATCGACGATTGACCAGTCGCGTCGCGCGAATGAGGGAAAAACATGTACGGCCGGAAGAAAAGGCGTACATGTTTTTTTATTTTGGGAAAACGATTATCTTCGCGAACGAATCGGTTCCGCTTGCGCCGTTCGGACGGGCGGATTAAAAGGGAATCGGGTGAGAATCCCGGACAGTCCCGCTGCTGTGAAGCTCCGAAGAACATCTTGAAACTCACTTTCGCCACTGGTAAACGACCGGGAAGGCTTCAAGATGGGAGTCAGTCAGAAGACCTGCCATTCATTAAATGCCGCTTCTCCTCGTGGGATTAGGAGAGTGGGACGAGCGATAAATCATACCGGAAAAGAGAATGAAGGGCGGAACGCTCGCGTGTGACGTTCGTGTCCGGTGGCTTTTCGGGTATGTTTTCGGATGATATGCATAATATTAATTGTTGTTAAAGGTGAATGCCTATTAAACTGGAACCCTAAATGTTCAGTGCGTGTATCTCCGCCGAAGCGATTCGCCGGAGATATATTTTTAATCGGAAAATAAAGAACGGACTTGCCAATTGAAAAGGAATTTATATCTTCGCGCCGATCAAGGTGTAGCCGTTCTCCGGTCGGGGAGCGGTTAGTAAAAGGGAATCCGGTGAGAGTCCGGAGCTGTACCCGTAGCTGTAAGTCCATGAAACCCTGGCGATTCTTGTGACCACTGCTTGTCAAGGCAAGCGGGAAGGTGGCCGAAAAGGGTGGACAAGCCAGAAAACCTGCCTCGGTCTGAATTATGCGATGTCTCGGGTGAAGACATCGGTAAACCGATGATTGTTATGCGAGATTTTTATCTTATGAGGGGGCTGTGCGCTTTCGTCGCGTGGCTGGGCTCTTTGGGAGTCGTTTATGGACAAGGGATTGATACGACCGCTTATCACGAGCTTTCCGGCGTGGAGGTGGTGGCGAAGTCGCGTCCGTCCGTCGCCCGCGCGGGCACGCCGTTGCAGGTCATGGAACGGACGGATATCGAGCGGCTGGGTCTGCGCGACCTGTCGGAGGCGGTGAAACGGTTCTCCGGTGTCACGGTGCAGGATTATGGAGGCATCGGCGGGCTGAAGACGGTGTCGGTGCGCAGCCTCGGAGCCAAGCACACGGCGGTCAGCTATGATGGCGTGACCGTTTCCGACGCGCAAAGCGGGCAGGTCGACATCAGCCGTTTCTCCATGGACAACGTGGAGATGGTCTCGCTCACGATAGGACAGTCCGACGATATCTTCCAGACCGCCAAGGTGTACGCCTCGGCGGGCGCGTTGAACATCCAGACGGGGAAGCCCCTGTTCGAAGGGAAGCCGTTCAACGCTTACGTGAAGCTGAAAGGCGGTTCCTTCGGCCTCTTTAATCCCGTGTTGCACTACGAACAGAAGTTAGGGACACGCTGGAGCGCTTCCGCACACGCCGACTTCACGCGGGCTGACGGGCAATATCCTTATACGCTGGTGAACGGGGGGCTGGTCACCGAGGAAAAACGGAAAAACAGCGATATCCGGTCCTATCACCTGGAAGGAAACCTCTTCGGGAACTTCGGGAAGGGAGGTGAGCTTACCTTCAAGGTCTATTATTTCGACTCGGAGCGGGGGCTGCCCGGTTCGATAAACCTCTATAACAAGCAGGTGGCGGAGCGGCTGTGGGACAATAACTTTTTTGTCCAGTCGGGATATGAGAAGGCCCTCGGCGAGAAGTTCACTTTCCGCGCCTCGCTGAAGTACAACTACGCCTTCACCCGTTATCTGGACGTGAACGACAAGTACGCCACCGGAAGACAATTGGACCTGAACACGCAGCAGGAGTACTACGGTTCGGCGGGATTGCTTTACACCCCGACCGACCGCGTCTCCATCGCGCTAATCACCGACCTGACCCGCTCGCGGTTGGACAACAATTTCGTGGACGGGCCGAACCCCAAGCGGACGGACTCGCGGTCCGTGTTGGCCGCGCGATACAGGGACAGCCGGTTGACGGCCACCGCGAGCTTGTTGGGGACCTACATCGCCGACAAGGTGGAGCGGGGCGAGACTCCGGCGGACAAGAAGCGGCTGTCGCCGGCGGTAAGCCTGTCGTGGCGACCCTTTCCGGAGGCCAACTGGCGGGTGCGCGCTTTCTACAAGGACATCTTTCGCGTGCCGACATTCACCGATTTATATTACCTGCGCATGGGCAACACGAACCTAAAGCCCGAGGAGACCTCGCAATACGGCTTGGGCGTCACGTGGGCCACCGCCGGCGAGCGTTGGTTGAGTCGCCTCACCGTCTCGGTGGACGGATACTATAACAAGGTGAGCGACAAGATAGTGGCGCTTCCCACGATGTACATCTGGCGCATGATGAACATGGGCGAGGTAGATATCAAAGGCGCGGACGTGAACCTCTCCGCCGAGTTCCCCTTGCCATTCGATATAGGGATGACCCTCTCCGGCACCTACTCCTATCAATACGCCGTGGACATCACCGACCCCGCGGAGAAGAACTACAAGGACCAGATTCCTTACACGCCGAGGCACTCCGGGACCCTCTCCGTAACCTTGGAGAAGCCCTCGTGGGTGAACGTCTCTTATCTGATGACCGCGGTGGGCGACCGCTACGCGTTGCCGCAGAACATCGAGGCGAACCTTATCGGCTCTTACGTGGAGCAAAGTATCTCGATAAACAGGGAATTCCGCTTCCGGGGCTTCGGGCTGCGCTTGCAAGGCGAGGCGCTGAACCTCGGCGGCGTCAACTACGACGTGATACAATATTATCCCATGCCCGGAAGGTCGTGGCGGTTAAGCGTATGTTTATCTTATTAATCCATAAATTTAAAGCAAATGAAAAAGAAAAATTTTATCTACATGTCCGCCTTATGCGCGGTTTTTTCTCTCGCCTTGGCGAGCTGTGATGATGACCCGAATCCCGTGAATCCCGAAGAGCCGGATGTCCCGGCGGAGGAGGCCTTCTCCGCCATCTATTTCCTGAACTCCGGAAGCTACGGGCATAACAACGCGAACCTCACGCTATATGACCTGAGCGCCGAGGAGACCACCGCGGATTATTTCATGGCACAGAACGACCGCGGGCTGGGCGACACGGCGCAAGACATGCTCGTCTACGGCGGCAAGATGTACGTCGCCATGTACGGAGAGTCCACCATCGAGGTGACGGACCTTCGCGCGAACTCCATCAAGCAAATCACCACCGAGGGGCAGCCCCGTTACATGGTGGCTGATGGCGGGAAGGTCTACGTATCCTATTACAACGGCTACGTGGCCCGCTTGGACACGGCGTCGCTTGAGGTAGAGGCCACGATACCCGTCGGGCGCAACCCCGAGCAGCTGGCGATAGCCAACGGAAAGATTTACGTGGCCAACTCGGGGGGTATGGACGCGAGCACGGAGGTCGGCTACGACCACACGGTATCCGTAATCGATATCGCGACCTTCACGGAGACCAAGAAGCTGGATGTCGTACTCAATCCGGGTCGCTTGCAGGCGGACGGGCAGGGTTTTGTCTACCTCATCTCCACCGGCAACTACGCCGACATCCCCAACACCCTGCAGCGCATCGACTCCAACACCGACGAGGTCACCACGCTGGAAGCCCTCCCCAACGCCACGGAGATGGTCTACCTCGACGG
>CASEGC010000137.1 GCA_949287365.1 uncultured Parabacteroides sp.
CTTGCTTGCTTGCTAAGAAATTATCCCTCTTCACCAAACCTGAGGTGGTAAAAAAGGTTAACGAGGCGTATGTTATTACTCTATTCATTTTCCTCTATTTACGTCACGACGGTGACAAATGTAGGAAGATTTTTTGGATTATGAGTCATGGAACCTGAAATCACGGAATGTTTTTCGTATCTTCGTGGCCTGAGTATTCATCATTTAATCGACAAGCTATGACAAGACCGGAGAAGATATCCATGAAGGAGCGGCAGTCCAAAGCCTTTTCAGCGGACAAGTGGAACCCCAACAAGCCGCTGCGCGTCACCCAAGAGGAGCTAAGGGAACACATCCACGAGATAGAGAAAGGACCGTTTATCCCCGTGGAGGAATGTTTTAAAAACGTACGTCAATGGATGGAAAAGAAAGGTGCAAGACGGTTATAACCTCTCCCGTATTCCAAACGAGGTTAATCCACGTCATGGATGAAGGCATTGAGCGTTTCGGCCTCATCCAAGCGAACCGATACCTTGACATGATAGAACGTTCAGTGAAAGAGTTGGCGGTATATTACCCCTATCACCCCGAATGCCGACATTTAGCGACCAAGAGCCGGATGTACCGAAACATCATCTTGGACGCCCATCGGATTATCTACCGCATAGGTAAGGATAGGGTGGAGGTGCTGGACATCATCCATTCCGCCTCCAGCTTACGGAAAATCCGGCAAATACGGAGCATCAACGGAGCATCAAGATTTAAAGGAATTATAATTCCCCTCTCAAGAAGGGAGGCACGTTAATTCGTGACTCGTGGCTCGTAATTCATGATTCATAACTATCTTCGCGATATACTTAATGACAAAAGAGACAGACGATATGCTTAAATCCCTCCTACTTTGCGGCGCAGGCCTGACGCTCGCCCTCGCGGTAAGCGCACGGGAACCCGCCAACGACACGATTCCCCAAACCCGGACGCTGACGATAGACGGCAAGCCGATGAGCGAGAAACAGCTGCGGCGTTACCAGAAGCAGCTACGCAAGGACTCCATACGGGCGAGGAAACGGGTATGGTGGTCTATCCTCGGCGGGCCCTCCTACACGCCGGAGGCCTCTTTCGGCGTGGGTGGCGCGGTGATGGCGAGCTTCCGGATAAACAAACATGACACGGTGTCGCAACGCTCGTTCATCCCCGCCGGGTTCAACATCACGCTGAACGGTACGATGGTGTTCGCCGGAGCGGGCACGCTGTTCTTCAACGAGAACCGCTTCCGCATCTACATCAACTACAGCTACCGCAACGAGCCGTCGCACTACTTCGGCAAGGGGTACGAGACGATAGAGCATATCGAGCGGAGCGACTCCACGACGAAGTTCCACAAGAGTTATTTCCAGCTTTACCCCCGCTTCGTGTGGGAGGTGCGGCCGCACCTATACGCCGGCCCGCTGCTCGACGTGAACTTCAGCAAGTCGACAGACATCAACCCGGTGATGGCGGCGGACCCTTACTTCAAGAAATTCAAGCGGAGCTACGTGAACATCGGCGTGGGCGGGCTGCTGCAATACGACACGCGCGACGACGTGGCGACCCCCACCCGCGGCATGTTGCTGAGCGCGATAGCCCGCATGTACGGCAAATACCTCGGCGGGTCGTACAATTACGAGATGTTCGAGCTGGAGTACCGCCAGTTCCAACAGGTGTTCCGCCCGCGCAGTACCTTGGCGTGGATAGCCAAGACGCAAATCAGCGTAGGCGACGTGCCGTTCACGGAGCTGCCCTACTTCGGCTCGCCGTTCGACCTGCGCGGCTATTACCTCGGCAAGTACCGCGACAAGACGATGGCGTACGGCATACTGGAGTACCGCCACATGTTCGGGAGCGAGGAGAAATACCGGAGCGGCAACTTTTGGGCGAAGTGCGGTTTCGTGGGATGGATAGGCACGGGCACCATCGGCAACGCACCCGTGGTGGACTGGAGCAAGTGGAAGTTCAACTATGGCGTGGGCTTCCGCATCCAGATGCAGCCTGGCAAGAACTTCCGCCTCGACATCGGGAAGGACCCCAGCCAAAAGGGGATGGCGGTCTACATGAACATGACGGAAGCCTTCTGAGAGACCATAAAAAAACGCACCCCGCTATCGGCGAGGCGCGCTTTTCTTTCATATCCTGACAGGAGAATCTCAACCGTTCATCGAGGCAAGAAACTCCATATTGTCCACGGTCTGTTCCATCCGTTGCTTCACGAACTCCATCGCCTCCATCGAATTCATGTCCGAGAGGTACTTGCGGAGAATCCACATACGGTTCAACGTGGTCTCGTCCTGCAAGAGGTCGTCGCGTCGCGTGCTGGAAGCCGTGATATCCACCGCCGGATAAATCCGCTTGTTGGATAACTTGCGGTCCAACTGCAACTCCATGTTACCCGTACCCTTGAACTCCTCGAATATCACGTCGTCCATCTTGGAGCCGGTGTCCGTAAGGGCGGTAGCCAAGATGGTAAGGCTTCCGCCGTTCTCGATGTTTCGGGCGGCGCCGAAGAAACGTTTCGGCTTCTGGAGGGCGTTGGCGTCCACGCCACCGGAAAGCACCTTGCCCGAAGCCGGCTGTACCGTATTGTAAGCGCGCGCCAAGCGTGTGATGGAATCGAGGAGAATCACCACGTCGTGCCCACACTCCACCATCCGTTTCGCCTTGTTCAAGACAATCTCGGCGATTTTCACGTGACGCTCCGCCGGCTCGTCGAAAGTGGAGGCGATAACCTCGGCATCCACGCTGCGTGCCATGTCGGTCACCTCCTCCGGACGCTCGTCAATCAGAAGGATAATCATGTAGACCTCCGGATGGTTATGCGCGATAGCGTTAGCGATATCCTTCAAGAGCATGGTCTTACCCGTCTTCGGCTGCGCGACAATCAAGCCGCGTTGTCCCTTGCCTATCGGCGAGAAAAGGTCCACCACACGTACCGCTATATTGTCGTACACTTTCGGAGACTTGCGCGCCGTGAGCATGAACTTCTCATCGGGGAACAACGGGGTCAGATGGTCGAACGGCACACGGTCGCGTACCTCTTCCGGCGTACAGCCGTTAATCTTATCCACCTTCACCAGCGGGAAATATTTCTCACCCTCTTTCGGCGGACGGATAGAACCTTCCACCACATCGCCCGTCTTCAAGCCGAAGAGCTTGATTTGCGACTGGGAGACATAGATGTCATCCGGCGACGTCAAGTAGTTATAATCGGACGAGCGCAAGAATCCATAGCCGTCCTGCATCATCTCCAGCACTCCGCTACCCGTCAGGATGCCGTCGAAATCGTACGTTTTCTCCTTTTCCTGAGCTTGTTGGTTGTTATTCGCGTTATTATTGTTGTTGTTATTGTTCCGATTGTTGTGGTTGTTCTGCCGGTTATTCTTATTCTGGTTTTGCGGCTGAGGCGCGGCCTCCGCTTGCGGCTTCACCTCGGATTTCGGTTCAGCTTTCGGTGAAGCCGGAGAGAAAGGAAACACTTGGTCCAATACCGATTTAGCGTCCGGATGACGGAACACGAGGCGTTTGTGCTCCTCCTCCGCCGAAGACTTCGCCGTCTCCTCCACGGATTCCGCGGCTTTCTTGCCCTCCAGCACCGCGCCACGCTCCTCGCCATTTGTCTCGATCTCCGCTACAACAGGCGGCAACAACGGCTTCACCAAAGAGGCGTCCGCATTCTCCTCCTTGGAAGCGGTATTCTCCGTCACGGCCGTCTGGGTCTCTTTCGGTACGATTACCTCTTGATCGCTTCCCGTCGACGCTACGGCCACTTTCTGTTTCTTCTCCACCCTTGTCCTTTTCTTACGTTCCGGCTGTTGTTCCTTAGCGGCTTTTGCCTCAACGGGAGCCGGCTCGGCCGTTTTCTCTTCCGCCTGAGGCTCTACCGTATCCTTGGCCTCCGCCTTCGCGGTCTTCGTCGAACGTCCTTTCTTGCGGCCTTCGGTTTTCTTCGCCTCCTTCTTTTTCTCGGCCTGGATACCGGCATACGATATCGCCTGCTCATCCAGAATCCGATAAACTAATTCCTCTTTCGTCAGGCCACCAATCTTTGCTATGCCCAACTCTTCCGCGATACCTTGGAGCTCGGGAAGTTGTTTCTCGTTTAACTCTAGAATATTATATTTCTGCATATTGAGAAGTAATAAGATAAATGCCACATACGCGCGAACCGTATATACAAACACGACGTATGTTCATCACTATCATTTATTTTTAATTATATTTTCATGTAAAAAACCGGATTGTACAACTAACATGAAGCGTTAGTAACACATCTGCGGAGTAAATTCACCACAAAAGTAAGAATAATTTCATAAACCCCGAAGATTTAGCCAAGAAAATTCACGACAAGCGCCCGTCTCGTCGATTTTCCAATCTTAAAACGGTCGTCCGTTCGCTCGCCGACCAGCCAAATCACCGAGTCGCCGCTACAAAGCAACCAAGCCCGCTCTTTATCGATTCGGCTATATTTATGGTCCGAGAAATAATCGCTCAACTTCTTACGGCCTCTCATCCCGAATGGGACGAACCAATCGCCCTCCTTCCAACGACGCAAGTACAGAGGGAACGTCAACTTATCATAATCGAAATAGGCGATTCGTTTGTCTTTTTCGATGGTGAAATCCCGCAAAGGACACTCTTGAAAAGACAATCTGACCGGTTCATCACAAGCGCCTCGCTTTAGGTCCAAAAGGAAGCGAGACCGCTCCTCGTTTTCCACCAAAGGAGCCACCCTCAGAAAACCGCGATCTGTCACCAAACGGTGCGTCCGAGAATAAAAAGTCTTACCCGACTCTTTGGACAAAGCGGCAAAAATATTTTCCGAAACCACACGAGTAAAACCATAATCTTTCAGCAATTCATACAAAACCGTCTCCGGAGCTGGATAACGAGTTAAGGCCTCGACAGACAAATCGCCATCAGGCGTAATCACCTCCTCGCGCGCCTTTTTCAATACGGACAAATAAATCGTCTCGACAGCGGCCAGATGTTCCGCCGAACGGGAGATAGCTTTCCGAACGGAAGGATTTATCCTTTCCAACAAAGGTAAAACGCTCAATCGTATGAAATTACGAGTATAAACATCCGACAGGTTACTGCTATCCACCACATACGGATAACCCCGTTCCGCCAACCAAGCCAATATCTCATCACGACTCACGCCCAACAGTGGACGAACGATGAAGCCGTTTTTGGGGCGTATTCCGGTCAATCCCCGGATTCCGGAGCCTCTCGACAAATTCATTAAGAACGTCTCCACGCTATCATCCCGATGATGAGCGACCGCGATGGCTTGACCACCCAAACTCATGCGCATTTCCTCAAACCAAGCGTAACGCAACTCGCGCGCCGCCATCTCGATAGACAAACGCTTTTCCTTGGCGTAAGAAACCGTATCGAAATCCTTTTTATGGAAAGGCACCTGCGACAAACCCGCGAATTCTCGGGCGAAAGCCTCATCCCTATCGGATTCCGCTCCCCGAAGATGGAAATTACAATGGAGCGCCACGCACGAATACCCCAATTCGACCAATACCGCCAGCAAAGCGACCGAATCGGCCCCTCCGCTCAGTCCCACCAGGACCAAGCGATCGTCCGACAACAGCCGGAATCTCTCGATATATGAACGTACCTCCCGTAACATAGCCTCCTAAAAACGACAAATGGTTCCGGTCTTCATGCCGGAACCATCACCTTTATCTTCCTAAAACGTTACCGCCATAAACGAAATCATTCTTCCACGCCGGCCAATTCCGGATCTATCATGATACGTCCGCAGTACTCGCATACGATAATTTTCTTACGCAACTTGATATCCAACTGTTTCTGAGGCGGAATCTTGTTGAAGCATCCACCACAAGCGCCACGCTGTACATAAACGACGGCCAAACCGTTACGCGCTCCCTTACGGATTCGCTTGAAAGCGGTTAACAAACGCGGCTCGATAGCGGCTTCCAGCTTTTTCGCTTTCTCGCGAAGTTTCTCCTCGTCTTGCTTCGTCTCCGCGATAATCTGGTCCAACTCGCTTTTTTTCTGCTCCAAATCCGCCTTACGGCCTTCCAATTTTTCCGTCAAATCGGCGATATCCTTTTTCTTGGTCTCGATAGAATCGCCAAACTCACGGATTTTCTTCTCGGAAAACTCGATTTCCAAACCCTGAAACTCGATCTCCTTCGAAAGGTTATCAAACTCCCGATTATTCCGCACGTTGTCCAATTGCGCCTTGTAACGTTCGATCAACGCGATAGATTCCGTTATCTTATGTTTTTGCTCAGTGATTGAAGCTTCCAAGTCCTTGATGTCCGCTTGATAATTCTGCAGACGAGTCTCCAATCCCGCGATCTCATCCTCCAAATCCTGAACCTCCAAAGGAAGCTCGCCACGAAGCGTCTTGATCTTATCGATCTCGGTCATCATCGTCTGAAGCTGATACAACGTAGAAAGCTTCTCCTCAACCGTATATTCTTTTTCAGCTGATTGTTTTCCTGTAGCCATTCTATAAATAATTTACTGGGTTTGAATTAACATTCGAAAAATGTACCGCGAAGGTAGGGAATTTTTTCGATATGATGTCATAAAATATGTCTTTTGTACAGATTTCCGACTCATAGTGGCCAATCACCGCCAGCAGAATATGGTCCTCTACATCGTAAAAATCGTTATATTTCGCTTCTCCAGTTATAAAGACATCCGCTCCATAGGCGATAGCGTCCTTGACAAGGAAAGCGCCGCTCCCGCCACAAAGAGCGACCTCACGTATGGGTCTGCCCGTAAAACGGGAATGTTTCACACATCCCACATCAAACAAATCCTTAATTCTCAATAAAAAGCTCAACTCATCCTCCTCCTCGGGCAATTCTCCCACCACACCGGAACCAACCTGATCCCAAGTATTCGACAAGGGATAAAAATCGAACGCAGGTTCCTCATAAGGATGGACAGACAAAAGCGCACGCATTACCGACGCTTTCTTGAAAGCCGGCAAAATCATCTCTATCCGGACCTCCTTTTCCACGTGCAACTCTCCAACCTCGCCACAAAACGGATGGCATCCTTCTTGAGCGCGGAAAGTCCCATCGCCAAGCGAGTTATAGCTACAAGCGTCATAATTTCCGATACTTCCGGCACCAGCGTTGAACAAAGTGTTTCGCATAATTTCCGCATGAGCCTCAGGGACAAACGTCACCAACTTCAATAACGCTCCCCGCAAAGGACTGAGAACCCGAACGTTCCGCAAGCCTATCAACTCCGCCAAACGATAATTCACGCCTCCCAAGGCGTTATCCAAATTCGTATGGGCGGCATAAATCACCAAATCATGTTTACAAGCCTTCATCATACAACGTTCGACATAACTGGCTCCCGTCAATGACTTGAATGGCTTGAACGCCAAGGGGTGATGAGCGATTATCAAATTACACGCTTTTTCCAACGCCTCGTCCAAGACCTCTTCGGTAACGTCGAGACACAACAATACGCCCGTGACGGCCTGATTCGCGTCGCCAACCTGCACGCCAGCGTTATCGAATCCCTCTTGAAGAGGAAGCGGTGCATAACGTTCGATTTCCTTTAATATATCCTTTATTTTTAACATATTAGCTATCCAATATTTCGTTCGGGAGAAAATAAATTTTCCTTCGAAGAAAAATAAAATTCCCTTCGAGAGAAATTTCAATTTCCTTCGAAGGGAATTTCGAGCCTGTTATTTCTTAATGTCAACGACCAGATTCAACTCTTCCAGCTGACCCGGTTCCAAAACGCTCGGAGCATCAAGCATCACGTCACGCCCGGAATTGTTCTTCGGGAAAGCGATGCAATCGCGAATAGAATCCAAGCCAGCGAACAAGGAGACCAGACGATCCAAGCCGAACGCCAAACCGCCATGAGGAGGAGCTCCATATTTGAAAGCGTTCATCAAGAAGCCGAATTGCTCTTGCGCACGTTCCTCCGTAAATCCCAACAATTTAAACATCTTATCTTGCAACTGGCTGTCATGGATACGGATAGAACCACCTCCGACCTCCACGCCATTAATCACCATATCGTAAGCGTTCGCACGAACAGTGCCCGGATCCGTATCCAGCAGAGGAATATCATCCGGATTCGGCGAAGTAAACGGATGATGCATGGCATAGAAACGTTGATCCTCCTCATTCCACTCAAACAACGGGAAGTCAATCACCCACAAGCAAACGAACTGGTCCTTGTCACGAAGGCCTAACTGATTGCCCATCTCCAAACGCAACTCACAAAGCTGTTTACGGGTCTTCATCGCGTCATCTCCGGAAAGAATCAAGATTAAATCACCAGGTTTCGCGCCAAACGCATTTTTCATCTCTTGCAAAACCTCTTGGCTATAGAACTTGTCCACGCTCGATTTCACGGTTCCGTCGGCACCCACCCGGGCATATACCAACCCTTTGGCCCCGATTTGCGGACGTTTCACGAATTCCGTCAACGCGTCCAATTGCTTACGTGTATAATTGGCGGCGTTCTCCGCACATATTCCACCAATATAGGCGGCATTGTCAAACACGGAGAAACCATGTCCCTTCATGATATCCATCAGCTCGACGAACCGCATTCCGAAACGTAAGTCCGGTTTGTCGCTTCCATAATATTTCATGGCGTCTTGCCAAGTCATGCGCATGAACGGAGCCTTGAAGTCGATGCCTCGTATCGTCTTGAACAAGTGTTTGGCCATACCCTCAAAAACGGTCAGCACGTCCTCTTGCTCCACGAAGCTCATCTCACAATCGATTTGCGTAAACTCCGGTTGACGGTCCGCACGCAAATCCTCGTCCCTGAAACATTTCACTATTTGAAAATAACGGTCAAAACCGGATACCATCAACAGCTGTTTCAACGTTTGCGGTGATTGTGGCAAAGCGTAAAATTGCCCCGGATTCATGCGGGAAGGCACAACGAAGTCTCGCGCTCCCTCCGGAGTCGAGTTGACAAGCACCGGAGTCTCCACCTCCAAGAAACCCTGCTCGTCCAAATATCGACGCACCTCGAACGCCATTTTATGCCGAAGCTCCAAGTTCTTACGCACGCAAGCGCGGCGCAAGTCCAGATAACGATACTTCATCCGCAGGTCATCGCCGCCATCCGTTTCATCCTCAATCGTAAACGGTGGAGTCAAGGCGGTATTCAAGACATTCAACGCCGAGACGATTAACTCGATATCGCCTGTCGGGAGATGCGTGTTCTTGCTTGAACGCTCGCGGACCGTCCCTGTCACTTGAATGACATATTCACGCCCCAGCTTGTTCGCCTTCTCACAAAGCGCGGCGTCCACTTCTTGATTAAACACCAATTGAGTTATACCATAACGGTCGCGGATATCGACAAACGTCATCCCTCCCATTTTGCGGATTTTCTGCACCCAGCCGGCCAACGTAATCACCAGTCCTTCATCCGCGAGGCGCAAGTCGCCACAAGTTCTTGTTCTATACATGCTATTATTTCATTTGCGATTTACCAATCCTAATTCTCGGTTCTTCCAACCGGAAGTACGAAGTACAAAGATACGACAAATCTCCATAATCGCTAACATGCTCACCGAAAATTGGGGAAATCCGAAAACCTATCGAGAATAAAGCGGGAATCGCTGACCGCGAATAAATCCCGGCCAGCGATCCAAAACTTCATGAGCTTTTTTTCAAGTATTCTTTTGTGTGTATTTCATGGTATTATTATATATCCTCAATACGACTCGGCGCGAACCGGCCTTATTCTTTCCTAAAACATTATATTTTTCATATTTGCCTCAAAGATAAGGGTGATATCCTTAAATATCATGCCAAATATGCAAAAATATATTAATCATGTTATATAACATATATCAATCTTCCGTTCGCACCGTTGAGACACCTGCCTACAGGTGTCACGATTTGGAAGCGTCCCAACCATAATCAACATATTCCCAGGTAAAACTGTCATCATTCGCCACATGCACCAACATATAGCCTTCTTCTGTCTCTGCCAGAGGACCGCTCCACCAACTCGCGCTAATGGCTCCGCCCGTGACAAACCACAAATTCCGTTCCCGTATCTCCTCATGAATATGCTGATGGCCTTGCAACACTACTTTCACGTTATAGCCTCCCAACAAATCCACCACTCGTTTCGTGTCCGCCACCATATCATATCCTTTGAACGTCCCTTCCACGACAGGATAATAAAGCGACAACATAGGCACGTGAAGAGACACCACGACAGGCGTTTTCCCGCCAATCCGTTCCAAATCCTCGCGTAACCACTCCAATTGTTCCGGCCCCACGCTATAAGCGCCTTTCTCATCCGGCTCCAAACTGTTCAAGATTATGAAATGTATGCCCTTATGGTCGAACGAGACACGACTGGGCCCCAAGAGCCTCTCAAACATCTTATAACCCGTCTTATCCGATTCGCCATCCGCATAATAAAAACGGTCGTGGTTTCCCATCGTGAAATGAACGGGAAGCGGGAACTCGGAAACGATACCCTTGAAACGCACATACATCGCTTCCGCCGCCCGTTCGTCCTCCTTTTTCATGTGATCGACATCCACGCAATCCCCTCCAAACAGGACAAAATCCACTTTTCGCTCAAGAGCGTCCGCGAGCGCTTTCCTCAACCCATTATCGCCATCTCCCGCGTTGCCTTGATTCAAATGGACATCGGTGAAGAACGCGAAAGAGAACTTATCCCCCGCCAAAGCCTTCTTTCCCGAGGTTCCTTCCTCTGTTCGCCGTGCGCATCCCGTCATAAACGAAGCGGGCAATAACATACCCGACAACCGTAAAAATTCCTTTCTATTCATTCCTTTACTTTTTTAAGTTCCAAAACATATTCTCCTCCCCATAAGACCCGTAAGAATAGACACACGAGGAGCATACAAAAATAGGCCAATCCCTCAAGATTTCCGCGAATCTTCCTCGGGAAAAAATCCATATTCCCACGCCAAAAGTCTATCTTTAGGCTAAAGATACATATCTGTAGTCTAAAGATACATATCTGCAGCTTAAAGATACATATCTTTAGCCTAAAGATAGACTTTTATCGAACGAACAAATAGTTTTGCATAACGGTGAATCCGGAAAGTTCCCGAAGAGAAAAAAAGAAACTCAACCCCTCTCCGGCTCGTTGTTCGTGAAAGTGGTCACATCGATATGCCTCCGGCCCACGAAAGCCTTCTCCCTGTGCGGACAATCCCGTAAAAGGCAAGACTCGCATTTATCCGTGCCTGTGATATCGCAAGGGTCGATATGAATCGTCAATTGAGCCCTATCGCCATATCGTTCGCCCAAGACTTTCTTCAAGGCCTCTCCCGAACGATGCCCCTCTTCCACCGTATAATACCAAGGGACGGTCAGGTCGCAATCGATATAGAGATAATTTCCGGACTTGATGATTTTCGTATTATGGATGTCTATCCATTCGGGGCGCATGTTGCCGTTCAGGAGCGCCGCCATCTCGCCAAGCAATTTCTCGTCCGCCTCGTCCAAAAGCCCCGTGACGGTCTGCCGCAAAATCAATATTCCCGTCACGATGATGATACCGCCGAAAATCAATCCCAACGCGCTGTCTATCCACGACATTCCCGTAAAATACAAGGCCAACAGTCCCAACACCAGCCCGACGGAAGAATAGGTGTCGGATTGCAAATGCTTTCCGCCGGCCACCAGCGCAATCGAGTTGTTCTTCTTCCCCACGCGTACGCTGTACAGGCCCAACAAATAATTAACAAGTCCGGATAACGCCACAATCCAGATACCGATATCCAACTTCTGTATATCGCCGGGAAACAACAAACGCTTGACCGCCTCATAAATAATCATCACTCCGGCCAATATAATCATGATTCCTTCCGACGAGGCGGAAATCAACTCTATTTTCCCATGTCCGAAAGGATGGTCCTTGTCTTTCGGCTTAATCGCCAAATGCAAGCTGTACAGACTGATGGCTCCCGCCACGACATTCACGATGCTTTCCAAAGCGTCGGTCAATATTCCCACGGAATTGGTCATGTAATAAGCGGCGAACTTCGCCACCAGCAAAAGGGAAGAGACACAAACAATCTTCTTCTGCACGCTCAATTTCACTTTCTCCGAATCCATAACATATATTAATGAATGAGGTCAATATCGCTTTTCGCACGCGAAATTACGATTTTTAATTTCCACGTCAAGAGACGCTCATGTTTTACCTCTCGCTCCAAAAATCATTTTTGAGAAGCAAAGTGTCATTTTTAAGAATTCTATCTCCGTCACATTCCTTATTTTTGTCTATTCCATTAATATAACATCAAGGACAACATGAAGACACTGAGACTTTTATTCGAATTAGGATTGCTCGCGCTCCTGTCCGCCTGCGGAAACGAGTCCGCGATCACCGTGAAAGAGTTGAGATGCGAGGCGTTAAACGACCCATTGGCGATTGACAACACAGAACCTCATTTCAGTTGGATCTCATATGCGGAGAATCAAATGGGCGAAGCCCAAACCGCCTATCAGGTGTTAGTGGCATCCGACGAAAAACGGTTGAACGAGGCAGAGGCGGATTTGTGGAACTCAGGAAAAGTCTCTTCCGAAGAATCCACTTGGATTGCCTATCAAGGAACACCTTTGGCTTCTAAAGACTTGGCTTATTGGAAAGTCCGCGTGTGGGACAAATCTGGGAACGCCTCCGCATGGAGCGCACCGGCCCGCTTTGGCATTGGACTGCTCCGTGAGGAAGATTGGAGCGCGCGATATATCGGCATGCCGAAGAAGACGGACAAGGAAAATTCTCCCTTATTACGAAAAAAATTCTCATGGAATCAGGAAGGAGAAAAGGCGTTCCTGCACGTCAATTCATTGGGATATCACGAGGTCTATCTGAATGGCGAGCCAGCGAGCGATGCGGTCTTATCGCCGGCGGTATCCCAACTCGACAAACGCTCCTTGACCGTCACCTACGATGTCACCCATTTATTGAGAACCGGAGAGAACGACTTGATATTATGGCTTGGCAAAGGTTGGTATCAAGACGGACTGCCGGGCGTAGTGGAGGGCGGACCCTTCGCGAGAGCGCAACTGGAGGTTCAGACGCAAGGTGAATGGCAAACTTTCTTGGTGACAGACGACTCTTGGCAAGCGTCCGAAAGCGGTTATTCCTCATTCGGCACATGGCGTCCCGACCGGTTCGGTGGCGAGACGGTCGACGCGAGAAAAATAACCAAACTAAACGATGGCACGGCATCGGACACCGGCGATTGGGGAAAAGCGGAAGTGGCATCGATACCGCGGCATCAAGCCACGCCGCAAATGACCGAACCCAACCGAATCCAACGGGAATTTCATCCGGTGTCATTTGAAGCGTCGGGCGACACGGCGTGGATTTTCGATATGGGAACCAACCTGACCGGATGGACAAGGATTCATTTCCCCTCATTACAAAAAGGACAAAAAATACGACTCAGCTATTGCGACTTCTTAGACGATAAGAAACAATTCCGCGAAGGCCTGTTCGAAGACTATTACATCGCGTCCGGAGAGAGCGATGAGACATTTATAAACAAATTCAACTACAAGGCTTATCGATATCTAAAGATTTCCAACCTGAAAGAGGCTCCCGCCTTGTCCGACATAACGGCCTACCTGATTCGTACGGATTACTCCGGCAAGTCCTCTTTCTCCTGTTCCGATAAGGACATGAACGCCATCCATGACATGATACATTATACTTTAGAATGTTTGACCATGGGCGGTGACATGGTGGATTGCCCGCATATCGAACGCTTAGGCTACGGCGGAGACGGCAATGCCTCCACGCCGACCATCCAGACCATGTTCAATATGGCTCCCACTTACACGAACTGGATGCAGGCTTGGGCGGATTGCGTACGACCGGACGGCAGCATGCCACATACGGCGCCGAATCCTTACATGGCGGGAGGAGGACCTTTCTGGTGCGGATTCATCATAACCGCCTCTTGGCAGACCTACGTGAACTATGGGGACAGCCGTTTACTGAAGCGTTATTATCCCGTCATGCTGAAATGGCTGGAATATGTAGATAAATATACAGTCGACGGTCTATTAAAGACTTGGCCGAACACGGATTATCGGCAATGGTATTTAGGAGATTGGGCCACGCCCGTAGGCATCGACCAGACGGACCCTCGGTCAGTAGAGTTGGTAAACAACTGCTTCATCGCGGTTTGTTATCAGACGATGGCCAAGATAGCCGCATTCTTAGGGAAAACGGACGACCGGGACGCTTTCCTGAGAAAGGATGAGGAATTACGGGCATTACTCCACCAATCGTTTTACGACACGGCGACACGTTCCTACGCCTCCGGTACGCAAATAGACTTGGTCTATCCGATGCTGGCGGGCGTAACGCCGGAAAATCAATTACCGGACGTTCGGCGAAGCTTGGAAGATATCACCGCCAATCGCTTCAAAGGCCATTTATCCACCGGACTGGTCGGCATCCCGGTGATTACGGAATGGGCGACGAAAGAGCGTCAGACGGAATTCATGTACCGGATGCTGAAGAAACGGGATTATCCCGGTTATCTCTATATGATTGACCATGGAGCCACGACCACGTGGGAGCATTGGAACGGGGCGAGAAGCCACATCCACAACTGCTACAACGGCATCGGCTCATGGTTCTACCAAGCTTTGGCCGGTATCGTTCCGGACGAGACCGTTCCCGGTTATAAACATGTACTTATCGCCCCGCAACCTGTAGAAGGAATCTCTTGGGTAAAAGCCTCCAAAGAGACGCCTTACGGTACGCTGGAGGTGAACTGGGAGAAATCCGCCGGGACTTATACGCTCGATATCCGGATTCCGATAGGTTGCGAGGCTACGGTTCAATTGCCCATAAAGGCCAATTCCCTATCGATAAATGGTTTGGAGCGAACAGGACAAACCCCATTGGACTTGAGTTCCGGTGATTATCACATCGTATGCGCGATATGATTTAAGCGCAACATAAAAAACGATAGGGGAAAAAAGTTCGATAGCCGGGAGGAAAACTTGAAAAGCCGGCGGAAAAAACCGGAAACCCCACGGAAGAAAGTCTATCTTTAGGCTGCGGATATATATCTTTAGGTTAAAGATATGTATCTTTAAACTGCAGATATGTATCTTTAGCCTAAAGATAGAGAAATTCACGGCATATAGCGGACTTTTCCATACAGAGTCCGGAGTTTTTTTATTCCTTCTTTTTCCCTTTTCTTTCCTATCGAACCCACGTGGTTTTAATTCACCTATGACAAGAGACAAAAAACGGCCGTGCCTTGAATCCCGGCACGACCGTTTTCCTATTCCCTGACAGAAGCTGTCATTTCAACCACTTGTCCAGCCACTCGAAGAAGGTGCGCTGCCACAAGATGGCGTTCTGGGGCTTCAACACCCAATGGTTCTCGTCCGGATAAATCAGCAACTCCGCCGGAACCCCACGAAGCACCGCGGCGTTGAACGCAGCCATACCTTGGTTCGCCAATATCCTGAAATCCTTCTCGCCATGGATACAAAGGATAGGCGTGTCCCATTGGTCCACGAATTTATGGGGAGAATTGGCGAACGTACGTTGGGCGATAGCGTTTTGCTTTTCCCAATAAGCGCCTCCCATGTCCCAGTTGGCAAACCACATCTCCTCCGTCTCCAGATATTGCATCTCCATATTGAAGATACCGTCATGGGCCACGAAAGCCTTGAACCGCTTGTCGTGATGGCCGGCCAACCAATAGACGGAGAAACCGCCAAAGCTGGCGCCCACGCATCCCAGACGCTCCTTGTCCACGAAAGGCTCTTTGGCCATCTCGTCAATGGCGGTAAGATAATCTTTCATGCATTGTCCGCCGTAATCACCGCTGACGGCCTCGTTCCACTCCATGCCGAACCCAGGAAGGCCCCGACGATTGGGAGCGACGATGATATAATCGTTCGCCGCCATGATTTGGAAGTTCCAACGGTAAGACCAGAATTGGCTGACCGGGCTTTGCGGACCGCCTTCGCAGAACAGCAAGGTCGGATATTTCTTGCTCGGGTCGAAATGGGGCGGATAAATCACCCACGTCAGCATCCGTTTCCCGTCCGTGGTCGTCATCCAGCGTCCTTCCACCTTGCCCATCGTCAATTGGTCGTAAAGATGCTTATTCTCGAAAGTCAGTTGTGTCACCTCATGGCCGGAAGACAAAGTGACCGCGTAAATCTCATCAGCCATACTCATCGAATGGCGTAGCGCAACCAGCCGGTCACCGCCCAACAAAGCCACCGAAGCGTAATCGTACATTCCTTCCGTCAAGCGGGTAATCTTATTGCCATCCTTCAAATCTATCTGATAGATATGCGACTCTCCATGCCAAACTCCCGTGAAATAAAGACGTTCACAATCCGCGCTCCAGCAATACGAATCCACATTCGAGTCGAACGCCTCGCTAACGAAGGTTTTCTCTCCGCTCTCCAGATTCATTACCATCAAACGGTTTTGGTCCGACTCATAGCCATCGCGCTCCATGCTCAACCAAGCGATACTTTTCCCATCCGGCGAATACTTAGGATTTGTATCGTAGCCCATGTTTCCCTCCGTCATGTTCACGGTCCGCTTGGTGTTCAGGTCGTACACGTAAATATCCGAATTGGTGGAAAGCGCGTATTCCTTACCCACTTTCTTACGGCTCGTATAGGCCACCTTATCCGATGTCGTATTCCAAGCCAACTGTTCGATTCCACCGAATGGCTTCATCGGGCTCTCGAACGGTTCGCCCTCCATGATGTCCACCGGATTAAAGACCGCGTTTCCGTCAAAATCAGCGATAAAAGGATGCGGAGCGGTAGTCACCCACTCATCCCAATGCTTATACATCAAATCCGTGATGACAAGTCCGGTGGTTTTATCCAAGTCCGGATATTTCTCGGCCGTGCTTTTCACGGTCTTCACTTGCGAGATAAACAAGACCTTCTTGCCATCGGGAGAGAACGCGAATCCCTCGACACCTTTCTCGAAATTGGAAAGCCGTTTCCGTCCGCTCCCGTCCGGATTCATTTCCCAAAGCTGGCCGCTCCCACTTTCCGAGCAAAGGAACGCGATTTTCGTTCCACCTTTAATCCACGTCACACCGCTTTCCGAATAGGGCGTATGAGTGACCTGCCGGTTATCCGAGCCGTCCGCGTTCATCACGAAGACCTCCCAGTTGCTCTTATTCTCCGGTACGCTATAATATCCCACCGTATAAACCACTCTTTTCCCGTCAGGAGAGACAGCCATTTCCCCTATACGGCCGAAAGCCCATAAAGCCTCAGGAGTCATGCGACCATCCGCGATCTTGATATCCGATTTTCCGATAACGGAGGCTGTATCCGCCTCCCGACCCGCGTCCATGCCCGAACCACACGCTCCCAATAATAAGGATGTCGCCATCACCATTGTTCCGATAGATTTATTCATAACCATTATAATATATTACAATTTGAGGGCGAAAGTAGTAAATATAATTTATATCTTCGCGCTAGTAATTATTTTAACATTAAAAACAGCATGAATAAGATTTGGTTATTTGGAGCCGCTATATGTATGGTAATCGCATTCGGCTCATGTAAACCTAAGCAGAGCGCGTACAAGGCCGCTTACGAACAAGCCAAAGAGAAAGAGTCGACGGCTCCTGTAGAAGTGGTGGAAGAGAGTGAAGAGGTCGTAGAGGTAGCTCCCGTATCGAAACCCAGAACCACGAGCAGCGCCACGACCCGTTCGGAGAAAATCAATCCGGTACAAGGCGAGGACGCCAGCCGTTTGAAACGCTATAGCGTGGTCGTAGGTAGTTTCAAGAACAAGACGAACGCTTACTCCTTGAAGGAGCGTATGCAGAACGAGGGATATAACGCCGTGTTGGGCGAGAACGAGCAAGGTATGTTGCGCGTAATCGTAGCCAGCTTCGACGATAAGGCCGACGCCGCCGCCAGCCGCGACGCCATTAAAGCGAAGTACGCGCCTAATTTCCAAGACGCATGGTTGTTGGAAAGAGCTTACTGACCCTATTTATCCAAGCGACAGGGCATGAGGAGGATGGCAAACCCACCCTCCTTTTTTATCTTCTCGACACGTCCGCCGTTTCCAACGCGACCAGTAGGGCTATCACCTCCGAATAGTTGGCCGTGCCGGTCGATATCTTATTCCCTTTCAGGAAAAGGTCGTACAATACCTCTTGCGCCTCTCCTATCCAAGGATTATACAAAGATTTCCAATAGGCGACCCGCTCATTATACGACGCTTTGATTTCCGGACGCAATCTTTCTGTCCAAGCCTTAAAAGAATCCTCATCCAAAACGGTGCGCGCGTTACCCAACACATAAGGCAAAAGCGAAAGATAACCGGAATGGCGAATCTCCGGGACCGAAGAGGCCGTACATACCAAATAACCGTACAAATTCGCCTCCGCCTCGTTAGAGATTCCCAACACGTGCGCCATCTCATGGACGTACGTGGCCGGATATTGGGAAGGCAAAAGCTGGCTGTTCAAATGATATTCGATAAAGAAAGGCCCGATATATCCGCTCACTCCCACGCCACTCATAAGCCGCGAGAACAGCATCGCCTTAGGGCGAAGATAGGCATCCGGTTCCTTCAGTCCCAAACGGGCGGGCAACGCATGATAGCCTTTCAACGCCTCTTCCCTCACCTTCTCCTCATCCACCGCGTCAATCGGGACCCACGAGGCGTTTAAGGAATCCGTATAGGTCTCTAAAAAAGAGCGGAAACGCTCGACCGAAAAGGCGACAGGAGATACGCCCGAACGGGTGAAAAAATCCTCCCGGAAATAATTCAACCCCCAAGCCAAATAAAACCAGACATACACCCACGCCAGATATTCCGCGACACGCACCAAGGCCCGTTTAAGCCCTCGTCGCCTCCAAAGCGCATACGACAGGTAAACCAGCAAACCGACCACGCTCCCATAAATAAAACAATCGCTCAAGGAAACAGGAAAAACGCAAGAAATACGAGACAGCGCATCGGACACTCGCGGATAGACCACGCGAGCGTACCATTCGCCTTTTCGAGAATCCTCCATCACGACCCAGACGAAAACGACTAAAATAGCCCAAACACCCCAGCGGATATTCGACAGCCGCGAAAATGATAAAACTTTCATAGAGGACAAATATACCGTTTTTTCGCGCGAGAAGCCAAAAAACTATCGATATCTCGTGAAACGATTAAATGTCCAACAACTGATAGACATTTGTCCATCGATTGTTAGACGAATGTCCAACAGATATTAGACATTTGTCTAACGGATGATAGACGATTAAATCTGCAGCGAGAACCGAGGAAAGTTTTTTATCCCATACGTTGCCGCCTCGGACATTCAATTTGTCTTTTTAAGGAATCCGCTTCGAAAAATTCCGTATCTTCGTCCAATAAATAAAACTCAGGCGACCTTGCCATAAAACAAACATATAGCGCGATGATGGAACAGATACACGAATGGATTTATGACCTTTTGGTCGAGCTCGGCTTGATGAAAGACTCTTCCGGTTATTTGGACAATATCATACTCTTGCTATTTTTCATCGCGATCACGGTGGGAATCGATTACACCTGCCGATATATCGTGTTGGGAATGTTCAAACGTGTGGCAAAGCGGACCAAAAACAAGCTGGACGACCTCATCGTGGAGCGCAAGATTATCCATAAGATGATGCATATCATCCCCGCGGTGCTCATCTACGTCTTGCTACCCTTCACCTTTCAAGAGGAAGAGACCCCGGTCGCGCTCATATTGCTTCAAAAACTCTGTTTGGTTTATATCATAGCGGTTTTCCTACGGTTCATCAACGCCTCGCTAAGTCTCATCCACGAGGTCTACAACCAAAAGGACACGTTCAAGAACAAGCCGTTGAAGGGATTCATACAAATCATGCAAGTCATCGTATTCCTCATCGGGGCGATACTGATTATCAGCGTGCTGATTAATCGCTCCCCCGTCTCGCTGCTCGCCGGATTAGGAGCCTCGGCTGCCATCATGACACTGGTGTTCAAGGATACGATATTAGGTTTCGTGGCGGGAATCCAACTATCGATGAATGACATGCTACACCCCGGAGACTGGATTACGATGGAAAAGTACGGAGCGAACGGCACGGTAATCGAAGTTACTCTTTACGCCGTCAAGGTACGTAATTTCGACAACACGATCACGACAATCCCACCCTATGCCTTGGTCTCCGACGCGTTCCAAAACTGGAGAGGGATGAGCGAGTCCGCCGGGCGGCGCATCAAACGTTCCATCAATATCGATATGCATGGCGTGCATTTCTGCACGCCGGAAGAACTGGAGAGATTCAAGAGAATCGAATTAATCACCGGCTACATCGACAAGGCACGAGAAGATGGCCTACGACTGACCAACCTCGGCGTCTTTCGCACGTATCTCGTCCGTTATTTACGAAGCTTACCAGACATCAACAAGGAACTCACCTGCATGGTCCGACACCTGCAACCTACGGAGGCAGGCATTCCCATAGAAATTTATTGTTTCTCTTCCAATAAAATATGGGTAGAGTACGAACGCATACAAGCGGACATATTCGATCACGTGCTGGCGATTGTCACTGAGTTCGGGCTTAACGTTTTCCAAAACGTCTCCGGAACGGACATAAGAAACGCCATTTCCAATAGGGCTATGACTCGCGCCTCCCAACGAACCCAATGACACGCCTTCATCTCCTTTCCGTCATAGTAATATGGAAGCCAACTCGGACAACTCGCTCCGCTCGCCTTTTATCAAATTAATGTGAGCGAACAGTTCCTGTCCTTTCATCTTATCTATCATATAGGCCAAACCATTGCTTTGCGCGTCCAGATAAGGAGAATCTATCTGTTGGATATCACCCGTGAACACCATCTTGGTGCCTTCTCCCGCACGGGTAATAATCGTCTTGATCTCATGAGGTGTCAAGTTCTGCGCCTCATCGATGATACAATACGTCTCGGAAAGACTACGCCCCCGGATAAAAGCGAGCGCCTCTATCACCAATTGATTGTTTTTCAACATATCATCAATCTTCCGCGTATCTGCGCTACCCGGAGAGAATTGCGCTTTGATTACGTTCAAGTTATCAAACAGCGGTTGCATGTAAGGCGCTACCTTTTGTTTCTCGTCACCCGGCAAGAAACCCAAATCTCGATTCGCCAAAGCCACTATCGGACGGGCCAAAAGAATCTGCTTATACATCCCGGCTTGTTTCAAGGCCGAGGCGAGAGCCAACAACGTCTTTCCTGTCCCGGCTTTTCCCGTCAAGCCCACCAACTTGACATTCGGGTCATTCAATACCTCAAACGCAAAACTTTGCTCCGCGTTACGAGGCTGAATACCGAAATTGGCCCCCTTCTCCACACGCTTAACCTTATTCGTAAACGGATTAAAACGAGCCAACACACTATTGCGTATGCTTTTCAAGATAAAACATTCATTAGGCTCAAGTTTGGATTTGATTTCCAGCGAATCCGCGTCTACACCCTCCGATGAGCCATAAATCTTATCAATCAAGTCCGGATCGATATTCTCATACGTCTCTTGCGAACGCTCAAAAATATCTACATCTACCACCTTATCGGTAATATAATCCTCGACCGGAATGCCCAACGAACGAGCCTTCATACGGAGGTTCACGTCTTTACTGACCAAGATTGTCTTAATGTCAGGATTCTTTTGCGCGACGGTCAAAGCGCACGACAAGATACGGTGATCCGCCGTCTTTTCTGGAAAAGACAACGCTATTTTCTCTTGATATTTATCACCCGTCACGATATAAAGCGTCCCTTTACCCGGACCTAACGAGGCGCCTTTCAAGAACAAATCATTACTGGTTAGCAAATCCAACTCCCGGACGAACTCGCGGGCGTTATAATTGATTTGCTCGTTCCCTTTCTTGAACTTATCTAATTCCTCCAATACCACGATAGGAAGATAGATATCGTTCTCTTGAAAATTATCGATACACTTATAGTCATGCAAGATGACATTCGTATCCAATATAAAATTCTTTTTCGCTCCCATGGTTATTCAATTTAATGTTATCCTTCTTTCTTAGAAAACAAATCCGGAGCGCGAAAGTTCACTGACATATTAAACAATCTTACCCAAGCTCACGAGAATATATCCGCGAACTTGGGTAAGACCTTCAATAACGAAAAAGGGAAAACTTCCTTTCTATGCTTATTTATTCATCTCCGCTTCGATAGCCTCGAACTTATCGCCCATATTCAAGTTATAATAAATACCTCTCAAAGCGATCATGTACTCTCTCTCCTCCGGCTTCATTTGATGAGCCTTCTCGAAATACGGCATCGCTTGCTTGAAAAAGGCGTTCGCTTTCTCCAACTCTACCTGATATTCCTTAGCGTCATTGATCCGGCTTGCCTCGTCACGCAAGTTCACACCCTGATTGTAATATACACGGCCTAAATTAGAGATAGACTCGATATACTCAGGATTGATTTCCAAAGCCTTCTTGAAATACTCTTCCGCCTTGGCGTAATCTTTCATACCCGTCTCGTAAACACGTCCCATCACGTCATAAAGCTGAGGATTCTTCGGGTCCTTGGTGATAGCGGCATTCAAAGACTCGATCGCCTTCTCATTACGGTTAGAGTAAATATACACGTTGATAAGACTCAACAGATAATATGGCTCATCCGGGAATTTCACCAATCCTTCCTCCAACGTTTTCTCCAGATTCACGGTATCTTTAGCCTGCTCGTATTCATAGCACAAGTATTGATACACGTCATTCGCTCTGTAATCCGTATCTTTAGCGCGATTCAACGCGGCGATAGCCGTTTTCGAATCACCTAACTGCATTGACGCCACGGCCGCATAAAATTGAACCGTCATATAGTTTGAATCCCGCTCGGCCACCTTTTCGCCCTCGAACATCGGGTGGTTGCTGATTCTCAAATATTGCTCAAAGAAATCATAAGCCTTCTTATAATCTTTCTGGTCGAAATAATAAGCTCCACCATTGATATAGAATACATGGTCGGCGCTCACTATGCCTTTTATCTTTTTCGTATACTTAGGCTTGATCTTACCCTTCTCATTCGGTTGCTGGTCCAACTCATAAGACTTCTCGAAATAAGGCCACAAATTGCTCAAAGCCTCGTACATGACAGGCTCGTTCGGTTGCTGGCCCAACATCTGTTTGGTCTTCTCGATATTGAACTGCTGATCCTCCACGAATCCAGCGACATACCAAGTCTGCGCCTGGTCTTTTGTCTCAGGGTTCTCCAAAGCTCCTTTGATAAGAGTTCTAGCCTCCGTAAAATCAGGATTCGCTCCCTTGGCTATACTTTCCGCCTCCTTTACCGCTTTCTTCTGAGCGAAGCAAGCCGATGCCGCGATACATAACGCTACTGTAAATAAAACTCGTTTCATTGTAATTGTAATTGTAATTTGTAATTAATAATTTCTATTTGTTTAAAATCATTTTATCTCGTTTTCCCTATTTTCCATAAACTCTCGCTCCGCCTTTTCCTCGGCCGCTTTTTCCTCGCTTTCGGACATGACCTTGCAAACGGAAGCGATCTCATCATTTCGTTTTTCCAGATTAATCAGACGTACCCCTTGAGTAGCGCGCCCAATGATATTCAAATCAGAGACTTTTGTCCGGATGGCGATTCCTGATTTATTGATAATCATCAAATCGTTCTTATCCGTCACGTTCATGATAGCGACCAATTTACCCGTTTTCTCCGTGATATTGAGCGTCTTCACGCCTTTTCCGCCCCGATTCGTTATACGGTAATCCTCTATCAACGAACGTTTACCGTAGCCTTGCTCGGACACGACAAGCACCGTCTCTTGCTCCTTATCTTTAACGCAGACCATACCGACTACCTCATCGCTACCGTCCTCGTCCAAGGTCATGCCTTTCACGCCCGAGGCGGTACGTCCCATCACTCGGACGGCGCTCTCATGGAAACGAATCGCGCGACCGTTCCGGTTAGCGATAATCACCTCATTGTTTCCATTGGTCATACACACTTGTATCAAGCCATCATCCTCACGCAACGTGATAGCGTTCACGCCATTCTGACGAGGACGGGAATAAGCCTCCAGCAACGTCTTCTTTATCACGCCTTTTCTCGTGCAGAACAACAGATAATGGGAGTTGATGAAATCCATATCCGTCGTCAGCTTCTTCACCCGGATGAAAGCCTGCACCTTGTCTCCCGGCTCTATATTCAGCAAATTCTGGATAGCGCGTCCCTTCGCGTTCTTCGCCCCTTCCGGAATCTCGAACACCTTCAACCAATAACATTTACCCTTAGCCGTGAAGAACAGCAAAGTGGCATGCATGGACGCCGCGTAAATATATTCCACGAAATCCTCCTCGCGGGTATCCGTGCCTTTCGCTCCCACGCCTCCGCGCCCTTGCGCCTTGAACTCGCTCAAAGGAGTCCGTTTGATATATCCCAGATGAGACACGGTGATAATCATCTCATCGTCCGCATAGAAATCCTCCGGGTTCAGCTCCTCCGAGGCGTACACGATATCCGTCTTGCGTTCGTCGCCGTATTTGTCCTTGATTTCCAGCAGCTCGTCTTTGATGACCTTCATACAAAGGTCGTCATTCTCCAATATCTCTTTCAAATAAGTAATCAACTTCTCGATTTCCTCGTACTCGGCGCGCAATTTATCCTGCTCAAGGCCGGTCAGCTGCCGAAGCCTCATCTCCACGATAGCGCGGGACTGCGCTTCCGACAAGGAGAAACGTTCCATCAAACGCTCCATCGCCTCCTGAGGACTTTTGGAGGCCTTAATGATAGCTATCACCTCGTCGATATTGTCGGAAGCGATAATCAAGCCTTCCAAGATGTGCGCCCGTTCCTCCGCCTTCCTCAAGTCGAACCTCGTACGCCGGATCACGACCTCATGGCGATGGTCCACGAACGCCTTTATCAAATCTTTCAGATTAAGCAATTTAGGTCTTCCGTTCACCAACGCGATGTTATTCACGCTGAAAGAGGACTGCAAATCTGTCAGTTTATATAATTTATTCAATACGACACTCGAATTCGCGTCTCGCTTCACGTCTACTACGATACGCATTCCCTGACGGTCGCTCTCGTCGTTGACGTTGGAAATTCCATCGATGCGTTTCTCGTTGACCAAATTGGCGATGTCCTTAATCAACTCCGCCTTATTAACCAGATAAGGGATTTCCGTAATGATAATCTTCTCATGTCCATTACCTTGCTCTATCTCCGCCTTACCCCGCAGGACGACACGTCCCCGGCCCGTCTCGAAAGCGTCCTTCACGCCCGCGTAACCATAGATGGTAGCGCCTGTCGGGAAATCCGGAGCCTTGATATAACGCATCAGGCCCTCCACGTCAATGTCTCCCCTCGCGTCGATATATGCGACACACCCATCCAGCACCTCGCTAAGATTGTGAGTCGCCATATTGGTCGCCATACCGACCGCTATACCTGAAGCTCCGTTCACCAACAAATTCGGGATACGGGTAGGCAGTACCGTCGGCTCTTTCAGCGTATCGTCAAAATTCAGTTGGAAATCAACCGTATCCTTATCTATATCCCGGAGCATCTCTTCCGCCAACTTGCTTAACCGAGCCTCCGTGTAACGCATCGCGGCCGGGCTATCCCCGTCCACCGAACCAAAATTCCCTTGCCCGTCTACCAACGGATAACGCATCGACCACGCCTGGGCCATGCGTACCATGGCGAAATACACTGACGAATCGCCATGCGGATGATATTTACCTAAAACTTCACCAACTATTCTCGCAGATTTCTTATAAGGCTTGTCGGATGTGTTCCCCAATTCATTCATTCCAAACAAGATTCGGCGATGAACCGGCTTAAAACCATCCCTAACATCGGGAAGAGCGCGTGAAACAATCACCGACATTGAATAATCAATGTAAGCGGTTTTCATCTCCTCTTCGATGTTAATCTTTATAATTCTGTCTTGATCAACCATTTAGTTTTATATTAATTACACTCAATATCTCTCCTCTGAAAAAGTCCACTAAGGTAAGGCTTTTCCCTATATTACGAAAGTTTTCGCCTTTAAAATTTGTATTTCCGCAATCGGGCGCATCCAAAAGCCATTCGTAAGGAGGAAAAACAAGCGACCGCAAGAAAAAAACTTGAGAACGCCGGAGAAAAATCCCGTTCCCGCAAGGAAAAACTCTATCTTTAGCCTAAAGATACATATCGCAAGCCTAAAGATACATATCTTTAAGCTAAAGATATATATCTTCAACCTAAAGATAGACTTTTTATGCGGCCCAAGAAACTTTTCCTCGGGCTTCCGCGAGATTTTCCCATAGGAAGAGCGTTTTTTCTTCCCTGCCCAAAAACGCCCGCGGAAATATGGCACGAAATTTGATAGGAGTTGGAATAGATTATGTACTTTCGCGTAGTCTACATTATAATATTAGCATGAAGAATTATTCAAAAAGATTGTTTGACGTGATCGAGTTCAGTCGCGAGGAGGCGGCAAGGCTCCAAAACAGCTATATCGGACCCGAGCACCTGATGCTTGGCATCATCCGCGAAGGAGAAGGCGAGGCCATACGCATACTGCGTGAATTGCACGCCGACCCGATAGGCATTAAACGGAAAATCGAAGCAGAAATAAAAAACACCCTTGACTCTGAAGATTCTATCCAACATGAGATTACCGTGAGCAAGACCACCGAGCGTGTCTTGCGGATGAGCGTGTTGGAGTCTCGCCTATTCAAGAAAGAGGAGACAGGCACGGAGCACCTACTTTTAGCGATATTAAAAGAAGAGTTCAACGTGGCGGCCAAAATATTGAACGAGGCGGGCATTTCTTACCGAGAGGTTTATAACGCGCTAATAGGCAGGAATCCGTCGAACGCGGACGAAACCTACGAGGAGGATTCCGACCTGTTCGAGGACGGATACACGAACGAGGAGGAAGAGGACGAGGAAGAGGAAAACTACCCCTCTCGCCAGGAGACATCCCGCCCTTCCGCCGGCGCGAGCGCGGCGCAGTCGAAGTCGTCCAACGACACGCCCGTATTGGACAATTTCGGCACGGACATGACCCGCGCCGCGGCGGAGAACAGAATGGACCCCATCGTCGGGCGGGAGAAGGAAATCGAACGCCTCGCACAGATACTGAGCCGCCGGAAAAAGAACAACCCCGTGCTGATTGGCGAGCCCGGAGTAGGTAAATCCGCCATAGTGGAAGGACTGGCCTTACGCATCGTGCAACGCAAGGTATCGAGGGTGCTGTTCGATAAACGGGTTATCAGCCTGGATATGGCCTCTATCGTCGCCGGGACGAAATACCGCGGACAATTCGAGGAGCGCATCAAGGCGATATTGAACGAGCTGTCAAAGAATCCGAACATCATCCTCTTCATCGACGAGATTCATACGATCGTAGGCGCGGGTTCCGCGTCCGGCTCCATGGACGCGGCCAACATGCTGAAACCCGCCCTCGCGAGAGGCGAGATACAATGCATCGGAGCGACCACGCTGGACGAGTACAGGAAGAATATCGAGAAGCACGGGGCGCTGGAACGGCGTTTCCAGAAAGTGATAGTAGACCCGACCACGGCAGAAGAGACGCTACAGATATTACGGAACATCAAGCCCCGTTATGAGGAACATCATAACGTCATCTATACGGAAGACGCTCTACAGGCTTGCGTGAAACTGACGGAAAGATATATCAGCGACCGTAACTTCCCAGACAAGGCTATCGACGCGTTGGACGAGGCAGGTTCCCGCGTGCATATCTCCAATATCGTCGTCCCAAAAAATATCGAAACGCTGGAAGCGCAAATAGAGGATACGAAAAACGAGAAATTGGCGGCCGTAAAGTCGCAAAACTTCGAGTTGGCGGCCAGCTTCCGTGACCAAGAACGCCGTTATTTGCTGCAACTGGAGGCGGCGAAAGCCAAATGGGAACAGGAGTTGCAAGAACACCGCGAGACCGTGGATGAGGAGAAAGTGGCGGAAGTGGTAGCGATGATGTCCGGTGTTCCGGTACAGCGCATAGCAAAAGCGGAGAATGTCAAGCTACTGGAAATGGCGGACGTGCTAAAAAGCAAAGTCGTAGGGCAAGACGAGGCCGTACAAAAAATAGTGAAGGCTATCCAAAGAAACCGCATCGGGTTGAAAGATCCGAACAAGCCTATCGGCACATTCATGTTCTTGGGCCCTACCGGTGTCGGGAAAACCCACCTCGCCAAGAAACTGGCGGAATACTTGTTCGATTCGGCGGACGCTTTAATCCGCATCGACATGAGCGAGTATCTGGAGAAATTCGCCGTTTCCCGTTTAATCGGAGCGCCTCCCGGATATGTGGGTTATGAGGAAGGAGGACAATTGACGGAGAAAGTACGTCGCAAGCCCTACTCTGTCGTACTATTGGACGAGATAGAGAAGGCGCATCCTGACGTGTTCAATCTACTGTTACAAGTATTGGACGAAGGAAGATTGACCGATAGTTTAGGCAGGCGAATCGACTTCAAGAACACGATTCTGATTATGACATCCAATATCGGTACACGTCAGCTGAAAGATTTTGGAAGGGGTGTCGGTTTCAATACCCAGGCCAATGGAGAGCCCGACAAGGATTTCTCCCGTAGCGTGATACAGAAGGCCTTGAACAAGGCTTTCGCCCCGGAGTTCCTGAATCGTATCGACGATATTATCATGTTCGACCAACTCGACAAGGCCGCCATCCATAAGATCATCGATATCGAATTACAAGGATTGTATCAACGTGTGACCAACTTGGGCTACGAGTTGTCCATCACGGAAGCCGCGAAAGATTTTATCGCCACCAAAGGCTATGATATCCAATTCGGCGCACGCCCATTAAAACGAGCTATCCAAAAATATCTGGAGGACGAGATGGCGGAAATGATTATCCGAGCTTCCGTTGGAGAAGGCGACAAGATTATCGTGGATTTCGATAAGGAAGAGCAGAAAATCACGACTTCCGTCCAAAAGAAAGAAGAGGCATAATCACATTACACGCCTAACATTCAATAAAAAGCCTCGTGTTTGGGAAACACGAGGCTTTTTATAATATAATATAACGTGAGTTCGAAATAATTCAAAACATCATAAGTTGCCCGTCTTTGACAAAACAAATATCAATGGTGGGCTTCTTTTCAAAGAAGCAGTATGCAGCTATGGCAGAGAGCGAGTTGGCAATAAAATTGTTAAAGGAACG
>CASEGC010000138.1 GCA_949287365.1 uncultured Parabacteroides sp.
AATCCAATCGCACGTTACGCCCCCCGTTATTCATCTCAATCTCTATCTTTCCCTCCTTGAGATTCAACTTTTGCTGAAACCGCGTACCTTCTACCGGCAACGCGGGATACAAGGAAATCCGTACCCGTCCTAATTTATAAAACGAGGAATTCTCAGCCCATGCGTCGGTGCGGGACAAATAAAACAAGAGATTCCCGTTATCCTCCATCCAGACATTCGCTCCCACCTCGCCGTTCCCTATCGGCATCGCCCCGGAAGCGTTCCCACCGGGAGTAGACCAAACCACGTTATATTGGTCCAAATCCTCTTTCAATCCTTCCTCCGTCCCATTCACGTATGAGGGATTTGCCATACAGAAGGACAACAATAATAATATTAAGCTGTTTTTTTTCATGTTACATTTATAATAAAATCAATCAATAACACCGTCTACCTCAAATACGACCGTATAAGGAGTAGGCCGTTTATTCGGGATTCTCAAAATCAGTTTTTCCTCGTTTTGTTCAAAGTCAATCTTTTGGTCGCTTCCCAACATCCGGACCGAACGAATCTTATTCGAGCCTTTTGAGGACAAACCCAAAGCTGGTAATTCTATAAATCCGGTTTCCGGATTAAGCACAAAAGCGTATAATTTTTCACCAACCACGGTGAAACGTACCTCATCATGCCCATAAGGTGTGCTGTTCACCGTTCGTGCGTTAAAATTCTCTTTTGTAGCTTCTCTTTCCACGGTCTCGGTATCCGCGTTAACGATATTCCTCTCTTTCTCCCGCAAGCAAGAATTTAAATTGTCCCCATAAACGTGCCAAGGGGTACTGCCGTAAATCGCCTCATGATTAATCCTTATCCATTCCCCGATACTGTCCAATATGGCTTTATGTTCCTCAGGAATCGTCCCGTCTCCCTTCAACTCAACGTTCAACAGCATATTTCCATTCTTACTCACTATATCGCTCAAAAGCTCGATAATCGTACGGGCGTTATGCATCGAAGGATTATCTTTTTTATAAAACCAATGCGTGAAAATAAATATTCCGTCCCATGAGAAAGGTAAGATGCTGTCAGCCACGCCCGCCTCTATGTCTCTCACCAACATCGGCTCATCATCCACTTTCGCGATCCCTACAGCTTCTATTTTGCCATGACGCTTCAGGCTATTGTTAAACATCGTCCGGAAAACCTCTTTCCCATACTCTCCATAAGGGAAACCATAACCGTCTACCCATAAAAGATCCACGTTATATTTAGTCACCAATTCCTGCTGACGGAGCATATAGATATGTTTAACGCTGTCTTCATACTCCGGAGTACGTCGCTCCGGAGGTAAACCATATAGTTGGGCGGGATCATATCCTTCCCACCATTTCCCTTTTCCGTCCGCCTCGCTCATCCGACCTTCATAAGGAATTCCCTTATAAGCGCCAGACGTATCCGCACCAAAAGCCGGAAGCCACCAACTCAAGAAACGGTCATCATGCGAACTGACGCCAAATGGCAATCCGAACTTGCGAACCGATTTTTCAAAAAGCCCTACGATATCTTTGCGCGGGCCCATGTTCACGGAATTCCACGGATGATACGAGGACGCAAAATTGTCAAAATGGTCATGATGGTTCGCATGAACGACAATATATTTCGCCCCTAAAGACTTAAAATATCTTACCAACTCATCGGTATCCAAATTCTTGGCTTTCCACTGACGAATCACCTCCGTATATCCTTTCTCCGATTGTGGCCCGTATGTTTTCTTGTGATACGCATATGCGTTTTTACCGAACTGTTGCGGCCCCACATCTTCCATAAACATAAACATGTGGCGGGCATACCAACCACCTCCCAGTTCAGGCTGCGATTGCGGTCCTATTGTCACCCAAATGCCAAAACGAGCTTCCGTATACCATGTAGGGAACTCATACCGTTCGCGTAATTCTTCCCAAGACAACTCTTGTTGGGCGTTCATTTGCCAACAAAACAAGAGTCCAATAAGCCCGCCTATTATCTTCTTTCGTGTCATCTTCTTTCTGCCTTTTTTAAATCACCCCATAAAACGTTCCTCATCTACATACGATTTTTTGGAACGATAAAAGTTTCACGATATTACTTATACATTGTTTTAACGCAAATTCGATATAAGGAAGAAAAAGAGAAAAGACGCCGGAAAAAACGTCAGACGACACAGGAAAAAGTTCACGACACCCAAGGAATTCTCTATCTTTAGGCTAAAGATACATATCCGCAACCTAAAGATACATATCTTTAGCTTAAAGATAGACTTTTCCTCGGCGGTCTCACGCTTTTTCCGCCGGCTTTCCAACTTTTCTCCTAACCCCACGGACTTTTCTCCTTTAGCTTGTCCTCGTCCGCTTCCAGCTTATATCTATCCATTAACTTAAAAACATCTAAACTCATCAAAACTGACAAATCACCAAGAGAATAATATGTCAGGTAAAGCCCAACCCGGATTTTGAGTCAATACTCCGTCTAACAAATTTATTTGGGATTGGGGTATTTGCAAGAACCCACCGGTCTCTTTAACTCTTTTCGTCAAATTCAAATTGACTACCGTAGGTACATTAGCATGCTCCACAACTACACCATTTTTACTCCTGTCAACGATTGCCCCTGCTTGATCCGGACCGTACCAACGAAAAAGATCGTAATATCTCACGCCCTCAAATGCCAACTCATGATGGCGTTCCTTGTTCAAAGCCTCAAAGCTATATCCACCTATCGGTTCTAAACCTACACGAGCACGCACTCGATTAATTCCGTCGACCGTTTGTGTCAATTCCGAATGCATCAATAAAACATCCGCAAAACGAATTAGATAAATATCTTGCAAATTGGAAAAATAAGAATCATTTTTCGCTCCAAACAATTCACATGCCGCAGGCCAAGCTTCCGTTTTGTCCGCATTTCTCCAACAAGTCATCGGCGCATATTTCTTTAAAATATAACCCGTCTCCCATGACATATCAAATCCTTCATCATAATTAGGTATTCCCTCACTTGGATCGTTAAGATCAATAATACTTGTTTTATAACGAATGTCATCCGGATCTTCAGCTTTCCATTCTTCCGCAAATCTAGAATTGACAGGACCATACCCATACCCATATCCAAAGGGGAATCCATCCGCTAAACTTCCTAAATTCCTCAAACCAAAACAAACAGATACATAATTTGTAGCATAAGGATTACCCCAACTACCATTAACATTAAATTTCATGGCGAACACAGACTCAACATTTGAGAGATCTTCACCAATCCATACAGAACCCGTTTCTTTATTATACGGATAATCGTCACCTGTAGCTTCATTCGTATAAAACCATAAACTACGGAAATCAGGCACTAATCCATGACCACTATTGCTAATGCAATCATTCAAATAATTAATTACCTCATCTTTCGATAAAGTGCTCCCATCTGACAAAGGCATAGCCGTATCTTTATAATAACCCGTATAAAATAAGAATTCACGAGCTAAAAAAGCCTCAGCCGCCCATTTAGTTGCATGTCCTAAACGGCTTGCCGCCATACCCTGAATAGGAGTATTTGGGAGTAGCTCTATCGCTAATTTTAAATCAGACGCTATCACCGCAAAAATTTCCTTGGCCGGAGTACGAGGAATATTCGAAACCTCCGTTGTCGTATATAAAGGAACATCTCCAAATAATTTAGTCAATTCACTATAAAAATATGCCCGCATAAAATGCGCTTCACCTTTAATGGTCGTACGTTCTGTCTCGTTTTGAAACTCCACGACATCGATTACTTCCAACAATTTATTAGCATTATAAATTCCAGAATATAAATTACTCCAGTTTCCAGACAACATATTCTCCGAAGTTTTCAACATCGTAGTTATACCATGATTGAGCATATCCACAGTTCCTCCTCCTCCGAACTGTTCATCCGAAGAATATCCACCTAATAGGAAAGTTCCTCCAGTGGAATTTCGAATCATAGTCCCATATAAACCTGTCAATAAAGAACTTAAATCTTCCTCTGTTTTAGGAAAGTTACTATCATTTTTATTCAAATAATCCGTGGTATCCAAAAAATCCTCACAACTGCTTAACGCAAGACATCCACAAACAATAATCCCTATACTTAAATTAGTTATATTTTTTAACGCATTCATTTTATCAAAATTTAAGATTGACACCAAACAACACTGATTTTGGGACAGAATAGAATCCTATATCACATCCTTTAGCCCATGATTCCGCAGCATAACCAACCTCAGGATCCGCACCAAAATATCCTGTAATCGTAAACAAATTTTGTCCTGTCACATATAAACGTACTTGCTGTAACGGCATGGATGGGAACAAATGTTTAAAATCATATCCCAATGTTATATTTTGAATCCTCAAGAAATTAGCATTCTCCATATAAATATCAGAATAATTTAACCAACTAGAATTTAAATCATAAGTAATTCTTGGATAACGATTAGAGGTTCCCTCTCCATACCACCTATTTTCCCAATATTGAGTTGGCAGGTTATTCATCGGAAATGCTGGAGTACGTAAACATGTAGCTATTTGATGTCCAAAAGCTCCATTCGCTACAATGCCCAAGTCAAATCCTTTATAACCCAAATTAATAGACAAACCCATTGTCACATCAGGATTTGGATTTCCAATCTCAGTTTTATCATCATCATTAATAACACCATCTTTATTTAAATCCGCAAAAATTACATCTCCAGGCATAGTTCCTTCCAAAATAGCTCCAGAATAATTGTCTATTTGTTCTTGATTTTGGAAAATACCTAACGTTTTATAACCATAAAAATACCCAATAGGTTTACCTACTTCCGCACGATAAATTTCAGTACCACTGTTTGTGAATATCTCGTTCGCACCACGTATAATACCCTCTTCATTTGCGATTTGTGTTACCTCATTTTTATTGAACGACAAATTCACATTAGTGCTATAAGTAAAGTCTCCTATTTGATCATTCCATCCTAAAGAAAACTCAAATCCTTGATTTCTAATCGCCCCTCCATTAATGTACGGTGCCGACACTCCATAAGAAGCCAAAATAGGAGCTTGGACCAACCAATCTTTCGTATTTTTACGATACCAATCTGCGGTAACAGACATACGACCATTAAAAAGACGAGCATCTACACCCACATTTATCTGTTCGGAAGTCTCCCAAGTAATATCCGGATTAGGCATAATATTCACGTAGGCACCTGTATCCCAAACGGTTTTATCCGTTCCAAACGTATAGTCCTTAATTCCGCCCAAGATATAGCTTGCCAAGTATTGGAAATTACTAATGGATTGATTTCCATTTTGTCCCCAACTTACCCTTAGTTTTAAGAAATCCAACCAGTCTTTCGTGTTTTCCATGAAACTTTCATTGGAAATTACCCAACCAGCCGATACAGAAGGGAAATATCCCCAACGGTTACCTCTAGCGAAGTTTGAGGAACCATCGGCACGCATAACCAATGTCAGCAAATACTTTTCCATGTAATTATAATTAATACGGCCAAAGAAAGATACTAATTGATTTCGTGTCAAAGGTGCCCCTGATACTGATGTTTTTCCCATAACAAGTAGTTTGCAATTAGACAAATAGGCGAAATCGAAACCATCATATATAGGATTAATGTTTGTTCCTGATAAATTATCACCCAGCCCAGATTTCTCTATAGATTGCCCTAACACAAAATTAAATGTATGTTTATCTTTCAATGTCCAATCATAAGAAATCGTATTCTCCCACTGATATCCTAAAGAATTCCACTTTGACTGAGAGACTTGAGCTTCTGGATTATAATCCGTCATACTTACCTCATAAACAGGCAAATATCCTCTAGAAGAGTAATCGCTCATGTATAAGTTGAAAGACGTTTTCAAACGCAAATTCTTGATTGGTGAGATTTCTAAATAAATATTACCACTTAATGATCGAGTACTGTTAGAATTCTGAGAGTTTTTATAATAACTGGAAGCAATTGGATTTCCCATAGTGGATGCTAATGGGATAGTTTTTGTAAATTCCCCGTTTTCATCGTAAACAGGCATAACAGGAAGCATTAAATTCACCGCCCGTACATTGCTTCCATATAAACCAAGATTCATTCCTGAATTCTTATTATTTACCGCCGTATATAATACACGCTCTCCAATTTTAATAATATCCCGATTGCCAGACTTTAAGATGATATGATCTGAGTTTAATCGAGCGGTATAACGTTCATACTTCATCGCATTTGGATTTCCCAAAACCGCATCTTGGGTAGTATATGTTAAACCTAACGACATGGTACTCTTTGAATTTCCACTCGTCAAATTAAATGCATGGTTTTGAGTAAAAGCGTTTTTTTTCGTATATTCATCAATCCAATTTGTACCGTTCCAAGTGCCATTCATTAAATCCTGATAACGAGGGATAGCCGTAGCGAAATCCAAACGTGCCAATCCACTATTATCTGTCGCTTCATTCAGATAATCCAAATATTGATAAGCATCCAACACATCCAAAGTCTTACCCGGATTTTGAATTCCAACATACCCATCGTAGGATATAGATGTTTTCCCATCTTTACCAGACTTTGTGGTTACCAAAATAACGCCATTCGCTGCACGAGCACCGTAAATAGCAGCTGAAGCAGCATCCTTCAACACATCTATACTTTCAATATCAGCCGCATTTAACGAATTCAAATCTCCCCCAATAATACCGTCAATTACTACTAAAGGAGCAGAATCGCCGAGTGTGCCTAAACCTCGTATATTCACTTTGTATCCACTCCCAGGTAAACCTGAATTCTGCACGATTTGCATACCAGGTGATTGACTTTGCATAGCGGTCAAAGGAGATGTCGTATTTAATTTAGCTAAATCATCACCTTTCACTTGTAATGTCGCCCCTGTCGCCAGTTTTTTCTTCATTGTACCATAACCAACCACCACCACTTCATCTAAGCTTTGGGTATCTTCCTTAAGGGAAACGGTGTAAGAATTCTCATTACCTACCGTGATATTATGAGACAAATACCCTATATACGAGACTTCCAAAATCGCACCTTTAGAAACTGTTATCGTGAACTTCCCGTCCATATCGGTTATCGTTCCGTTGGTAGTGCCTTTTTCCACGACATTCGCCCCAATGATGGATTCGCCGTTCACGTCTTTCACTATTCCGGTTACGGTTTTTCCATCTTGTTGGGCGATAGAAATCAAAGAGGTCGCGCTCACGCTCGTGTTTTTCGGTGATAAGATGATATAGGTTCCATCTACGTTATATGTGATGTTCGTATTCTCGAACAATCGCGTCAATACCTCTTCCAGCGGACGGTCCGTGGAATTCACGGAAACCCTATGATTTACGTTTACCCGTTTGTCATACACGAACAAGTAGTCCGTCTGTTTCTCGATATCGTTCAAGACCTCCCGCAATGTGATATCGTTTTGCCTCATGGTGACACGAACGTTTTGGGAGTTCGAGTTCTCCGCATGTAAGCAAAATCCTAAAGCGAATAAGCAGATACCGAATATTTTCATTTTTCTTAAAAAATGTTTGTCTCGCCGGGTTTTACACGGAAAACCCCACGACAAAATGTTTTTATTCATACCTTTGTGATTGCTAAAAAGTTTAATACAGTTATTTTTAATTGTGTTGGTGATGCCGATGGGGATATGTGAATACCTGTCGGCATTTTTCTTACGATAAGATTAAAATAAGTCCGTGTTTCATAGGCATTTCTTTTTTAAGATTAAACTTCTATTTAATATAAATAATCGTGTTTTCCTCATTCCGCTCGAAGGAGAACCGAGCGTTCCGCCGCAAGATTCGTAAAGCGTTATCCAATCCGTCCGATACACGAAACTTACCACTACAGATATAATCATCCAAACGCTTATTCTCTATGACAATCGATATGCCGTAACACCTCTCGAAACGCCGCATCAACTCAGGAAACGCCATGTCTGTAAAACAAATCAAGCCATCACGCCAACGAAACCGGTCGTAATCCTCAATCGGAAAAACCTCTAAGCCGTCCTTAGCCAAACGAACCTCTTGATTGGGTTTTAACAAGACCGACTTCGACGCTTTGCCATGCTCTTGCACTTTCACCGAACCTTCCATCAACGCCGTGGAAAACTCCTCCCTATCAACGTAAGCCTCCACATTAAATTTCGTACCCAGCACTTCGATGTCACATTTCTCCGTACGAACCACGAAGGGATGTCTCTTATCCGGAGACACCTCGAAATAACCCTCACCTTCCAATTCCACCTCACGACGTTTATCCGCAAAAACGGCCGGATAGACCAACTTTGTTCCAGCATTCAACCAAACCATCGTTCCATCAGGAAGTTCCAGATTCACTCGCTGCCCGTCCGGAACCATAATCGTATTCACCGAGGCCAGCCACTCTTTTTTCTCGGAATGATAAAAATAAAAACCGCAAGTGATAGTAAGAGCGACAACTGCCGCTATTTTCATCACCTCACGCAGCCAAGGCCGGAATTTCACCGAACGGCTCACTCTCGCAGAGGATTCTTTTACCTCTTCCTCCTCTTTCTTCTTAATCGAGTCATCCAATTCCAGATTCAGCCGTTGGAATATACGCTCCTGCACCTCTTGCGGCATTTCTTCCGAAGCGTTGTCCCACGCCGTATCGAACATCCGGAAAAACTCTTCCTTGGACGTGGATCGCCGAAACCACTCTTTCAACCGCCGATTCTCCTCTTCGGTAATCGTACCAGCTATTAATCGATGCAGTAACTCTACTTTCATATATTCGCCTGTTTATATGTAATAGTCAGTCAAGCATCGGAACTACTTAACGTGTATCTGAAACATTCTTACATTTAACTTTATTTTATAATTATGGAGGAAGGTAAAAAGGACAAGTTAATAAAAACAAACAAAATCACCTTATTATCCAAACTCAATACCTTACGAAGCTCTTTTAACGCCAAATAAATGTGCGACTCCACCGTACGTTCCGACAAGGAAAACCTCTTAGCGATTTCCGCATGCGACAGACACTCGAAACGGCTCATGATAAAAACCTTCCGGCGCATCTCCGGGAATGTGAAATCACACGAAAAATATATTCCCGTAACGATTCCGCCTCCAAATCTTCCTCGCCGGACGATACCGCCACGTCCACGGCATCAAGACCAATCTCCAAATGACTACCACGCAGCGTTTTCTCCACATAATGATAAGCCAAATTACGGGCGATAACGCTGATATACGCCTCAAAGTTAAGGTCCGGCTGAATCTGTTCCCGCTTCTCCCAAACGGTCAGGAAAAGTTCTTGAACCACATCTTCCGCCAAATCCGGGTCATTCAGTAGATACAAGACCGTATTATATACCTTCGAGCTATAACGCCAATAAACAGCGTCGAAAGCTTTTCGGTCTCCCTCTTTCAATCGATATAGAAGTTCACGATCCATGTTATATCCACTATGATTCAATGACAAATTTGCAAAAAAATAAAAGCTTCTAAATTCCAAGCGGATTTAGAAGCCTTCGATATACGAAACTATTATTATTGGAATCAGCCTAAATACGATTTAAGGAGCTTGCTGCGGGTCCCTTGCCTTAATCTCCGGATCGCTTTCTCCTTGATTTGACGGACACGCTCTCTCGTAAGACCGAATTTATCGCCTATCTCCTCCAATGTCATCTCCTGGCATCCGATGCCAAAAAACATCTTGATAATCTCGCACTCCCTTTCGGTTAACGTGGCGAGCGCCCTATCAATCTCTTTCGACAGAGACTCATTCATCAACGAACGGTCGGCGACAGGAGCGTCATCGTTCACGAGCACGTCCAGAAGGCTGTTATCCTCACCCTCCACGAATGGAGCGTCCACGGAAATATGCCGTCCCGACACTTTCAACGTATCGGAAATCTTATCCACCGGGATATCCAACTCTTCCGCCAATTCCTCGGGAGACGGCCTCCGCTCATTCTCCTGCTCGAATTTAGAGAACGCCTTACTGATCTTATTCAAAGAGCCCACTTGATTCAGGGGAAGACGCACGATTCTCGACTGCTCCGCCAACGCCTGCAAGATAGACTGGCGAATCCACCATACGGCATAAGAGATGAACTTGAAACCTCTCGTCTCGTCAAACTTCTCGGCAGCTTTGATCAATCCTAAATTACCTTCATTAATCAAATCCGGCAAACTCAATCCTTGATTTTGATATTGTTTTGCCACGGAAACGACAAAACGGAGATTCGCTCGCGTCAACTTCTCCAAAGCCTTACGATCTCCCCTTTTTATAGCTTGCGCCAATTCCACTTCTTCTTCCACCGTAATAAGATCCTCACGACCTATTTCCTGAAGATACTTATCAAGCGAAGCGCTCTCACGGTTAGTAATGGATTTTGTGATCTTTAATTGCCTCATTTATCATTTCAATTGAGAATACGGGTTGCAAAGATAATTATTTATATCGAAAAGAATTGACCGGACGGGATTTATCGTCCGGCCAATTATAAACCTTTAACAATCTTTCTACGCTTATATCCTATTCACCTAAATCGATAGCGTAATATTTCGTCCGACCATTCGGATAAAAGCCTTTGATGAACAAACCTTGTTCGTCCGAGCGTCCATGCAAGATGTTCTCCACGATTTTCTCCAAATCCTCCGAAGTGGAAATCCGCTGGTTGTTCACTATCATGATGATAAAGCCCTTCTTTATACCAGCCTCTCTCAGTTTACCGTCCGTCAGGCCCGTCACCTCGATACCATAGCTTACACCCAATTTCCGTTTTTGCTCGTCGCTCAACGCCTTGAAAGCGGCTCCCATCACTTCCGTGCCATCCTCAGGCTTTACCACTTTCGTACCGCCTTGAGCGTTGCGGAGCTCCACGGTGAATTTCTTCGTGTCGCCGTTCCGGTTCACGGTCAGCTCCACCTTGTCACCCGGACGATATTTGCTGATTTGCTCTTGCAAAGCGCTGGACGATTTCACCTTCACGCCGTTCACGCTCACGATTATGTCGCCCTCCTCGATACCGGCTTCCTTGGCCGAACTGCGCTCGGCGAACCCTCCTACGTACGCGCCCTCAAGCACTTTCAACTTCTTCTTCGCCTCCTCCGGAGCGTATTGCGGGTCTTGGATCAACACGCCCAAGACGGCGCGTTGCACGGTACCGTATTGCTTCAAGTCGTTCGCCACCTTACCTGCGATACTGATAGGGACGGCGAAAGAATATCCAGCGAAATTCCCCGTCTCGGAATAGATGGCCGTATTGATGCCCACCAACTCACCTTTCGTGTTCACCAACGCACCTCCACTGTTACCGGGATTCACGGCGGCATCCGTCTGGATGAACGACTCTATCTTGCTACGGTCGCGGCTCATGCCGAGATTCCCGCGGCTTTTGGCGCTCACGATACCCGCCGTGACCGTAGAGGTCAGGTTGAACGGATTACCGACCGCCAGCACCCATTCGCCCACTTTCAATTTTTCGGAATCGCCGAAAGGAATCGTGGGCAAATCTTTCGCCTCTATCTTAATCAAGGCGATATCCGTGGAAGGATCCGCGCCAATCACCATGGCCGGGAACTTCCGGTTGTCGTTCAAGGTCACCTCCAGCTCATCGGCGCCATCTATCACGTGGTTATTCGTGATGATATAGCCATCCGTCGAGATGATGACACCCGAGCCGGCACCCACGCGCGGTTGCGGCTGCGGACGCTGGAACCCGCCCCCTCCGAAGCCGAAGAAATATTCGAACGGGTCGATGTATTCCCTTCCGCCCTCGGAAGATTGCGCGTTTGTGGTCGCCTTGATATGCACCACGCCATGCACCGCGCTCTCGGCAGCTACGGTAAAGTCCGTGTTCTCGGCCGCCACCGCACCGAAATTCGTCAAGCGGTACGACTGTTTGAACGTATTCTCGACTCCGGCCGCCAATTGAGCCGACTGTTGATTCTTATTTATCAGATAAGCGCTCGTACCAACGGCGGCACCCACGCTGACAGCGGCTATAACAGCGACGCCCAGCATATTTTTCCAGATTGGTCTCATACTTTTCCTATTTAATTAAACATTTAAATTTAACAGTTTTCGTACGACAAAGAAAACTCAAAAAACGTGCGGATATTCTATTCCACCCTCATTTTTCATCACTTTTAACGGCTAAAACTGAGGCTTAACCGCGCTTAACGGTACATTGCTATGCAAAGTACCTTTTTAACAATCCAGTCACTGACAAACTGGCATCATGACAGCATGCGCGTGACAAAAGAAAAGGCCATTCATCAGGATAAAAAAGCGCGAGGCTCACGGAGAAAAGTCCATTACATGCCGACATAAAGTCTATCTTTAGCCTAAAGATACATATCTGCAGGTTAAAGATACATATCTTCAAGCTAAAGATACATATCTGCAGCCTAAAGATAGACTTTCCACCGGCTACTTCCCGTTTTTCCCTAACGGAGTATCCGACTTTTCGCTGGGTAAAACAAGATTTTCCTTGACTCCAAACCGCACGATACCCCTTAACGAAGCCCAAAAGCCTCCTCTATCCGTCCAAAAAGCGGCGCATGACTTTTTTTTCTTTAGGGAAAGCCTTATCTTTGCGGCATGCAGCCTGCCGGTCTGTCGCTCGCCTATGGCGGGAGGAAAGTCCGGGCAACATAGAGCGCCATACTTCCTAACGGGAAGCTATTCGCGAGGGTAGAGTAACGTAACAGAAAACGACCGCCGGAACGCTCCGGTAAGGGTGAAAAGGCGAGGTAAGAGCTCACCGGGTCTCTTAGCGATAGGAGACGCCGTACGTCTTATGGGTTGTAAGGTCATGTATACCGGCGTATGTAGGATGGCTCGTCCGATGCCGAGGGGTAGACCGCTAAAGCTTATCGGTGACGGTAAGCGGAGATAAATGACAGACGCTCCATCCGTGATGGAGAGACAGAACCCGGCTTACAGGCAGGCTGCTTATTTATTCGCTAATCTTAAAAACAAGACAGTGATGCCCAAGAACAAGCCTGAGTCAAAAAAGAGACCTCTCGGAGAACGGATTAGCGCGCTACTGGCGTTAGCCATCCGTTTCATCACCTACGACATCTGGCGAATCACGGAAAACGAGGTCAGCGGGCTGAAAGAGCTTTATATCAATATCATCAAGACGATTATCCTTGCCGTGCGCGGGTTCAAGAACGAGAATTTGCAAACCAAGGCCTCGGCCCTCACTTACAGCACGATGCTGGCTATCGTCCCGCTGCTGGCCGTATTGCTCGGCATAGCGAAAGGATTCGGTTTCCAAGATACCGTTCGGCAAGAGCTGTTCGCCTATTTTCCCGGACACGAGATGGAGCTGAACAAGGCTTTCGAGTTCGTGGACAGTTATCTGGCGCAAGCGCAAGGCGGAATCATCATCGGGGCGGGCTTAATCCTGTTGCTCTATACGGTAATCAGCCTGATATCGTCGGTAGAGGACACCTTCAACGATATCTGGCAAATACAGAAATCGCGACCTTGGTACCGCAAGATATCCGATTACCTCGCCTTGTTCCTTATATTACCCGTATTGATGACCGCCTCTAGCGGTTTATCCATCTTCGTGTCCACCTTGCAAAACTCGTTTCTGGGACAATACATATTCTTCACGCCTTTGGTGGAATTCATCCTGCACACGGCGCCTTATCTCATCACGACACTCGCGTTCACGGGCTTGTACGTCTCCCTACCCAACACGAAGGTGAAATTCGCCAACGGACTGATAGCGGGTATTCTCGCGGGTTGCGCTTTCCAGCTGTTCCAATTCATCTATATCAGCGGGCAAATCTGGGTAAGCAAGTATAACGCCATTTACGGAAGTTTCGCCGCCCTGCCCCTATTATTGTTGTGGTTGCAACTCTCTTGGTTGATTTGCCTGTTCGGGGCGGAGCTCTCCTACGCTTCCCAAAACGTGAAGAAGTTCAGCTTCGAGAGAGACAGCAAGAACATCAGCCGCCGATATAAGGATTTTCTCACACTGCTGATAGCCTCGTTGATTATCAAACGATTCGTGAAGGGAGAAAAACCTTATACGGCCGACGAACTGTCCGACTCTTATCGCATCCCCATCCGCATAACGACCCAAATCCTCTACTTACTGACGGAATTAGGTATCATCATCGAGGTAAATTACGGTGACGACGACAGGGTGGCTTATTATCAACCGGCGGTGGACGTGAACAAGATCACGGTAAGTTACCTGCTCACCCGCATGGATAAATATGGCTCCGAGAACTTCAAGATAGACACGAACCAACTCTTCAACAAAGAGTGGGAAATCTTGTTGAAGACACGAGAAGACATGATAAAGGCGAATGACCATATTTTGTTGAAGGACCTTTGAGAAACATCAGTTTGTAAAGTTTTAAATGGAGGATTGAGTACGAGAACCGGGAACAGAGATTTGACGAAAGGTGCCGTATGGCAGGTTATCCTACGCTTCGCCTTTCCCTTATTGCTGGGAAACCTTTTACAGCAACTATACAACGTCACCGACAGCGTGATTGTCGGCCAGTTTTTAGGGAAACAGGCCTTGGCCGCCGTTTCCGCCTCTTTTTTCATCTATTATTTCATTATCTCCTTGGTAATAGGCATCGGGAGTGGCACGTCCGTGGTCATCTCCCAATTCTTCGGAGCGAAACAATATGAGAAAGTACAAAAGGCGTTCTCATCCTTTTTCATCTTCATGCTGGTGGCGGGAATCCTGCTATCCATCGCGGGAATCATTTTCGCCAAACCCATGTTCAAGTTGACCAACACGCCGGAAGACGTGATTCCCTACGCGGTCTCTTATTTTCGGATTTATGTTGGCGGAACATTCCTATTCGTCACATTCAACAGTGTCATCTCCATCTTACGAGGTGTCGGCGAATCTGTCCGCCCGATGTTGTTCATCTTACTGACCACGGTCTTGAATGTCGTTTTGGATTTGCTTTTCATCGCAGTTTTCCATTGGGGTATCGAAGGCGCCGCACGAGCCACGGTCATCGCCCAAGGCATCGGTATGTGCGTGGCGTTGGTTTACGTGAACAACGCGCACCCACTGCTCTCCATCAAGAAAAAAGACCTTTTGTTCGATATGGGCTTGTTCAAGGAGGGACTTCGAATTGGGCTGCCTACCAGTGTCCAGCAATGCGCTATCGCGCTCGGGCTGATCGCACTGCTGGGAATCGTCAACGGTTTCGGCACCGATACGCTTACCGCGTACGGAGCGGCAGGAAAAATCGACACGATTATCATCCAAGCCGTTCTGACCTTCTCCGGAGCCTTAGCCGCATTCTGCGGACAGAACATCGGAGCGGGACGATTCGACCGTGTACGCGAAGGCGTGAAATTCGCCATGCTCGTAAACTTCCTGCTGAGCCTCGCCACATTCACGGCCATCTATTTCTTCGGGGATAAAATGATGTTGGCGTTCACGAGAGACCCAAACGTAATCGCTATCGGACAGGAATATTTGCTTATCATGGGCGGATTCTTCATCGTACATGGAGGATTGAATATTTTCAACGGAGCGTTACGGGGAGCGGGCGACACGTTTTTCACTATGATTGTCAGCCTTACCAGTTTATGGCTGATTCGTATTCCACTCGCCTCTTGGTTCAGTTCCATTTGGGGACGTGTCGGCATTTGGTGGGCCATCGGAGCCAGCCTCTGTATCGGTCTCACGATGACTTACATCTATTACCGATTGGGATTATGGAAGAACAAAGGAGCCGTACGAAAACAAAACAGGGATTGAAACGCTCACTTTAAACACCTCAATACCTATTCGCACCTAAACTCTTACAAATCAAAATCTTCTATCGATGTATAATCGAAAGGTTCATACAATCGTAACCGATTCCTCAACGTCCGCACCTCGTCCTGCAAACCTCTCACCCTGTCCAATAAATGGTGGATAGCCTCGATTCCCTCGATATTGATGGAAAGGTCGTAATACATACGAGTGTATCGCTCCACGTCGGGAAGTTGAGAAGAAGGCAAATACCTCTCTCCCTCTATCTCATCAAGATTTATCAATCCTCCCTCTTCCAACAATACGATAAAAGAGGGATCTATATGACATTTCTGACAGTATTCACTGACAATCACTAAATCTGTTCGCATAACCCATCGTTTTTAATTTAACCCTTGTATTTCCCGGAACAACTCTTTTTGCCTCTCCGTCAAGTTTGTCGGTATCTCAATCGAATAGGTGACAATCAAATCACCAAACCGTCCCTCTTGTCTATAAACGGGAAAACCTTTCCCTTTCAGTCGGATCTTGCTATTGTTTTGCGTACCCGGTTTCACCTTCAGCTTCACCTTGCCATCCAAAGTATCAATCACCTGCTCGCCTCCTAAAATAGCCGTATACAAATCCAGCGGGACGGTCTCGTACAAATCATCTCCTACCCGCTTGAAACGACTATCGTCCGGTATCACGAAAGTGATATACAAATCGCCGGCTGGCCCACCATTCACGCCCGGTCCGCCTTGTCCTTTTAACTTTATGGTCTGCCCGTTGGCCACGCCCGCCGGAACGGTGATACGCAGATTCTTACCATTTACCGTAATCACCTGCTTGTGCGTTGTCGCGGCCTCCCGCAAAGACAACTCCAGCTCAGCGGTATAATCCTGCCCCCGGAAGCCATAAGCCGAACTTCCTCCGCCTCTTTTTCGCGAGCCGAACAAAGACTCGAAAAAGTCCGAGAAACCGCTACCGTCATCCGAAGCGGACCAATAAGTGCCACTTCCTCCAGTGAATCCAGCGAAACCTTCTCCTCCTTGAGCGTTATATCGCTTGCGCTGTTCCTCGAACTCATCAGCGTGTTTCCAATTCTCACCATACTCATCGTATTTCTTCCGCTTCTCCGGGTCGCCAAGCACCTCGTTCGCCTCATTTATCTCCTGAAACTTCCGCTGAGCGTCAGGGTCGTTCGGATTCAAGTCCGGATGATACTTCCGCGCCAATTGCTTATAGGCCTTTTTAATATCATCCCGCGAGGCATCCTTGCTCACTCCCAAAATCTTATAATAATCGATATATGCCATATTTACCTCACTTTCTATTTATCATGTCTTTTTGAAAAGCCACAATAAATATACCAACCCATCTCCTTTCCGATGAAAATTTACTTAAAATCTTTCCGCCAATCCCGCTTTCAGACGAAAAGGCCTTCCTTCGGGACTCTTTTCCCCAAAGGAAGGCATTCCACATCTCTTATCCTCCGCAGGTCCTTATTCAGTTATACCGCATCATCTTGCTGATATATTTGCCCACGATGTCGAATTCCAAATTAACGACCGAGCCTTTCGTGATTTGGCCAAAGTTCGTGTTGTCGTGCGTATAAGGGATGATCGCCACTTGGAAGCTATCGTCTTGGGAATTGCAAACCGTCAGGCTCACGCCATTCACACACACGGAACCTTTCTCCACGGTCATGTACCCTTGACGCGCCATCTCCTTGTCGAACTTATACGCGAAAGTATAGTACCAACTTCCGTTCGCCTCCTCCACGTCGGTACAAACCGCGGTCTGGTCGACGTGTCCCTGCACGATATGCCCGTCCAGCCGCCCGTTCATCAACATGCTCCGTTCCACGTTCACCTTATCGCCCACTCGCAAGCCGCCAAGGTTCGAGCGCTCCAACGTCTCCTTTATGGCGGTCACCGTATAGGTATCGTCCGTCATGCTCACCACCGTCAGGCACACGCCGTTATGCGCCACGCTTTGGTCTATTTTCAACTCATTCACGAACGAGCACCGCATCGTCAGATGGAGATTTCCCTTATCCGATTGAAGGGCCACCACCTCGGCCGCTTCCTCTACTATTCCTGAGAACATAATCCTATTATTTAGTATTTCGTAATCTTACTCCGGCAAATATAAGGACAAAAAACCAATAAAGCTAATCAATCCGGCGATATCAACTCATACTTTTGGCTTCCGGGGCAAAACGAATTACGCGTCACGGTATTTCCCTTCGAACATAACTAACACTCTCAAGTGAGTAAACGGGCGGCGGACGGGAGAAAAAGTTCGATACACTGGGAGAAAAAACATGAAAGCCCCCGAGAATAACTCTATCTTTAAGCTGAAGATATATATCTTTAGGTTAAAGATACGTATCTTTAGGCTGCAGATATGTATCTTTAGGCTAAAGATAGAGTTTTCCTTAGCGTGTAGCGAACTTTTTCCTATGAGCTTCGAGGTTTTTTCCCGCCTCTTTTCCCTTTTTTCTCCTTGATATTGAACTCACGTTATAATTCCCAAAAACTTCGCTTGCCTCCTACCTACAAATCTCGTAATTTTGCCCACGCAATAAGAATAACGGATTAATGAAACTCTGCATCGCCGAAAAACCCAGCGTCGCCCGAGAGATAGCAGGAGTATTGGGCGCGACCTCGAAAAAGACAGGATATATAGAAGGAAACGGATACCAAGTGACTTGGACATTCGGTCACCTCTGCACCCTGAAAGAGCCGCACGAATACGCCGAGAGCTGGAAACGCTGGAGCTTGGGCTCGTTGCCCATGATACCGCCCCGCTTCGGGATTAAATTAATCGACAATCCTTCTTACATGGAGCAGTTCAAGATTATCGAGAACCTGATGCGAGACGCCGAGATGGTCATCAACTGCGGAGATGCTGGGCAAGAGGGCGAGCTTATCCAACGCTGGGTGATGCAAAAGGCGGGATGCAAATGCCCGGTCTACCGCCTGTGGATTTCCTCGCTTACGGAGGAGGCTATTCGGGAAGGATTCCAGCACCTGAAGGAACAGACGGAGTTCAACAATCTTTACGAGGCGGGGCTTTCCCGGGCGATAGGCGATTGGCTGCTCGGCATGAACGCCACCCGGCTCTACACCTTGCGTTACGGGCAGAACAAACAGGTGCTATCCATCGGCCGCGTGCAAACGCCCACCTTGGCGTTAATCGTGAACCGGCAGGCGGAAATAGAACATTTTAAGCCGGAGCCTTACTGGGAGCTGAAAACGGTTTACCGGAACACCACCTTCTCCGCCACGAAAGGGAAATTCACGAGAAAGGAAGAGGGCGAGGATTTCCTCGAAAAGGTGAAAGGGAAAGACTTCACGATTACCTCCGTCTCGAAGAAAAAAGGCAAGGAATTCGCCCCACGCCTCTTCGACCTGACCTCGCTACAAGTGGAATGCAACAAGAAATTCTCCTTCACGGCCGACGATACGCTTAAACTGATTCAATCGCTGTACGAGAAGAAGGTCACGACCTATCCGCGCGTGGACACCACCTTCCTGAGCGATGATATTTACCCGAAAGTACCAAGCACCCTGAAAGGACTGGTGGATTACACGGAACTGACCGCTCCGCTGATGGACATCAAGCTCCCCAAGAGCAAAAAGGTGTTCGACAACTCGAAAGTGACCGACCATCATGCCATCATACCCACCGGCGTGCCCGCCCGAAATCTCTCAGAACAGGAACGTAAGGTGTACGACTTGGTCGCGAGACGTTTCATCGCCGCTTTCTATCCGGATTGCGAGATATCGACCACGACCGTGCTCGGGCAAGTGGACAAGGTGGAGTTCAAAGCTTCCGGCAAACAGATACTCAAACCGGGTTGGCGTGTCGTCTTCGGTACGGAGCCTAAAGACCCGGAAGCCGAAACGAACGAGGAGAATAACGTATTGCCCGACTTCGAGAAAGGCGAGAGCGGACCACACGAACCGCTCCTGAAGGAGACGTGGACACAACCGCCCAAACCTTATACCGAGGCGACTCTGCTCCGGGCGATGGAAACCGCCGGCAAGCTGGTGGACAACGACGAATTACGGGATGCCTTGAAAGAGAACGGTATCGGGCGGCCATCGACCCGGGCGGCGATTATCGAGACCCTTTTCAAGCGTAACTACATACGGAAGGAGCGCAAGAGCCTCTTCCCCACCGCCACCGGAACGGAACTAATCAACACGATACACGAAGAGTTGCTGAAAAGCGCCGAGCTGACCGGCTTATGGGAGAAGAAACTCCGGCAAATCGAGCGGGGCACGTACGAGGCTCGTGTTTTCCTCGACGAGTTGAAGCGGATGGTGAGCCAAATCGTCATCAACGTCCTCTCCGACCAAACCGGTCGCTCTATCACTATCGAGAACCCCTCTCCTACACCGACGGAGAAGAAGGAGAAGAAACCTCGAAAGCCTCGCGCGAAGAAAGAGACAAACGTGGCGAAGCCCGTCTGCCCGCTTTGTCATAAAGGCTCTATCCTACGGGGCAAGACCGCTTACGGCTGCTCGGAATACAAGAACGGCTGCACGTTCCGTCTGGACTATGCCACTTATGGAAACGAATTGACCGACGAGCAATTGGCGGAAGTGATTAGTAAGTTATAGGAGTTAGTAGTCATAAATCATAAATTATAAATCATAAATACGATGACCTCAAGAACGGAATGGTTCCCGCTGGTGAACGAGGAAGGCGAGACAATCGGCAAGGCCACTCGCCAAGAGTGCCACGGAGGAAGCAAGCTCTTGCACCCCGTAGTCCATCTACATATATTTAATAAGCGAGGCGATTTATATCTTCAAAAACGCTCCATGAGCAAAGACATCCAACCGGGCAAGTGGGACACGGCGGTCGGCGGGCACATCGACTACGGCGAGAACGTGAAAGAGGCCTTGCGCCGGGAAGCGTGGGAAGAACTGGGAATATTGGATTTCACGCCCCAACTCATTAAACGGTACGTGTTCGAGTCCAACGTGGAGAAAGAGTTGGTACACTCCTTCCGTACCGTCTATGAAGGACCTTTCGAGATAGACCCACAGGAATTGGACGCGGGACGGTTCTGGTCCACGGAGGAAATCAAGGCGAATCTGGGGAAAGGCGTTTTCACGCCCAACTTCGAGAAAGAATACATCAGCCTTTTCGGCGGGGAAAAGTAAGATAAAGCGCTTTCGACACGAAATAGGAACCGCCGGAAACATGGACCGTCTCCACGTTTCCGGCGGCTCCTTTATATCTATTCACCCTATCGCCCGCTTATCTCACGGATAATCTGGATTAACTCGCCACCCAACTCCTCGGCCTCCTTCATCGTATGTGCCTCGGAATAGACACGGATAATCGGCTCGGTGTTGCTTTTGCGCAAGTGCACCCATTTGTCCGGGAAGTCTATCTTCACGCCATCGATATCCGTGATATCCTGTCGGGCGAAGCGTTCCTTCACCTTCGCCAAGATAGCGTCCACGTCAATTTCCGGAGTCAACCGCACCTTCTGCTTCGAGATGAAATAGGAAGGATACGAGGTCCGCAACTCGGACACCTTCATTCCTTTCTTCGCCAAATGGGTCAGGAAGAGGGCGATGCCCACCAAGGCGTCGCGACCGTAATGGCAAGCGGGATAAATCACTCCGCCATTACCCTCGCCGCCAATCACGGCGTTGGTCTCCTTCATCTTCGCCACCACGTTCACCTCGCCCACGGCGGCGGCGTTGTACTCGCATCCATGCGCACAGGTCACGTCTCGAAGGGCACGGCTGGAGCTTAAGTTACTTACCGTGTTGCCCGGCGTATGACTCAGCACGTAATCGCTCACGGCCACCAGCGTATATTCCTCGCCGAACATCTCTCCGTTCTCGCAAACGATAGCCAGACGGTCCACGTCCGGGTCTACCACGAAGCCCACGTCCGCCTTCGCCTGCGTCATCAAGGCGGAGATTTCCGTCAGGTTCTCGGGCAGCGGCTCGGGGTTATGGGAGAAGTTGCCGTGCGGAGCGCAATGCAGCTTGAATATCTCCTTCACGCCCAAGGCGTACAACAAGTCCGGCAGCACGATGCCGCCCACGGAGTTCACGCAGTCGATAGCCACACGGAAGTTGGCGGCGCGTATCGCCTCCACGTCCACCAGCGGCAGGTCCAACACGCGTTGGATATGCTTCTGTTTATAGGTAGCGTCGGCGATAACCTTGCCCAGATGGTCCACGTCGGCGAAGGTGAACACCTCGCTCCCGGCGATACGTAGCACCTCGGCTCCCTCGGCGGCGTTGAGGAACTCGCCATTCTCGTTGAGGAGCTTCAAGGCGTTCCACTGCCTCGGGTTATGGCTGGCGGTAAGGATAATGCCGCCACAGGCCCGCTCCATCGCCACGGCTATCTCGGTGGTTGGCGTGGTGGCGAGGCCGATGTCCACCACATCAAACCCCATCCCGACGAGCGTGCCGACCACCACGTCGCGCACCATCGGTCCGGAGATTCGTGCGTCGCGCCCCACCACGACCTTGTTGGTATCCACACTCGTGTTCTCTCGGATGAAAGTGGCGTACGCCGCCACGAACTTCACGATAGCCAACGGATTCAGTCCGTCCTCCGGAGCGCCGCCTATCGTGCCGCGTATACCGGAAATAGATTTGATTAGTGTCATAAGTTCTTATCGAATATGAATTCTAATGTCTCGTAATAAACAGGGTCTCCACTCGATTGGTCCATATAAGTGCCTACTCTAAATGGTACGATCATCTTCACCTTCCCTCTATCTCCTACGTACTGCAAGGCCACTTGCATACCCTCGCTTACGTAATAATAAGAAGGATCGTTCATGTTATTGCTCGAATAAGCGCCATAGATGAATGGCTCGCTCGTTCCGTTCGTACCGATGGGGAAAGGTATCGTCCCGTTGCTGTGCGGGCCGTAAGTCTCATACCATAAGGTATCGACATTCAGGAAGTAGCGCATATTACACCTATACAATATCTTCGTCTCGTAAAGGACGGCGCGTTCGTCGCTCCCCTTATCGATGATATTCAGCAAGATATCGTCATCCAGCTTCACGAACTGGTTCTCGGCGAAGACCGAGTCCTCCGGGAAGTGTTTCAACACCTCTATGCCCTCTTGGGCGATGAGGCGGTCGATAGCGTCCTCCTCGTCATTCAACATGTCCGTGTACGACTTCGTATCGCTGCACGACACGGCGACCCAAGCGGCGCACACCATCAACAACCAATTAAAACCTTTTCTCATTTGCCTCTTTTTTAAATTGATAAGCGCGAATGTAACGATTTATCCATTAATATAAAACGTAAAATAGCCAAATAATTCCTCACCTGGCGCGGGCGCCCTTCCCCCGAAGGCTTGGGAGCCGCTCCGGAGGGTGGTTGGAAACACACCCGCGTGTAGCGGAAACTACACCTGCGTGTAGTCGCGGCTACACCCGCGTGTAATGGAAGCTACTCCTGCGTGTAGTCGCAACCGCACCTGCGTGTAACGGAAGCTACACCTGCGTGTAGCGGCGGCTACACCCGCGTGTGGTCGAAACCACACAACTGGATGGTCGGAGCCGCACAACCGGGTAGCCCAAATTGCCCAATTAGGTAAGCTAGACTACCTAACTGGGTAAGCGCGACTACCCAACCGGGTAAGCGCGGATTCACCGCTGGGCCGTCGGGTCGAACTCCGCCAACGCCCGCTCGAAGAGGGCTACCGCCTCGTCCAGCGTGCCGTAGAACTCGCCGCCGGAGGCGTTCTTGTGCCCGCCGCCATTGAAATAGGTGGAGGCGAAAAGGTTGCAGGGGAAGTCGCCCACGCTGCGGAGCGAGACCTTGATGAGGTTATTGTCCTCGCGGATAAAGGCGCTGAACTGGACCTGCTCGATGCTCAGGGGCAGGTTCACGAAGCCCTCCGTGTCGCCCGGCTTGTATTGGAAACGCTTCAACTCCTCGCGCGACAGGACGATAAGCGCCGCCCCGCGCTCGGGATAGACCCGCATCTTCTCGTACAGCGCATAGCCCATCAGCCGCAAACGGCCCTCGGAATAGACTTGGTTCACCTTGCGGTAAATCAGGTCCTTGTCGATGCCTTTCTTTATCAACTCGCTGACGATGACGTAAATCTCCGGCTTGTTGGAGTTGTAGGTGAACGAGCCGGTGTCGGTCATCATGCCCGTATAGATGCAGGCCGCGGCGTCGCGGTTCAGCAGGTCGAACATCCCCATGCGGCAGATGAAGCGGAAAATCATCTCGCTGGTGGACGACATCTGCGGGTACGATATCGTGAGCCTGCAGAAATCCGCCGGGTCCAGATGATGGTCTATCAGCACCTTTCGCCCCTCCGCCGCGAGCAAGGTGGGCGCCAGCTTATCGACCCGCCTCGGCTCGTTGAAGTCGAGGCAGAAAATCACGTCCGCCTTCTTGAGCAGTCTCTCGGCGAAGTCCGGGTAACGGTCGTATATCACGATTTCCTTCGCCCCCGGCATCCACCGGTAAAAAGAGGGGAATGCGTTCGGGGTTATCACCGTCACGTTGTCCTTGCCGTAAGCCTGCAGGAAATGATATAAGCCCAACGACGAGCCCATGGCGTCGCCATCCGGCGATACGTGCGTCACGATGACGAAACGTTCCCCCTTCTCCACATATTTTTTCGCCTTCTGGATTTGTTCTTCTTTGATAATCTTACTGATCATATACTCTTTCTTTTATGATTCGCGAATGTACTACTTTTTTGATATCACGCTACACGAAATAGCCGATAAGGAGCCTCAACGAGAGCGAGAGGCAAACGGCCAATGCGCCCAGCAGGACTTTCGGCTTCCGAAACCGCAGGTAAACCAAGAACAGGACGAGCGCGACGTAGCCCATGGCAGTCTCCACCGCGTCCAGCCGGGCCACCAAGGTAGCGTACGGAAACTCGCTCAGCGCCTCGACCAGCCAAACCATCCCATGGACGAGCCCCTCCACGCCCATTTGTATCCATTCATATCCCCAAACGTTCTCCGGATAGCACAGCCAAAGGAAAGCCAGCGGCAGCAACAAGGTAGAACAGAACGACACGGGCGGATTAGCCAAGAGAAACACCAACGGGAATTGGCTGAAATAGTGGAAGCAGAGCAAGGTAGTGCCGGCTTGGGCGGCGAGAGAGACCGTAATCCACTCCCACGGATAGGCCAGCAAGGGGTTACGTACCTCTATCGCCCCACCGATACGTGGAGCGAGAAACATGATGAAAAAGACAGCCAGATAACTCAATTGGAAACCGATGTCGAACAGATAGAACGGGTCGTAAACCAACATACAGAACGCGGCGGCGGCCAGCGTATTGTATCCGTCCGTCAAACGGCCCGACAACCGGCCGGTCAGGTAAAAAGAGAGCATCAATCCCGACCGGACGGAAGGCGGAGCCAAACCGGTGATGAATATATAGACCCATAACCCCGTCATCAACAAAACGTAACGTAGCCAACGCCCTATGCCGCTCTTGGGCAAGCAGGCGCAGAAAAAGGAAAGGAAGCCGCAAACCACCACCACATGGAAACCACTCACGGACAATATATGGGAAACGCCGGTCAACGAAAAGCGTTTCTTTACCTCCCAGCTCATCGAGCGGCTGTAACCCAGCGTCAAGGTCGCCGCCACGGACTTCTCCTCTTCGGAGAGACGCAGGCGGTCGAAGCGGTCCACCAAGGCACGTTGAGCCTCCCTCGCCACCGTCCTCAGCGGAGAGACCGTCTCTACGACGAATCCCGTACGCAAGTCCCTGTAATAAGAGACCGCCACCGACAAGGAGATGACCAGCCACGCCAAAACCGCACCCCACAGCCAGCGATCGCGATACCGCATCTCCTTCAAGGACTCACCCGCGAAAAGCCACAACAAAAGCCACACAACCGCCCCGACTCCGCCTATCGCCAACGATAACTCACGCAATGGGCATGACACATAAATCAATATTCCGATTATCCATAAAAAGAGCGGCCGAGCCAAAGGCCGCTTCCGTATCTCTTCAATCATAGTCAGGTTTCGTATCTTATCAATGGTTCATAACGCTTTCAATTCTCGAATTGTTCTCACCGGATCAGGTGATTTAAATACAAAATTACCGGCCACCAACACATCGGCACCCGCCTCTACCAGTCGCCTGCCGGTCTCCAAGTTCACGCCACCGTCCACCTCTATCAAAGCGTCCGCTCCTGTCCGGTCAATCATCTCACGCAACCGGATGACCTTATCCACGGAATGCTCGATAAAAGACTGCCCACTAAATCCCGGATTCACGGACATTAGCAAGACCATGTCCACGTCCCGGATGATATCCTCCAACAAGCTTATCGGCGTATGCGGATTCAGGGTAACACCCGCCTTCATGCCTTCGTTCTTGATAGCCGTCACCGTCCGGTGCAGATGCGTACATGTCTCATAATGCACATTCATCATATAAGCGCCCGCAGCGGCGATCTCACGAACGAACTTCAACGGCTCGACAATCATCAAATGTACGTCCATCGGTTTTTGGCAGATTGTTTTCAAGGCGTTAAGCACGGGAAAACCGAACGAGATATTCGGAACGAACACTCCGTCCATGATATCCAAGTGCAACCAATCAGCGTCGCTTTTGTTTATCATCTCCACCTCTTTCCGCAAATCCAAGAAATCCGCGGAAAGCAACGAGGGCGCAATCAAATGCTTCATAACTCACTCTTCCGTTTTTTTCGCAAAAGTAGGCAAAAAAAGAAAGAGAACCTAATAATATAAGTTCTCTTTCTATAATTCCTAATTCAGGACGTACCCGCAAAGCTCTGGATAAAGACCTGGTTCTGCATGATAAACCCTCGCGAATCGCCTCAAGAAATCCAAAGTTTGCGTTCGAGGCGAAGCCTTCGCTTCCAAATCCCCCTTTACATCTTTCCCTAAATCATTCATACATCGCGTAGAAAGTTTCCTCATAGGCATTCGTTTTATCTTGTTTACCAATAAAACGAGGCAAGCCGGAACTTATTGCGTGAATGACTAATTATTTTACACCATGGACAACTCGATGTGGTTCTCTTCCGCCATTCGGCGCATATTCAAGATCGCGTAACGCATACGGCCTAAAGCGGTATTGATGCTGACACCTGTTATATCCGCGATTTCCTTGAAACTCAAATCCTGATAATAACGCATCTCCAACACCTCCCGCTGATTGTCCGGCAAATGTTTCACCAATCGTTTGACATCCGCCAATATCTGATTACGCACGATATGATCCTCAATTGTCTCGTCACACAACTTGATGTTATTGAACAAATCAATCTCTACCTCATCGTTCGAGACCGTATTCTCATTACGCTCCTGCCGGAAATTATCGATTATCAGGTTGTGAGCGATACGGGTAATCCAAGCCTTGAACTTACCGTTTTCCGTATAACGTCCCTGTTTTATGGTCATGATAACTTTCACGAAAGTCTCCTGAAAGATATCTTCCGTAAGCTCCTTGTTCCGTACGATAAATTGAATGTAAGAATATACACTATTTTCGTACCGATTCAACAAAATATCGAAAGCGGCATTATTTCCTTTCGCATAAAGGACGACCAGCTCCTCATCGGTCATCGTTTTCAATGTCTTCATTACTTTACTATTTTAATTTATTCGAGTAATGTTTATGCTATAGGCGATGCGGTTTAATAGTTAGACAATAATTTTATCGATGGCAAATGAACGAAAAATATTTTATACAAGCAAATTTTTTATTTCAAATCATAAGATAAAAAATCCCTGTTCTTACTTTTAACGTACGAACAAGGGATTTTTCCTATCCAAAATATATAGCGTTTTTCACATAGAACACTAAAACTTATAACCTAAAGTAAGAGCCACGCGCGTTGTCTTCGTCTTCATCGAAGCGGGCTGCGCCTCGATAATCGGAACGGGATCGTTGGGGATGAACATATTGGAAAAGGCGTATACATCTTCCTTATGCGTCTTGAACACACACGCCAAATCCATGTAAAAATTAGGCGTGAAACGATAACCTAAACCTACCGTATAGTTCATGACTCCCTTATCTATCGTATAGTTCGGGATCGTACCGACCGTAAAAATCTCTATATCGCTATCCTTCAGCGGGTCTTTCATCGGGCTATCGCTGTAAGCGAAACCAGCGCGCACCGCGAACTGAGGTGTCGCCTTGAACTCGGCACCCACCTTGATGGTATTCCCCATCTTGAAATTATCCATGATGTCCTGATTGGTATCGACATTGCTGTTTCCATCCTGATCGTACATACGCATCTTTTGATAATTCGTCAGCTCATAATCCACGCTAATCAAAGCGGTCGTACCTAAAATAGCGGCCGCACTGAAAATCCATTTGTCCGGCGAACGAAACTCATAATCGCTATAAGCGTCCGGCGTATGGGCATCCGAACTTCGCTCTTGCAAACCTCCCGTCTCCAAATCGGAAAAAGTGACATAAGAGCCAGCCTCGCCATAATAATGGTCGGTCATCTTATACCAAGTAGGCGAATTATACGCCACACCGAATCGCAAGAAATCTACGGGACGAACTATCGCTCCCACATTCAACGAATATCCGGTCCCATCCGTTTCCAAGTAATTGTCCAAATAAAGCGAATTACCATTCGTGAATCCTTCATCGTATGTCGATTGATAACGATAATCTAAGTCCGTGATGGCGACCGTCGCACCCAACATCACGATATCCGAGATATTCATACCAAACGCCAAGTCATATTGGTCGATAGAACCACGCTCCGAGACTTGCAATTGCCCTCCGTCCAACAAATAAGGATTCCAATAGGTATTCCCTGTCTCCTCATCTCTCACGTTTTCGCCAAACGCGCTATAATACTCGCTTTTATTATCATCATACGCATGAATGTATCCAGCGTTGTATCCCAATACCGAAAGCCAATCGCCAAACTCGCTATACGGATCATAATTAGTTCCCGGAGGCAACATCCCGCTCGGTAGGCCAGATGCCCGCATCGCGACATAATCGGAAAGGGAAGTATTCATGGCACCATTCATGGAGACCGTGTAATTCCGGGTATAATTTTTCAGGCGATTATACGAGAAGCCTACGTTCCAGCCTAAAACCCCCTCCTCGTTGGCGGTCGGGAAATAACCTACGTAAGCGATATTGTCGAAACTCATCTTGGTCCGGCCATCATCCACCTTCGAACCTAACCAATCCGTTTGAGCGGAAACCGATGACAAGCTCAAGGTCGTCACCACTTCCGAACTCCTATAAATGGCCAAACCCGCGGGATTCGTATGAATGGCCGAGACATCACCTCCCAAGGCTCCGAAAGCGCCGCCCATACTTAAATAACGGGCCGTTCCGTTCAAATCCCTTTGGGAAAAATTATACGCGTCCAATTGCGATTGGGAAAAAGCGGTGCCGCCCCCTAAAGCCAGCACCGACAATATAGCACCTATCTTTCTCATCTTAAATCAATCAACTTTTTATCAACTTAAACTTATCTACGGCCTCCACCCGAGCGGCCACCGCCACTATAACTGCCACCGCTGGAACGACCTCCGCCGAAACTACCTCTAGACGAACCGACCGAACTGCTACGAGATGGCATACTACTCCTGAACTGACTGGATCTGGAGTTCGAAGAAGAACGGTTATTGAAGACACTACCGCTTCGCGAAGAAGAAGAACGTGTAACGGGTGCCGTATATTGGCGGCTGGAAGTCGTACCCGAACTACTTCTGGAGACACGTGTCCTCGCTGACCGGCTGATAGCCGAGCTACTCCTTGTCGTAGTAGTGGATGAACGACCTACCGACGCCCGACGCCCCGCACCCGAAGCGACCGCTGAAGCCCGACGGGAAGCTCCTGTCCGTCCACTATTTACAGAGCTAGAAGAGGGCCTTGAGGTCGAAGGATTCGAACTTCGCAAAGAGGAATAAGAGCTACGCCCGCTCCGAGCGTATCCGGAACTTCTTCCCGCGTACGAACGATTCTCCCGATAAGAGGAACGCCCGTTCGCGTAATATCTTCTTGGAGCCGAATAGAAACCGTGATGATGATGTCCCCAATAATGGTGATGTCCCCAATAACCACCCCAGCCCCAATAAGGACTATACCAAGGACCATACCAGCCTCCATACCAACCGGCATAAAAACCGCCCCAACCCCAACCGAAGCTCCAATACGGGCTATAGAAACGGGAAGAATAGGTCCACCACGGGCTATATCCATAAAACCAAGGGTCATACCACCAATAACTGGAATACCAAGGCGACCACCACGGATTCCCTACATTGATATCTATACTCACGTTCGCGCTTCCATCCACATAGTCCGTATCGTAACCGTAAGCGTAATACCCATCGCTTAGATACAAATCCACATTATCCGCTCCGACAATGGATATTTTACTCGGGTCATGATAACGTATGATTCGTTCCGTATACTCGTTATCCGAATAACGCTTGGACGAAGGATCGATTTCCCCTTCTTCCTCCACATAAAGCGAGTCGTCCTCGTCATAATAAGGCGCCTCCACCTCTACCGAGGTATAACGACGGTTATACGCATCCACGTCCCAATCATTGGAAGCGGGCTGACTCTCGACCGTCGTCGCTACCTTCTTGACCGTGACCGGCTCTTGTTTTGGTTGAACGACTTTCTTCTCCTCAACCTGTTCTTTCTTCTTATCGTTTTTGGAAGAGAAATACACGTCATCAAAAAACTCCTCTTGGGCCGCGGCTTCGAACGCGACCAAAAGCACCAGCACTAAAGATAACAATCGCATGGGTTTCATATCTGTTTCTCCTCTAATTTTAATTTATATATCTGACCCTCTCCCAAAAGAAAGGTTTAAACGGATTTCGATTTTATAACAATATACGATACGCTATTTATATACAAATATAATTCTGTTTACGAGAAACGGCTACTATTACATATACTTTAACTTATCGACATTGTCATTATTTAATGATAAAGACGCGATAACGCCCACCAATGCTGCATACGGACATTGGAACAAACTTCAAGGAACCAATTTTTCTCGCCAGGATTTACGGGGAGAATAAGGCATCTTCTTCGAAGCGTAACCCAAACGCAAAATCAACTCTACCGACTCGTTCCCCAAGGACAAATCCCGAGCCAATGCCCGGGACAGATCCGCCACCTCGCAAGGCTGGTTCATGAACGCGTAAGCGATACGCCTCGACGTCGCCCTCAAAAGGAAACGTTGTAAACTACGCCCCAAAAGGACCCAAGACTTCAAATCATCCTTCTCAAGAGTGAATAAGGCCAGGCAAGCGGAAGAAGCCAGTCTTTTTTTATCCGCTTTATTTTGTATACTCGGCCGCAACAAGTTTAGCATGACCGTTTCCGAGATGAATCGGGGGAGGTTCGGCGCGCCGAAGACTGCGTAACTCAAGCCATCCGGCATCGACGACACATGCCGCTTATTGAAACGCATCCACGAACTCAATTCCCGCTTGAACGAAGAATCGTTCATCTGTCTCTCATTCCCCGCGCGAATATAAAACGCCAACGTACCATATTCATTCTCATCCCTTGTCCATAAACGAAGACGCGTTCCATCCTCCAAAGGGGTATCTCTCAAATAGGCCAACTGGACGGGCTCGATTCTTTCCCCCGAATACATTCCCCTATTCGTCTGTCTATCCGCTATCTCCGCGATAAAATCGTCCGCACCGCTTCCTTTTGGCGCTTCCCTCAACAAGACGGTTATCTCGCCTTTCTCCGAAATGGATATTTCCGGAGCATATCCTTTCGCTCCAGCCGCTATACAAAGATTCTCGGTGGCACACCCCAGACTGATGAACAGCTCTCGGTTCTCCGGGTCGACCACAGGAAGCATCCGGCTCATGTCCGGAAGAATCTGTATCCAACCTTCGCCAACGCGAAACAGCCAAGGCTGCGTATTATGTCCGGAAGGAGCCTTTACCGCTCGCTCCAGCATATAAATGAAATCGGTCCGTATGGCAAGTTTCTTGTCTTGAGGATTCATGGTCATTATCAATGATTAATCATAAAAAAACACCTGACTCACATCTTTAAAAATGTAAAATCAGGTGTGTCTTCTAACTATGATCTCGAAAATCTCGCGGAAAGGGAGGGATTCGAACCCCCGGTACCTCTCGGTACGGCGGTTTTCAAGACCGCTGTAATCGACCACTCTACCACCTTTCCAGTATCTCTCACGTGACCTCGGAGGGGCTCGAACCCTCGACCCAATGATTAAGAGTCATTTGCTCTACCAACTGAGCTACGAAGTCATCTTCTTACACTTTGTGACCTCGGAGGGGCTCGAACCCTCGACCCAATGATTAAGAGTCATTTGCTCTACCAACTGAGCTACGAAGTCATTCCGTGTCGCTATCGTTTACCTAAGCCTCCGCTTGTTTCTCGATTGCGGGTGCAAAGATAGACCTTTCATTTTTCATATCCAAACTTTCCGGCCATTTTTTTCGGATTTCATAATCACGAGCGTTTCATTTTGACATTATCGCCCCTCCGGTCGTATCTCTATTCCTTAGTCAAACTCATACATCTCGGAGGGCGTCGTACGCTTCAACGCGACCAACGACACGTCCTTCCCCACCCGGATTCCTTCCTGAAACAAACGGATATCCACCGTTTTATATGCCAACTCCGGATGGTTATTGTCGCGGCTCAAATGGCAAAGCCAAATATTCTTCAAGCCCTCATTGTAATGAGTCGCCAAAAACTCAGCTGCCTCCCGATTGCTCAAATGACCGGTCGGACTTGCCACGCGTTCTTTCAAGAACTGAGGATAAGAACCGAAACGAAGCATCTCCTCATCATAATTCGCCTCCAATATCAAGTGATTCGCCCGGCAAATGTATTTCCCTACCGTATCGGTAATATGCCCGACATCGGTCACGATGACAAACTTATGCTCGCCATACTCGATATAATAACCCACGTTGTCCGTGCTGTCGTGCGGCACTTCGAACGCCGTGACCCGGAAATCGCGAATGACGAAAGGCTCCTCTTTCTCGATAATCCTACGAGAAGTGTATAATTTATCTTCCACATAACGGCTTTTCTCTATTCCCCGGTGCACACTGGCAGTCGTGTAGACAGGAATGCCCAGCTTCTCCCCCAAGCAACCAACGGTCTTGATATGGTCGGCATGATCGTGCGTGATTAACACGGCCACGATTTTGTCCAAATCAACAGAATGCTCTTTCAGCACCTTCCGGATTGTCCGGATACCGATACCCGCGTCAATCAATACGCCAAACTCCGAAGTCCCCAAATAATAGCAGTTCCCGCTACTTCCACTCGCCAAACTTAAAAATGATAATCTCATACGCTCTATTTCCTCAACACTATTTTTCCCTATTCCAAAAATCCGTCATCAAGGCCGGAAAGTCTCAGGAATCGTCACTTCACCTATCAATGAACAATTCATGTGTTCCTTCACCGCCTCGGGTGACAATCCATGTCCGAAAAGGAACATCAACTTCGTCACGGCACTCTCCGTCGTACTGTCGAAACCGCTCGTCACGCCCGCTTCCAACAATTTGTGTCCGGTCTCATAGCGATGCATCTCTACGCTTCCGGCCCGACATTGGGTGACATTCACGATTACGATGCCGCGCTCTACCGCTTCTCTCAACATTTTCAGGAACCATTCCTCGCACGGGGCGTTTCCGCTCCCGAAAGTCTCCATCACCACGCCTTTCAGCCCCGGAATACTCAAGATGCTCTCCACCACTTGGGGCGATATGCCTGGAAACAACTTTAAGATAGCGATATTCCTGTCCAACAAATAATGGGGTTTCAAAGGCTTTCGGGAAGCGGGATGGTAAACTTGCGCCAAATCGTATTTGATATAAATGCCCGCATGAGCCAAGGCGGGATAGTTATAAGAGCGGAAAGCGTTGAAATTATCCGCATTGATTTTACTTGTCCGGTTGCCTCTCAACAAATCGTTCTCAAAAAAGATACATACTTCCGGAACCAACGGAAGCCCATTCTCCTTGGCCGCCGCGATCTCAATCGCCGTAATCAGGTTTTCTTTCCCATCCGTGCGCAACATGCCGATAGGCAGCTGAGAGCCTGTCAAAATCACGGGCTTACTCAAGTTCTCCAACATGAAACTCAAGGCGGACGCCGTGTACGACATCGTGTCCGTCCCATGCAACACCACGAAACCATCATACTTTTGGTAATTGTCGGCGATTATCTTTACGATTTTCATCCATGAGTCGGGTCCCATCTCAGCGGAATCCATCGGCGGGTCGAACTGCATCGTGGCCACCGCGTATCCCAACTTCTTCAACTCCGGCATATTACTCCTCAAATGCTGGAAATTGAACGACTCCAATACCCCCGTCTCCGGGTTCTCGATCATACCTATCGTTCCTCCCGTATAAATCAAGAGGATAGACGCCTTATTATCTTGCTGTGCCATCATGTCCTTTTCAATAACGCAAAGTTAGTAAATTATTCCTCACCCTTCAATACGGGAACACTTATATGATACTTCACGGCGATAACGCGGGCCAAGAATACGCTCGCGGCCGCCAAAAACTGTGTCATCGCCGGTGACAAGGGAGTGTTCATACAGATATAATAAATCATACCTCCAAAAACACACGCCAAAGCATATATATCTTTCCGGAAAATCAAAGGTTCCTCATTAATCAATATGTCTCGTAACATTCCGCCGAACGAGCCGGTAATCGTTCCCATCACGATCGCCACCCACATAGGAAAACCAAACTCCAAGGTCTTGGCGATGCCCACCGCGACAAACAACCCCAGCCCGATCGCATCGAAGATGAAAAACGTATTATTCAAACGAATGACATACTTACGGAAAATAATCACGAACAAAAGCGCCAGAGCGGAAACAATCAAGTAAGAGGGCTGTATCATCCAGAATGGTGTCGCGTTCAACAAGATGTCGCGCAGCGTACCGCCTCCCACGGCGGTCACCACGCCTACGACATAAGCCCCGAACCAATCAAATTGTTTGGCAGAAGCCAAGCGAATTCCACTAATGGCGAAAGCGAAGGTCCCTGCATAGTCGCAAAAGGTGATAAAATCTATCATTTTGTTTTTTTCGCGAAAATACGGAATAGTTCCCAAATAACCATCAATAACATGAGTTCGATATAGGAGAAAAAGGAAAAGGAAAAAGCAAGGAGAAAAAACATCGAACCCTATAGGAAAAAGTTCGCCACATGCCGGACAATTCTCTATCTTTAGCCTAAAGATACATATCGCAAGCCTAAAGATACATATCTTTAACCTAAAGATATATATCCGCAGCCTAAAGATAGACTTTTTCCCGTGGAGTTCCCGACTTTTTACGTCGGCTTTCCAAGTTTTCTTCCCGGCTTCCGGACTTTTTTCCCCTATCCGTTTTTATCTCGGACTCTCGGTCAATAGAAAAATAAAGAGTATAGGAAACAAAAAACCGGAGGTCCAATCGAACCTCCGGTACAACGCTATTCAGTATATCCTGAAAGACTCTATTTAATGATTCCCAATTTAGAGTCGGTCACGAAATCGATGATATGCTGGATTTCCTCACTCATCGGAACCTGATCCTTAATCATCAACAAGGCATCGAATATACTGGTATTGCCTTGGTAAATGATACGGTAAGCGTGACTCATGTGTTTCACGATTTTCTCCGAGTAACCCTCGTGCTCCAATATCCGCGCGTTAATGCCGTAATAAGTAGTCGGTTCCTTCGCAGCCACGATATACGGGGGAATATCCTTACGGAAACGGCAACCGGTCTGGACCATCGACCAGCAACCCACACGGCAGCCTTGGCTCATCAGGATATTTCCACCGAATATCACGCAATCCTCCAACAGGCAATTGCCCGACAACTTACTTCCATACCCCAACACACAATGGTTACCTATCTTCGTATCATGCGAGACATGTACCCCCTCATGAAGGAAGTTCCCATTACCAATCTCGGTCTTTCCGTCCGCGAACGTCGCACGGTTGATCACGACATTCTCGCGAATCACGTTATTATCGCCAATCACCAGCAACGTATCGTCGCCTTTATATTTGAAATCTTGAGGCTCGGCTCCCAGAACCGCATTCTGAAACACC
>CASEGC010000139.1 GCA_949287365.1 uncultured Parabacteroides sp.
CTTCGAGCTAAGAACGGACTATTGGGGCAATGAACGTTCCACCTCACCCATAGTAGGGCCGTTCGAAGGAATCTCGTCCGGCAAACGCGTAAAAGTATGGCCTCGCTTAAAATAATGGAGATATGCGTAAATTCCATCAAAATCATTGGCTCAAGAAAAGCCCGCTATTTATCATGGCGGGCTTGCTTGCCGGATGCCAACCCGGCCCAGCGGGAAACGAACCCATTCACTCCGACACCATCGTCTCCAAGAACAGGGCACTGAATCCTATCGCTCCGCCCGGTTTATACATCGCCGATCCGGAGGTCAGGCAAATGCCCGATGGCCGCGTCTATCTTTATGGCTCAAGAGACGAACCGGGTAACGCATGGTGTTCCCATTCCTATAACGTATTGTCCTCTTCCGACTTAGTGAACTGGCATGTGGAACAAAGCTCTTTCGCGACGAAAGGCATGGGAAAACAAACGGACTATACGGAACAACTCTTGTATGCCCCGGACTGCGTTTATCGGGACGGGAAATATTATCTCTATTATTGTTTAGCTGGAGGAGGAGAAGACGAGGGCGTGGCGGTATCGTCTTCTCCTTACGGACCATTCAAGGACGGGAAGGTGATAAAAGGAGCGAAAGGCATAGACCCCTCCGTATTTATCGACAATGACGGACAAGCTTATTTATTTTGGGGACAAGCCTACGCCAAAGGCGCGAGGTTAAGCGAAGACATGTGTACGATAGAGGGAGAGATTCGCGATAGCCTGCTCACCTACGAGACGCATTTCTTCAATGAGGGAAGCTCCGTCAGGAAAAGAAACGGCATCTATTATTATGTGTACGGAAGCCATTCCCGGCATGGAGAATCCAACTGCGCCACGTTAGATTACGCGACATCCACCTCTCCATTAGGGCCTTACACATACCGAGGGACCATTATCGACAATTGGGGAAGCGGAAAGAACCTCGTGAACAATCATGGGTGTATCGTAGAGATAGACGGACAATGGTACATCGCCTATCACCGTCCGACGCATGGAAGCGCGACGATGCGAAAGGCATGTATGGAGCCCATCACGTTCAATCCGGACGGTACGATTCCGGAGGTGGAAATGACCACGCAAGGGATAGGCGGCCCTATCTCGCCTTTCTACCGGATGGAGGCCGCGAGAGCCTGCCTGATGTCCGGGAATGTCATGGTCTCGGTACGCCGGCCGGACAACGATATTCCCATAGAATACCTGGCGGCGATTCGCGATGGCGATTACGCCTATTGGAAATATTATGACTTCACGGACACGAACGTGAATCGTTTCATCTGCAAGACTTGGGACAAGAACAAGGCGGCATCGATAGAAATCCGATTGGATAGCCCATCCGGAGAGTTAATCGGGACGTGCGAAATCGCTCCCATGAAGGGGGAGACCGCTTACGCCATCCATGAGGCGAAGATCAAGCCCGTCACGGGAAAGCACGCCTTAGTATTGACATTCAAAGCGATGAATCCGACCGAGCGAAAGGAGGACTTGATGAACTTGGAATGGTTCGCGTTCCAAGCGGGACCTGCCCAAGAGAAGAACCCTATCCAGCGATAAAAGGATTTTTCCTCGCGAGCCGGGGAGAAAACTTGTAAACCCGGCGGGAAAAAACCGGAAAGACTATGGGAAAAAGTCTATCTTTAGGTTAAAGATATGTGTCTTTAGGCTGCAGATATATATCTTTAGGTTGAAGATATGTATCTTTAAGCTAAAGATAGAGAATTGTCCGGCATGTAGCGAACTTTTTCCTATGGGGTTAGAAGTTTTTTCTCCCTTCTTTTTCCTTTTTTCTCCGCTATCGAACTCGCGTTAGGAAGGGTTAGGATACGACAATGGGCATCGTAAGGCGCTTACGATGCCCATTTCTTTTCTCGCCATCGTTTAGAAATCCTTTATCGGGATAATTGGCGTGGCGTTGCGGAAGTCCCGATTCGCCATTGTATCTCCGGTACTGGAAAGAAGATTTTCACCTGTCGTATCCACAGATCCATTACCATTAACTTGCACACCTCCAAAGCGTCCGGCTCTACCTTACCCTCATCTCCCGGACCATCGGGGTCTACGTTACCCGCGCCTTGCGCGGTCTTAATCTGTACCAACACAGAGAGGTAAGACTTTCCGGCCGTATTCGTATTCGCGTCATCATCACCCTTAGAGGGTGTCCACTTTTGCAACTGCCGCGGTATCAGCATAGCGGTACCGTTGTCGCCCATCAAGCTTTGCGCTTCAGATGTCAAGTCGAACGCAGTAAAAGAGGTCGTATAGCTTACCTTCGCGCCCCAGTTGCTCCAATCGCCTAACTTACCGGCATCACCCGCCGTGTAGCCGACAAATCGCCGCTACCGGCTACACTACCTATTTTCATCCCTTTAACGCTAAACACGTAAGCCGAGTTCGTGTTCTTGGCTTTCACCTCGATTTGCAACTGATGATAGAAATGCAAGCCTATGCTTTTACCCTCATCCGCCTTAGAACCTTTGGCCACAGCCATAATCACGTCCTTTTGGTCCTTAATGTTCGTAACGGGCGTGTAACTTTTCAAACTAAGATTCGGCGCATCGGAGTCTTCGAACGACAGGTCCGTAGGGTAATACGCGAAGAACGAGAGCGTACCGGTAGCGGGCCAGTAGTAATAATTAGGCGCGGACGTAACCTCCGAAGCGCGTGTCTCAATCGCCGTACGGAAAACGATACCATCACCCATGTTCACGTCAACCGTCTCATCCCGTGAGCACGAAGCCAGTACCACGGCCGCGGTCGCGACCGGTCACCTCGAAGGTCTCCCACAAGTCCTGCCCACGGTAGGTCAACCCCTCGGTGTCGCTATTGAGGCTGAGCGCATCGGACACACCCACCCCCCTCGGACACGTAGAGCAGCGTTACCTCGTCCGGTCTCGGAGAAATCCCCTCGCCCGCTTCCAGTGCATGGACGGAGAACAAAGCCGTTTGGTCCGTGGAATAATACACGCAACTCGTATGTTCCGATTTGTATCGTAATGTCTCACACCTATTATAATACTAAATTGACCCTTTTATTTTCCACCGCAAAAGAACCTCGGATTTCCCTATCAGGCTTTAAAAATAACGCCAATTCGTTTCGATAAAACGACAAAACGTACTATGATACGCCCCTGTACCTCACCTTCAACCAGCCCAATCCACGCGCCCCGGAAAAAAAGACGTACATGTTTTCCAGGATTCACGCACGTATCTTCAACCATTCACGCACTTGTTTTCCAAAATTCACGAGCATGTTTTTTCAAGCGAAAAATCTTGTTTATCCAAATAATTCGCTTACCTTTGCGCCCGTCATACGGAAGTAGCTCAGTCGGTAGAGCACTGGTCTCCAAAACCAGGTGTCGGGAGTTCGAGCCTCTCCTTCCGTGCCATCACATCGCGGGAAGAAAGCGATACTACCACCTTATATATCCTCCATCGGCAAAGATTCGAGATAAGCCATAAAAAGCGTAAACAAGACGACAATTTTCTTAAATAAAAGAATCGCGTTTTCCATATATAAAAGGAATATACTACTTTTATCGGGATTTTAAGGCTCGTTGAACGAGTGAGTGTAATTTATAATAGTATAAGTATACCATAGAAACAAATGGCAAATAACAAATTCTTAAATCGACATCCGGAAGGACAAAAAGGCAAATTTTTCAATAGCAAGATATTCATCCTTGTCTTAGGTCTGATAGTGGGAGGAGGGCTCATGACCGCCTTGTACAAGACGTCGGTCTATTTCTCCACGGACGAGTCGTGCATGATGTGCCACGTGCATCCGCACGTGGAAAACAGCTGGAAATTATCCAAACACGTGAATAACGGTAGCGGGGTAAAGACCCATTGCGTGGCTTGCCACCTGCCGCCCCAGACAAACACGTGGGACCATTACACGGCCAAGGCCAAGCTCGGATTGAAGGACGCGTGGTCTTTCCTGACCAAGGATAGCGCCGATTTCAATTGGGAGACCAAGTCGGAATTGGAGCACGCGGTGAAATACATCCCGAACGAGTCGTGCAAGGATTGCCATCAAAACCTGTTTCCCGAAGGAATCACGGACGATGGCGTGACCGCACACCTCTATTATGAGGAGAACGAGGCGAAACTGGACTTGCAATGTATCAGTTGCCACCTTGACGCGGGACATTACAACCCGAACTATAACCATTCCAAGATGGTAGGCATACCGGGAGCGAACGCTTCCACGCCCGTGGACACGAGCCTGTTCTTCAAGGAGGCGACACCGGTGACCTCATTCGCGGACTACGTGGAGCAAATACCGGGCACGATGCTATCCTTCAAGATGATAGCCATACCCGGTGGCTCGTTCAAGATGGGTAGCGACACGAAAGAGGCGTTCCACAAGGCCGACGAGTCACCCGTCCGGAACGTGACCATCAGCCCGTTCTTCATGGCCGAGGTAGAGGTGACATGGGACCAATATTGGGCCTTTTACGGAAGCACGATGAGCGAGGGACGTACGCCTCCGGAGACCGTATATGCGAACAATAGCAATCCGGACGTGACGGTAGACGGAATCTCCGGCCCTACCCCTCCATTCGGATTCCCCGACCAAGGCTGGGGAAGCGGAGAACGGCCCGCTATCACCATGACGCACTATGCGGCGGAGACCTTCTGCCAATGGTTATCCATGAAAACGGGAAAGAAATACCGCTTGCCCACCGAGGCGGAATGGGAGTACGCGGCGCGAGGCGGCACGCAAACGCCTTACTTCTTCGCAGGTAACCCCAAGGATTTCTCCGACCAAGGTTTCTGGCGTAAGTTCTTCGCGGCCAAGACGGACAGCATCAGCTCGTATGTCATTTATAGCAAGAACAGCGATAACCGGACACAAGAGCCCGAAGCGGTGAAGGCGAATCCTTTCGGGTTGAAGAATATGCTGGGGAACGTGATGGAATATTGCGCCGACAAATATGACCCGGAGGCCTATGCCAAAGGCGGGGAAAACGTAACGGACCCCTTGGTGACCGAAGGGACGGAATGGGTCGTAAGAGGCGGGAATTACACCTCCGACGCGGCCGATTTACGTTGCGCCTCCCGCACGCATACCGAGCATGAGGCTTGGTTGAAAACCGACCCGCAACAACCGAAGAGTATCTGGTGGTATTCCGACATCAAAGGTATCGGTTTCCGTGTGGTATGTGAATTCGACAAATAACATTCATCTAAATAACAATATCATGAAAAAAGAGAACAACATCAGCAGAAGATCTTTTTTGAAAACATCGGCGTTAGCCGGAGCGTTAGGAGCGATTGGAACAGGTAGCACGATGGGCGTGCTGACCTCTTGCGGAAGTGGGAGCGGAAATGGGAGCGCAGGCGCAACAAAGCCATTGAAAGAGCCGGGCTCTTACTACATTCCCGAACTACCGGACTTGGCCACGGACGGTAAAGAGCTGAAAGCGGGCGTAATCGGATGTGGCGGACGCGGCTCGGGCGCGGCTTTCAACTTCTTGGCCGCGGCGAATGGCGTAACCATCACGGCATTGGGCGACACGTTCCAAGAGCGGGTGGACGAGCTCGCCAAAAAGCTCAAGGACGAGAAAGGCATCGACATCCCCGCGGATAAGCGGTTTGTCGGCTTAGACGCTTATAAGCAAGTGATAGATAGCGGAGTGGACGTGGTTATCGTGGCTACTCCCCCCGTATTCCGCCCGATACATTTCCAATACGCCACGGAAAAAGGGAAACACTCTTTCCTTGAGAAACCGATTTGCGTGGATCCGGTGGGCTATCGTATGATTATGGCCACGGCGAAGCAAGCCGCGGCGAAAAACCTCTGTGTCGTGACGGGTACGCAACGCCATCATCAACGTTGCTACGTGGAATCGTACAAGAAAATCATGGAAGGCATGATCGGCGAGATCACGGGCGGTATCGTTTACTGGAACCAAAGTATGCTTTGGTACCGCGATCGCCAAGCGGGATGGAACGATTGCGAATACATGATAAAGGACTGGGTGAACTGGAAATGGCTCTCCGGAGACCATATCGTGGAGCAACACGTACACAATATCGACGTGTTCACTTGGTTCAGCGGATTGAAACCGGCGAAAGCCGTAGGTTTCGGCTCGCGCCAACGCCGTATCACGGGTGACCAATACGATAACTTCAGCGTAGACTTCACGATGGAGAACGGCATCCACCTGCATAGCATGTGCCGCCAGATAGATGGGTGCGCGACCAACGTAAGCGAGTTCATCCAAGGCACCAAAGGCTCGTGGGACAGCTCTACGATGGAAATCAAGGACCTCGCGGGCAATGTCGTATGGAAATATGATTTCGAGGCCGAGAAAGCGAACTTCAAGCAGACCGACCCCTATACGTTGGAGCACGTAAACTGGATTAATTGCATCCGTGGCGGTAAGCAAATCGAGCAGGCCTCCGAGACAGCGGTAGCGAACATGGCCGCGATCATGGGCCGCGAGTCGGCTTACACGGGTGGCGAGACCACATGGGACACGATGACTGCGTCCGCATTGGACTACACGCCAAAAGACCTGAACTTAGGCAAGATGGACATGAGCGGATTCACGGTACCGGTTCCGGGTAAGGCGCAAGATAAGAAATAACACGATCGGGCTATTTTTATCTTAACGAGAAAAAGTATGTCATTAAGAAAAAGTATGTCATTAAATAGAAGGAACTTTCTAAAAAGCACGTTGGCCGCTACCGCCTTCATGACGGGCGGCTCAACGCTGGCTTCCTGTACTTCCCGGCCCGCCACGAGCCCGGAAGGGGGGAAAGAGGAGAAACCGGGGAAAAACCTGGAATTGAAACTCTCCTTCCAAGAGGGGATAGCCCCAGGCGAGAGCCTGAACGAGAAGCTCGACTTCATGGAGGAACTGGGAGTCGTAGGCTTCGAGCCGGGAGGAGGAGGCCTGGCGGGACGTGTCGATGAGCTCAAGCGAGCGCTCAACGGACGGAACATCAAGGTAAGCGCCATCTGCGCGGGATTCAAGGGATTCATACTCTCCACCGACCCCGCCATCCGCAAGGAATGCATGGACACGATGAAAGAGATTATCGCCGCGGCCGGCGAGCTGGGTTCCGTGGGCGTGATTATCGTACCCGCGTTCAACGGGCAGGTCCCCGCTCTTCCCCATACGATGGAGACGAGGAACTTCCTTTGCGAGCAATTCAACGAGATGGGAACCTATGCGGCTCAACACGGCACGAGCGTGATTTTCGAGCCATTGAACCGGCAAGAGTGTTTCTACCTCCGGCAAGTGGCCGACGCGGCCTCCTTATGCCGGGACATCGATAATCCGGGCGTACGGTGCATGGGCGATTTCTGGCACATGACATGGGAAGAGACCTCGGACATGGGCGCATTCATCTCCGCGGGCAAATACCTCCAGCACGTGCACGTGGCGAGCCGCAAACGACGTAGCGTACCAGGCGAGGATGGAGAGGCCGACAATTACGTCAAAGGGTTCAAGGGCCTGAAGATGATAGGTTACGACAAGTACGTAAGCTTCGAGTGCGGATGCCAGGGAGACAAGAAGGTGGTCATCCCCGCCGCAGTCAAGCTTTTACGCGAGCAATGGGAACAAGCCTAAACGGAATATGCCTTTAGTATATCCTACAATGCCATTGAGCGAGGTGGTGGAAGAGCACCCCTCGCTCATTCCCGTAATCAACCGGTTCGGGATACGCCTCGGTTTAGGGGATAAATCCGTGAGAACGATTTGCGAGGGACAAGCGTTAGACACGGACTTTTTCCTGACGGTAATCAACACCTTCCTCAACGAGGAGTATTTCCCCGAGAAGAAACTACAAACGTTCCATACCTCGCAAATCATCGATTACCTCACCAAGACCAACCAGTATTACCAGCGTTACCAGTTACCGAACATCGAACGACATTTGAGGTCGTTCATCTCGATAAGCGCGCCGGGAAACCATACGCTGGAGCTAATCGGACATTTCTTCTCCTCCTTCAAGGAAGAGCTCATCGCGCGCATAGAGAAAGACGCCAAGGAATGGTTCCCTTATTGCATGTCATTGAGCGATAAGCTGGACAAGGCCTCCACCAAGCCACGCGACGGATTGCGTATCCTCTCCCAACGCCATACGGAAGATAGCATCGAGGCGTCGCTCGCCGACCTGAGAAGCATCATGGTCAAGCACCTCTCCGGAGATTATGACGAGAACCTTTGTTACGCGGTCTTTTTCTCCATCTCCAGCCTGGAGAAAGACATCAAGCAACATAACCGGATTCGTTATCGTATCCTCACGCCCATGGTGGCGGCGATGGAGCGATTATGTGTTTAAACGCTATCGGCCCCATGCATCGAAACAAGCGCATAGCGATTATCCTCTCCGACACGCTCCGTTGCGTCGGGTTGCGGAGCCTGCTGGCCGATTACTTCGCGCCCATCGAGATTTGCCATTTCCCCGCGTTCGAGCCATTCGCCGCGACGGGCGGAGACGCTTACGACTATTATTTCACGGACCCGGAGACCTTCGTGCTCAATC
>CASEGC010000140.1 GCA_949287365.1 uncultured Parabacteroides sp.
GGCGCGGCTCTTCTCCGACGCCGGGGCGGACTATCTCTTCAAGGATTTGCCCGGCTCCGGAAGCGTGCCGCTCTCCTTCGAGACCGTCTTGGACAAGGCCCTCCACGCCGACCTCTGGCTCATCAAATACAACAGCCCCTCCGACCTCACCTACGACGGTCTCCGTTCCGAGTACGCCCCCTACGCCGGCTTCGAGGCCTTCCAAAAGAGGCGCGTCTACGCCTGCAACACGGGCAAGGTACCCTATTACGAGGAATTTCCCCTTCATCCCGATTACCTGCTGAAAGATTTGATTTGGATTTTCCATCCGGAGCTCTTGCCAGACTATTCTCCGCATTATTATCGCCCCATGCCGGAGTAAGACACCCTTTCAAGATTTCTTGAAACCCACTTCACCGCCGTCGGAATGGCTTCAAGAAATCTTGAAGGGTACTTTACCGCGGTCGGATAGGCTTCAAGAAATCTTGAAGGCCATTTTACCGCCATAATGTTATCTCCAATATTTCTTAAAGGTAACTCCGCGGCCGAATTGTTATCTTTAAATATTTCAAAAGACAACACCGCGCCCGCGTTGTTATCTCAAAAGTTTTTAAAGATACCTCCAAACTTTTCAGAAACCATTCCCGCGGCCGCGGGCGGGCCTCCAACCATTTCAGAAACCATTCCCGCGGCCGCGGATGGGTATCCAAACATTTCAGAAAGCGTTCCCGCGGCCGCGGACGGGCCTCCAAACTTTTCAGAAACCGTTCCCGCGGCCGCGGACGAGCCTCCAAACTTTTTTGAGACCTTCCGCACCTACCGCGAACTATGCGTTATCTCTATCCGAATTCCCTTCCCCCTTAATCGACCCATATAAAACGCAAAAGCCCCGGCCTCCATCACGGGGACCGGGGTTTTGTAGTTTGGCATTTGAAATATGTTAAGGGAGTATTGGTTCTCTTTTTACGCGTATCCCTTCAGCATCCCGTAGAAGTACAGGGGCTTCAGTATATATACCTTCAGCAACCACGCCAGCCACTGTTCTTTCGACGTGTCGATGAGCGTGAATGGGAAGGAGATATCCGGATTCTTGTCATAATCGAACTCGCAGAGCAGCACATGCCCATAATCCGTCACGATAGGGCAGGCGGCGTAGCCGTTGTACCTCTCCGTAGGCTCTTTCCCCTCCATCAACGCGATGAGGTTCTTCGCCGCGATAGGTACCTGCTTCCGGATGGCGGCCGAGGTCTTGCTGGTGGGTATTCCGGCCACGTCGCCTAAGGAGACGATGTTCGGAAACTTCTTGTGGATAAGCGTCTCCTTGTCCACCATCACCCAACCTTCCGGAGCGAGCTTTCCCTCCGTCCAGCTCAGCCCCGCCTCGTGGACGAAATCCGGCGCGGACATGGGCGGGGCGAAGTGAAGGAAGTCGTAATCCTCCGTGAAGGGGGTCACGGTCTTCTCGTCGCCTTTTGTCTCTATCCTCTCCAGGTAGGCCTTCTTCGCTGACGTGTCCACGCCCTTCAGCCGCACGTTGAGGTTGATGGGGATGTTTCTTTCCCCGTAAATCTCCTCCAAGCGGGGGGTGAAATAGGGCACGTCGTACAGTTGCTTTTCCGCCGTGTAGTAATTGAGTTGTATTTTGTCGCGCGTCCCCTGCTTGCGGGCGTAATGCTCGGTAAGCAGGCATATCTTCTTGGGCGCTCCGCCGCATTTGTGCTTGGTGTAGGTGTCGGTGTAGACCCCCTTGCCGCCTTTGACGGCGAACTGGCTCATCGCCTTCCAGGTTTTCTGCGCTCCCTCGAAGTCGTAGATGCTGTTCGCGTTGCCCTCGCCCAAGGTGTCGAGCGTGATGCCTTCCACCCAGTCCCAGTTGCATTGCAATCCGGGGGTGAGGACCAGGAAGTCGTATGGGATTTTCCCGTTTTCTTTTGTCGTGACCTGATTCCATACCGGGTCTACCGCCACGACGGTATCCTTTACCCACTTCACCCCGCTCGGAATGCAATCCTCCTGCTTTTTCCACACGTCGTCCGGCTGATAAACGCCGGAAGCGATAAGCGTGAACCCGGGCTGGTAGAATTGCCGGTCGCTGGGGTCTATTAAAGTGATGTTGGGTTCTTTCAACCAATGTTTCAATCGGGCGGCCATGCTGAGTCCCGCCGCTCCGCCACCGATGATGACGATTTTTCCTTTCGCCTCGCTGGTGAAGGCTTTCGCTTTCTCCATGTTGGCTCCGGCCAACAGTCCGGCCGCCGTCAATAGCTTGAAGAAATGCCGTCTGTCGATGCCTTTCCTCTCCAATTTATCTAATTGCTTTTCCAACTCGTGTTTTGTCATGCTACGCGATGAATGTGAGATTCTTTTTAGTTGTTTGTCGTGGGCAAAGGAAAGATTATTTGCCTGCATCGCCATAAAAAAGGTTACAACAACACTTGCGCGTCCGCTTTTTTATCGCCCAAAACGCTACAACATGGCTTTCTCATCTTGTTTACGGAAGAATGTATCCGTATGATATATAATGGTTTATATATCTCACGGAATCTATATTCTATTTTTCAGAAGTTCATCAGGAAATTCACGAGGTTCGTGTCCGTCTCCAACGCCAAGCGTTTCCTCAGCCGGTATCTCCGCAACTCGATGGCGCGTACGGAGACGTTCATGAGGGAGGCTATCTCTTTCGTGGAAAGGTTCATCCGCAGCAGGCAGCACATGCGCAAGTCGCCCGTGGTCAAGTCGGCGTATCGCTGGCGGAGGCGGTCCACGAAATTCTGGTGGGCACTATTGAAGTAACTCTCGAACTGTACCCAATCGGCTTGGTTGTTCAAGGTCGATTCCATCAGCGAGCGCAACCGTTTGTATAGCTTGTTCGGATATCGGTCGCCCAATTCCTCTTTCTGCTTGTCCAGCTCTTCCAGCAGGGTCTGAATCGCCTCGTTCCTTTTCACCAAGGCGGTCGTTTGGAGCGTAAGCTCATTGTTCTTGTTTTGCAACTCCGCTTCCAACATCTCGTTTCTCATTCGCTGGAGTCTTTGCTGCTCGGCTTGCCGTTCGGCCTCCGTTTTCGCCAGCTCCTTTTTCCTCAGTTGTCTCAAGTAATAACGAGACCCACCTCGCACGATTAACCCAAGGAGGACGAGATATATGAGATAGGCCCATATCGTGTTGTACCAAGGCGGGCGGACGATAATGTTCATGCTGATTTCGGGGAAAGGACCTCGTACCACATATTTGCGTATCTTTAGTTCGTAAGAGCCTTCCGGAAGCGTAAGGAACGAGATTTTCCCATCCTTTTGCCAAGCGGACCATTCCGTGGATACGCCTTCCAGTTTGTAGCTGATTTGATGGTTGGGCGTGAATACCGTGGTGCCTACGTATAAAGATAGTTCTTGAAAATCGTGAGGCAGGCTTATCGTTTGCGTGTCGGGAGGCAAAACATGGGTTTGTTGTTTGTCCCGGTAGGCGACGTGGGTGAAACGTGGCGTGGTGAAGCTCCCTAAGCTGCCCTCTATCAGTTGGCGGGTGTTGACCAACAATGTCCCCTGCATGGCGGATACCAAATCGAGCGAGTCGTTTAAGGGGATGATTTGTCTGCCGTTTGTCACCAGATTCAGGTTGTAATTGTCGAATAAGATTCGGCACTTTAATGTCCCGGCGCCATTCTCTTTATGGAACAATCCCGCTTCATTGTTTACCGTGAGCCAATAAAGGTCCTCTTGGACCGGATAGACGTGTTCTGCGTTGGCGAACTCGTTCAAGGTCTCCATGTTCGTGAATAGTTCGTTTAGTTCGGGCTCTCTCCATTCCGAGGGTGGAATGAACGTTTTCCCGATTTCCTTGGGTAAAGGAGTGATTTTCTCGCGGTAGGTCAAGTCGCAGCTAAAATACCCCAGATTGGTTTGGATGTATAGATGGTTGCCTACTTTCGCTGCGTTTTCCAGTTTCCCGATTAGGCTTCGCTTCCCCAGCATGGATACCGGAGGATTGATGTCTATTTGGGAAATTCCATTGTCGAGGGCGACCCAGACAAGGCTTTGGTCTTGCACGCAGAAAGCCCGTACGATATTGTCTTGAAGCTGATAGCTTGTGCTTAGGTGTTGGACGATATCGCCATTGTCGTTCGCGATGTAAATGCCCGACGTGGTAGTCCCGATAAAGTTGAGCGCTCCGGCTTTGGCGAGAGCGGCTACAGGCTTGTCCGCTATTTCCTTGGGGATGATAATACGGCTCGTGTCGGCTTGCCCGAACCTTACGTGCGGCGGGAGCGTTTGGACAGGCGTATATTCCAAGTCGCCCAACGAATCGTGTATCCAATAGCCCAATGAGGCTTCGCCTTGGCTGTAAATCGTATCGTTCACGAACGTGACGTGATAGATAGGTGATTTGTCCGGAAGCGGATAGGTCCGCCACGTGTTTCCATCGAACGTGAGCAACCCTGAATTGTTCGCGACATAGATGGCGCCATGAAAAGAGACCGCGATATCCCAGTTTTGGCAGCTTGCCTTGTAATCATCTACGGTATAATTTTGGACAAGGATGGACGGCGCGACCGATACTTCGGACGCACGCATGGCGACAATAGCCACGAGCGACGCCAGTAATATGGAAACGAACCGTTTGAGCATTACTTTAAAACTGGTTATTAATAAACACGGAGGCACAATGTGTCTCCGTGTTTAAATTTAGTTATCGCGAATATACTGAAAAATCGCTTACTTGTATTCTTGCCAGCTCTTAATCTGTATATCTTCCATGCGCATGTGGCAGAAAGCGTTGATAAATGCGCTGGCCAGACGCGCGTTCGTGATTAACGGGATGTTATGGTCGATCGCCGCGCGGCGAATCTTGTAGCCGTTCGTCAGCTCGCGCTTGCTGTGGTCCTTCGGGATGTTGATAACCAGCTCGAAGATATGCTGGCTGAACATATCCATGATATGCAACTCGCCTTCCTCGTCGGGCCAACAGACGGCGATCGCCTTCACGCCGTTATCGTTCAGGAACTTGGCCGTTCCGTGCGTGGCGTAAATCGTGTAGCCTTTCGCGTCGAGCATACGGCAGGGCTCCAACAGGTCCACTTTGCTCTTCACCGCTCCGGAAGAGACCAGTATGTTCTTCTTCGGGATGTTGTTGCCTACGGCTATCATGGCGGAGAGCAACGCCTCGTCGAAATCGTCGCCGACGCAACCCACCTCTCCGGTCGAGCTCATGTCGACACCCAATACCGGGTCAGCCTTGTGCAAACGGGCGAACGAGAATTGCGAGGCTTTCACGCCAATCCAATCGATGTCGAATGCGCTTTTATCCGGTTTAGCGTAAGGAGCGTCCAGCATGATGCGGGTAGCCGTCTCGATAAAGTTGCGTTTCAACACCTTCGAGACGAACGGGAAGCTTCGGGAGGCGCGCAAGTTACATTCGATTACCTTCACGTAGTTATTCTTCGCGAGGAATTGGATGTTGAAAGGACCGCTGATGTTCAGTTCTTTCGCGATCATCTTGCTGACTTTCTTGATACGGCGGGCCGTCTCGAAATAGATTTTCTGCGCCGGGAATACCAAGGTGGCGTCACCGGAGTGCACGCCGGCGAACTCGACATGCTCGGAGATGGCGTATTCCACGATTTCACCGTTTTGCGCCACGGCGTCGAACTCAATCTCTTTCGCGCCTTGCATGAATTCGGAGACGACTACCGGATATTCTTTTGATACCTTGGCGGCCAACCCGAGGAACTCTATCATCTGCTCCTTCGTGTGGCAGACGTTCATCGCGGCTCCGGACAATACGTAAGAGGGACGAATCAAGATAGGGAAGCCCACTTTCGCGATGAAAGCGTCAATCTCCTCCATGCTGGTCACCTCCGCCCAGCGCGGCTGGTCGATACCTAACGTATCCAGCATGGCGGAGAACTTGTGACGGTTCTCGGCGCGGTCAATCGAAAGGGGGGACGTTCCAAGGATAGGAACGTTCTGACGGTACAGCTTCATCGCCAAGTTATTCGGGATTTGTCCACCTACGGAGACGACTACGCCTTTCGGCAACTCAAGGTCGATTACGTCGAGCACACGCTCGTACGAGAGCTCGTCGAAATAGAGGCGGTCGCACATATCGTAATCGGTCGATACGGTCTCCGGGTTGTAATTAATCATGATGGACTTGTAGCCTAACTTGCGAGCCGTCTGCGCGGCGTTCACCGAGCACCAGTCGAACTCCACGGACGAACCGATGCGGTACGCTCCCGAGCCGAGGATAATCACGTTCTTGTCGTTCGGATAATAGGTGATGTCATGCGCAGAGCCGTCGTAAGTCATGTATAGATAGTTCGTCAGTTCCGGATGTTCCGACGCGATGGTATTGATACGCTTCACGCTCGGCAGGACACCCAATTTCTTACGCAGGTTGCGCACGCGGATATTCTCCTTCTCCATGTTGCCGGACGGGTTCTCCACGAAACGGGCGATTTGGAAATCGGAGAAGCCCAGTCGCTTCGCCTCTCTCAATACATCTTCCGGAAGTTCCTCTATCTTGTCGTATTTTTTGAGTACGAGCGTGTAGTCCACGATGTTCTTCAACTTGTTCAGGAACCAAGGGTTGATTTTGGTCAGCTCGTAAATGCGGTCTACGCTGTAACCCTCCTCCAAGGCTTGCGCCACGGCGAAGATACGCAGGTCGGTCGGGTTGGCCAGCTCCTCGTCGAGGTTGTCGAAGTGGATGTCGTTGTTGCCCACGAAGCCATGCATACCTTGGCCTATCATCCGGAGGCCCTTCTGCATGATTTCCTCGAAGCTCTTTCCTATGGACATGATTTCGCCTACCGACTTCATGCTGGAGCCGATGCGACGGCTCACGCCGACGAACTTCGTCAAGTCCCAGCGCGGTATCTTCACTATCATGTAATCCACCTCCGGCGCCTTATACGCGGAGTTGGGCGTACCCATCTCGCCAATCTCGTCCAGTCCGTAGCCCAATGCCAGTTTCGCCGCCACGAACGCCAACGGATAACCGCTCGCCTTCGACGCGAGGGCCGACGAGCGGGAGAGGCGGGCGTTTACCTCTATCACGCGGTAATCGCAGGTCTCCGAGTTGAAAGCGTATTGGATGTTGCACTCGCCCACGATGCCCAAGTGCCGGATAATCTGCCGCGAGAGCTCTTGCAACATGGTCACCTCCTTGTCGCTCAGCGAGCAGGTAGGCGCCACCACGATGCTCTCGCCGGTATGCACGCCTAATGGGTCTACGTTCTCCATGCTTACTACCGTGAAACAATGGTCGTTCTTGTCGCGGATGACCTCGAACTCAATCTCTTTCCAGCCTTTCAAGGATTCCTCCACCAAGATTTGCGGCGAGTAGGTGAAGGCGCTCTCCGCCAACGTACGCAGCTCCGCCTCGTCCTTGCAGATACCGCTGCCCATGCCGCCCAGCGCGTAAGCGGAACGAATCATCACGGGGAAGCCTATTTTATGGGCCGCCGCCACGGCGTCGTCCATGTTCTCCACGGCTTGGCTCACCGGAGTCTTTACCTCTATCTCGTTCAGCTTCTTGACGAAGAGGTCTCGGTCCTCGGTGTACATGATAGCCTCGACCGACGTACCTAATACCTGCACGCCGTACTTCGCCAGCGTCCCCGTCGTGTACAGGTGCGTACCGCAGTTCAGCGCCGTCTGTCCGCCGAACGCCAGCAAGATGCCGTCCGGTCGTTCTTTCTTGATTACCTCTTCCACGAAGTAAGGCGTGATAGGCAGGAAGTAGACCTTGTCCGCCACGCCCTCCGAGGTCTGGATGGTCGCGATGTTCGGATTAATCAGCACGCTGCTGATGCCTTCCTCGCGCAACGCTTTCAACGCCTGCGAGCCGGAATAGTCAAATTCGCCGGCCTGCCCGATTTTCAAGGCGCCCGAGCCTAATACGATTACCTTTTTGATACCACTTTTCGACATAATAGTAAATGGATTGTTTTGTTGTTATATATTAATTCTTCGCTTTCGATACTCGCCCGCCGGGACTTTTTACGGATAAAAAAAACGCGTTAGAATGAATAACTAACGCGTTTCGTATGTCAATAAAAATCCCTTACACCCGAAAAAAGAGCCCCGACCTTCCAGCCCGCGGCCGGAATCGCGCTTCGGATTGTCCGTTTGTTCGTGCCTTGTCATCTGCTCTTTTTCTAAGTTTCGGCAAAGATAGGGCTTTTCTTCGAAACCGCGGCTATTCGGCGGGAAAATAATTTTTCTTCTCGTGCGTGTTTTCCCTTTGTGGAATCTGGATTTAATCCGTACCTTTGGCGGCAAACGAAAAATAAATGAATATGAACGCTTTTAGAATGAACGATTTATTAACTTCTTTTACCACTGAAGGTTTGGTGAAAAGGGATAATTTTTTTTTAGAAAGCAAGCAAG
>CASEGC010000141.1 GCA_949287365.1 uncultured Parabacteroides sp.
AAAAGAGATGTTATCGCGCATCAAAGATCCCGAACGTTATCTTTATATTTCCGTGAAAAACCAAGCCCTCCATTATATTCGAAGGAATTATATTCCAGAAGAGGAACCACTGTCACTATACGAGGTAGAACTCATACCGGAAGAAGGGACTCCGGAAAACAATTTAATCGACAAAGAGTATCAAACTCTGATTCAACAAGCAATCGACTCTTTGCCGCCTAAGTGTAAAGAGGTTTTCCGCCTTGTTTTATCCGACAATCTAAAAAACAGGGAAATTGCCGAGCTTCTTGGGATCAGTGAAAAGACGGTCAATATCCATATAGCTAAAGCTTACAAACGAATAGCGGAATATGTAAATAAACAGTATAGATCCGATTAATAAAATAGCCCGGAGGTAAATAAAAAATACCCCCAGACTATTTGAAAATATAACCAGACAAGCAAACTCCTTAATTACCCCCCAGCTGTTTGAAAACCGTCGGCACTCCTTCTGCCTTTACCGCGATGACGCTTCGCCCTCCGTTCGTCTTGACACGAATCAAAGCGCGACCGTTATAGGTCTGAACTTTGCGGCTACCGGTCGATGTCCCCTGATTGCAAATCAGCTTTCCGTCGCCAGCCAGTTCAAAAGCTATCTGTTTCTTTGAGTCCAAGCAGCGAATGCCATTGGCGTCGACCAGTTGTACCTCTACAATGGCCGTATCTCCCTTTTCAGGAAGCAGGTTTACGCGAAAAGCTGCCTCCTTGCTCCATTTTTCCGTTTGGTATTCCTGTTGTATGACATCCACCACTTCTGCATTTTTCTTGGTCCCGACCGCACGAATCTCATTCACGCCTTCCCGATACGGACAGTTCCAACGAAGGCCGGCAGCCGGATAATCCTGACTGTTCCGCTTCTTCACGCCTTGACTTACGCCGTTGACAAAAAGTTCAACCTCGTCGCAGTTGGAATAGACCAATATCTCTTTCCGTTCCTCCTTTTCTCCCCAGCGTACCGGCCATGTATGCCCATAGATATGCACCATCGGCTTCTCCGTCCAATAAGATTGAAAAACGTAGTAACTCTCTTTCGGTGTAAAATCGCGTTCGATCACCCCTTTCTGATTCACATACGGGACAGGATTCTCCGGACGTACGGGCGTAGAGAAGTCTTTAAAAGGCCAATAGGCCGTCCCGGTCAGCCAAGGCATGGTTTCTTGCTCCTTCAAGTGCCAATCGATTAAACGTACGATATAGCTCTCCGACCAATCGCCGTCGCGCGAAGCACGAGGAATTCCACCATACATCGACGCGTCGCCGGCTCGCTCGTCTCCCCCTTTACCTGCTTCAATGTCTTTTAAATTGGAGAACGCGTTTTCCGAATGCCGGCGTGCATGACTGTCACCGCCCCATTCGACGTGCAAAAAGTGTTTCACTTTCTGCATTTCTTCTTCAGAAATCGCTTTATAATCGGTAAAGACGCCTCGATACCAACCGGCCCAGATGGAGGGAGAGTACACATCCGGTATATCCTTACAAAATTCACACCGCCGGATGGCCGTCAGGCGCGTATCGTCCAGTTGGTGCGACAGATCGTGCAGTTCTTTCATAAACGCGCGGATGGCGCTCTTGTCAAACGTACTGAAATCATTCGGCCAGTCGTTTTCATTACCCAGTCCCCAGATGATAACCGCCGGATGATTGTGATGCTGCGTAATCATGTGGGTCAACATCCTTCTCGCCTGCGCCTTATAGCGTTCACCGCC
>CASEGC010000142.1 GCA_949287365.1 uncultured Parabacteroides sp.
GCCACGCATTTCTATAACGCCATGCCCGGTTTCCATAAGCGGCGCGAGTATAAATATGAGGGAACGGTAGAGAGCATCTATTTACTGGACGACATGACCGTCGAGGTCGTGGCGGACGGCATTCACGTGCCACCGACCATCCTGCGGCTGGTTTATCGGATTAAAGGCGTGGAGCGCACTTGCCTGATTACGGACGCCTTGGCTTGCGCCGCGAGCGATAGCAAGGTGGCGTTCGACCCGCGGGTCATTATCGAGGACGGGGTTTGCAAATTGGCGGACCATTCGGCCTTGGCGGGTAGTATTGCCACGATGGACCGTCTGATTCGGACGATGGTGCAGAAGGCGGACATTCCTTTGGAGGATGCCGTGCGGATGGCTTCGGAGACGCCCGCTCGTATCATGGGCGTGTCGGACCGGAAAGGTTCGCTCCAACGCGGGAAAGACGCGGATATCGTTTTGCTGGACCGCGATTTGAACGTTCGCGCGGTGTGGGCCATGGGAAAACTGGTGGAAGGAACGAATAAATTATTTTAAACGATAAGCGCTATGTTGACCCAGATAATAAATGGTCATATCTTGACCCCGCAAGGATGGATGAAGGATGGTTCCGTGCTGATAAGCGACGGGACGATATTGGAGGTGACGAATAGCGATTTGGCGGTGATTGGCGCCAAGGTGGTGGACGCGAAAGGTATGTACATCATCCCCGGATTCGTGGCCATGAACATACATGGAGGTGGCGGCTTCGACTTTTCGGAATGTACGGATGAGGCTTTCGAGGGAGCCGTGGCCGCTCACCGTAAATATGGGGCGACCACGATTTTCCCGACGGTGTTGGCCCATGATTTGTCGGTCATCGAGCGGGCCGCCGCCGTGTGTGAACGGATGATGGCGAAGAAGAAGGGGCTTGTCCTTGGATTACACGTAGAAGGACCGTATCTGAATCCGAAAATGGCCGCCAGCTTGTTTATCGATAAGGAAAACGACCCGGAGCCTTCGGCCTATGAGGAGTTGCTGGAGCGTTCGGGATGTATCAAGCGTTGGGATGCCAGCCCGGAGTTGCCGGGGGCGTTAGCGTTCGCCAGCTATTTGAGGTCCAAAGGCGTGTTGCCGGCCATCTCGCACACGGAGGCGGAGTTCGACTTTATCAAGGCGGCTTATGAGGCGGGTTTCACGCACGCCGCGCATTTCTATAACGCCATGCCGGGTTTCCATAAGCGGCGCGAGTATAAATATGAGGGGACGGTGGAAAGCGTTTACCTGATGGAAGGCATGACCGTGGAGGTGATAGCCGATGGCAGGCATTTGCCTCCTACGATTCTTCGTCTGGTCTATAAATTGAAAGGTGTGGAACGTACTTGCTTGGTGACGGATGCGCTCTCTTGCTCCGCTAACGAGGGCAAACCCTTGTCGGACCCGCGGATTATTATTGAGGATGGCGTATGTAAGTTGGCGGACCATTCTTCCTTGGTGGGCAGTATAGCGACTATGGATGCGCTGGTCCGCACGATGGTGGAGAAGGCCGACATCCCGTTGGCGGATGCCGTGCGTATGGCTTCCGAGACTCCGGCCCGTTTGATGGGCGTGAGCGACCGTATTGGGACATTGCAACGGGGCAAGGACGCGGATATCGTGGTTCTTGACCGTAAGTTGAACGTTCGTGCGGTGTGGAGCATGGGAGAGCTGGTACCGGAAGCGAACACGTTGACGGAGTGATGGACGGAATGTCGAACAATCGGTCAATCTATTTGTTGTTTAATATTGAAGGAGATATAATAATTAATGATAATATGAAGACGAATCTTAGTTCTCAAATTACCTTGACGCGTATACCCGTGCGGTATTATCGTCCGGAAAATGCTTTTGAGCATTCTGTTTTAACCCGTTTGGAAAAGATTCCGACCAATATTTACGAGTCGGCGGAAGAGGGCTCTTTCGTCATCGCCAAGGAGATAGCGACACAGATTCGTAGAAAACAGGATATCGGGAAACCTTTCGTGATCGCTTTGCCCGGTGGCCGTTCTCCGTTGAGTGTCTATAAGGAGCTGGTCCGTATGCATCAAGAGGAGGGACTGAGCTTCCGCAACGTAATCGCTTTCGTGGAATATGAGTTTTATCCTTTGTCTAACGCCAGCACGGGAAATCTGGCTCGTTTGAAATCGGAGTTTTTCGACCTCGTGGATATCGACCCCGCGAATATTTATTGTCCGGATGGTTGTATGCCAAAGGACGCGATTATCGATTTTTGTCACAAGTATGAGGAGAAAATCCAATGGTTGGGAGGAATCGACTGTATGTTGTTGGGCATTGGAGGTTCCAGTAACATCATGTTTAACGCCGGCGGGACGAATATCAGTTCTCGCACGCGTTTGGTGCTTTTGGAGGGCGCTTCGCGGAAAGAGGCGGCGCAGACTTTCCCTTCGCAGGAGAATGTACCGGCAGGGATCATCACGATGGGTATTTCCACGATGATGAACGCCCGGAGTGTCATCCTCATCGCTTGGGGCGAGGATAAGGCAGGCGTGATAGCCAAGACCGTCGAGGGCAAGGTGAGCGATGCCGTTCCTTCCAGTTATTTGCAGAATCATCCGAACGCGAAGGTGGCTATCGACCTTTCCGCCGCTTATGACTTGACGCGAATCAGCCATCCTTGGTTGGTCACGAGTTGCGAGTGGGACAATAAGCTGATTCGTCGTGCGATTGTCTGGTTGTGCCAGTTGACCGGTAAGCCGATATTGAAGTTGACCAATAAGGATTACAGCGAGCATGGATTGGGCGAGTTGTTGGCGTTGTATGGTTCCGCTTATAACGTGAATATAAAGATTTTCAACGATATCCAACATACGATTACCGGATGGCCAGGTGGCAAGCCGAACGCCGACGACTCCAACCGTCCGGAGCGGGCTACGCCCTATCCGAAGAAGGTGATCGTGTTCAGTCCGCATCCGGATGATGACGTGATCTCGATGGGTGGCACCTTGCGTCGTCTGTGCGACCAACATCATGATGTGCATGTGGCTTACGAGACTTCCGGGAATATCGCTGTGGGCGATGAGGAGGTGATTCGTTATTGCGAATATTTGCGAGACGTGTGCGAGAAATATTCACCGAACGATACGACCGTGAAGGACAAGGCGAACGAGATTATCAATTACTTACGTTACGAGAAAGTGGAGGACGGACAACCCGAGCGGCGCGACGTGCTTTTCATGAAGGGGACGATTAGGCGTGAGGAAGCTCGTCATGGCTGCCGTTATTGTGGCGTGAAAGATGATCATGTCCATTTCTTGGATCTTCCGTTCTATGAGACGGGTGCGGTGAAGAAGAATCCGTTGGGCGAGGCGGATAAGGATATCGTGAAGGCTTTATTGTTGGCGATTAAGCCGGATGAGATGTTTGTCGCCGGTGATTTGGCGGACCCGCATGGTACGCATAAAGTCTGCTTGGATGCGGTGTTGGCCGCTATCGATGAAGTAAAGGATGAGGAATGGATGAAGAATTGCCGGGTGTGGATGTACCGTGGCGCTTGGGCGGAATGGGAGATGGATCACATCGAGATGGCCGTGCCCATCAGTCCAGAGGAGTTGCGCTACAAGCGGAACGCGATATTGAAACATCAGTCCCAAGCGGAAAGTGCGCCTTATTTGGGCGATGACGAACGTCTGTTTTGGCAACGTGCGGAAGACCGTAATCGGGCGACCGCCGAATTGTATCGTCAGTTGGGCCTGGCCTCTTATGAGGCGATAGAGGCCTTCGTGCAATATGTTCCTTTGAGATGATTCAGGATAATCTTTTATAGGTAGGAAACGAAGCTCTGTTCGGTTTGTCCGGATGGGGCTTTTATTATGTATATTTGTGCGGAATTTTTAAAAGATAAATAAATGTGGGCAAAATGTTGTTTTTTTAGAGGGGGCGATATAGGAATTTGGCTCGTTTGCGCCTGTCTATTGTTCTCTTGCCGGGTAGAAAAAGAGGAAATGCCCATGCGTATCGCTTTTATATCGGATGCGCATGTGCAAGATGTGGTAGGACATCCTGAGTTGATTCGGACGATGGATGTGCAAATGCGTTCCACTCGTTTGTTCAATGAGAATTATTTCGCTTTGTTGTCGGCTCTTGATGATGTGGTAGGCAAAGGGATAAAGTTGGTAGTGTTGCCTGGTGACCTGACGGATGACGGACAATATGTAAATCAAGAGGCAGTACGGCGAGTCTTGACGGAGTATGCTGGACGTCATGGTCTCTCTTTTTTCGTGACGACAGGGAATCATGATCCTTTAAAACCTTTTGGACAGGAAATCATAGGTCGGGATTTTTTGCGGGAAGATGGAGGGACTAGCGTGATAGCGAGTTCGGCTTCGCTTTTGAAGGACCAGCCTTCCGATGTGTCCTGTTCTGTCGATACCTTGTTGCGTGGAGCGGGTTATGCGGAAGAAATGGTTTGTTATCGTGATTTTGGTTATTTCCCTCGTTCTGAATATTTGTATTGGGAATCTCCTTTTACTTCCTATGATTACGAATCGTATGATTATAAGGAAGCTATCCGGCAATCAATCTTGGAACGGCGTTATTATACGTTATGCGATTCCTTCCCCGCTATCGATGCCAGTTATTTAGTGGAGCCTGTGGATGGGTTATGGTTGTTATCCATTGATGGTAGCGTACACGTGCCTTTTAAAGGAAAGGAGGGAGAGATTCGATATGCTGGATCAGGCGATGGTTATAATAATATTTTATCTCATAAGCCTTTTCTTGTCCCATGGGTGAAGAAGATCGCTTTGGAGGCGGAGAAAAGAGGAAAGACTCTTATCGCTTTCAGCCATTATCCGTTAGTGGATTTTACGGATGGGGCGGCGGCACTTATCGCTAAAGCCTGGGGTGAGGAAAAATTTGATTTGCGGCGTGTGCCTTCCCAAGAAGTGACCGCGGCTTTTCGTGATGCGGGTATCCGGATTCATTTTGCGGGTCATATGCACGTGAATGACATCGGGATATGGAAAGGAAAGGATGGTAAAGTCCTTTATAACGTGCAAGTCCCATCGATCGCTAATTTTATACCTGCTTATCGGATATTGACTCTCGAAGGGAAAGATCGTTTCTTGATAGAAACCGTCACGTTAGATTCCGTGAAAGGTTTCGATCGTTTCTTCCCGCTATATAGGCGAGAATTGGCTTACGCTGAAGCGCAAGGAACAAAGTCGTCTTGGAGTGAAGAGGCGCTGGAGAGTACCGATTATTTAACGTTTTGTGATTGGCATTTCCGTGATCTTACGAGACTTCGTTTTATCCCCAATGAGATGCCTCCGATAGTGAGAGATAGCCTCGTCGTGATGAGCGGTAAGGTTTTGTGGGAACGTTTGGGCGGTGAGATATCGGAAGGTACGGACAATTGGGATTCCTGGACGGGCTACGATCTGATTTTGGACCTTTATCGTCTTTTTTATGGAGGACGGCTCGCTTTGAAATATATTCCCGTTGAACGGATGGTCTGTTATAGTCGTTTGTTCAGGCTTGCGGAGGAACGGGCCGATTCTTTAAAGCTTTCCGGACGGATTCGTGAGATTGGCACTATTTTCGATCGTTTCAGGAAAGAAGATCCCGCGGATGTCCGGATAGATCTCGCTCTCGAGGCGCCGATAGAACTTTCCGGAAAGGTCCACTGACTTCTTTTGGTTTCTTTTGAAACTTAAAAATTGTATGTCGCTTATGCTGAAGTTCTTGAAAACATGGACATTGCCCATTTCGATGTTGATGGGAACGATTGGTTATTTTATCTTTTCGGAAGTCGCTTTCCTTTCGCCGGTGAAACCTGTTTTGAACACTTTGGTGGTTTATCTGATGCCTTCCTTGATATTTGCTCAGTTGTTGCTTACGTTCTGTAAGGTGAAGGTCCGCGAGTTGATGCCTTGTCCGTGGCATGGCTGGCTGCTGCTTATACAGGTCATTTCCAGTTTGGTTTTGGTGGCGTTGTTGCTGTGGGTTCCGATGGCGGAGGAGTATCGGGAGATATTTGAGGGCGCTTTGGTTTGCCTGATTTGTCCTACGGCTACCGCCGCGGCGGTGATTACAGGGAAATTGGGCGGTAGCGCATCCAGTTTGACTACTTACACCTTATTGTCCAATTTATTGGCGGCGGTGGCTGTCCCATTGCTGTTCCCGTTAGTGGAGCCACATGCGGATGCCTCTTTCTTTTCCGCTTTTTTGAAGATATTGGGGAAGGTGTTTCCTTTGTTATTGTTCCCTTTTTTCCTTGCGGTATTCTTGCGGAATTGTTTGCCTGCCGTGCATCGTTTCTTGTCCGGGCTTCGCGATTTGGCTTTTTACTTGTGGGCGGTCTCGTTGGCGATTGTCACGGCGCAGACCGTACGTTCTTTAGTCCATAGCGAGGCGGATGTCTGGGTGGAGATAGGCATAGCCATCGGCGGCTTGATAACCTGTATCTTGCAATTTTATTGGGGAAAACGTATCGGTACGAGGTATGACGACCGTATCAGCGCAGGGCAGGCCTTGGGACAGAAAAATACCGTATTGGCCATTTGGATGGCTTATACTTACCTGAATCCTTTGTCGTCCGTGGGACCGGGGAGTTATGTCTTATGGCAAAATATGTTTAATTCTTGGCAACTTTGGAAAAAAGGACGTGACGTGGGATAGCGGATTCTTCTTTTTCGTATCTTTGGGGTCGCTGAAAGTAATCGGTTTTTAAATTGATAGAATTATGATCTTAAGTAAGAATTTATCCGAGGCATTGAATGCCCAAGTGAACGCGGAGATGTGGTCTTCGAATTTGTATCTCTCTATGGCCGTTTATTTCAAGAAACAAGGATTGAACGGCTTCGCCAGCTGGATGAAGAAACAGGCGGAGGAGGAGATGGAGCACGCTCATCAGTTGATTGATTATACGTTGGATCGTGGTGGCGATATCACGATTGGCGAGGTCAATGTCGTGCCTACGGGATGGGGAAGCCCATTAGAGGTGTTCGAGCACGTTTATAAGCATGAGTGTTATGTTTCTGAGCTAATCGATAAGTTGGTGGAAATCGCCGAGGCTGACAAGGATAACGCTTCCCGCGATTTCTTGTTCGGATTTGTCCGCGAGCAAGTGGAAGAGGAATCGACCGCGAAGTCTATCGTGGAGCAACTCAAGAATTATGGCGATTGCCATTATGGTATTATGGACCATAAGTTGGGCAAGAGAGACTAAAGACTCTCTTCTCGCGAGAGGAGATAGAGAAAGGCGGTGTCTTGTTAAGATGCCGCCTTTTTTCTTATTTCTGCCAGATTTCCCATGCCGCGAAGGCTTGTAGCAGAAGCATCTCCAATCCGTTCTTTACGGTAGCTCCTTTTTCTTTTCCTTTTTTCATGAAAAGAGTCTCGTCGGGGTTGTATAACAAGTCATACAATAGATGGTTGGGCGTAAGCAAGTCGTATGGGATGTCCGGGCAAGCGTCTATGTTCGGGAACATGCCGAGAGGAGTCGTATTGACGATTATGGTATATTGTTCCATTATTTGGGGCGTGATTTCCTCGTACGTGAGGCAAGCTTCCTTATGTTTACGGGAGACCAGGGTCGCGCCTACTCCTAATTGTTTCAGTCCGTGCATGACGGCTTTCGAGGCTCCTCCCGTGCCTAATACCAAGGCTTTGCGGTGTGTCTCGTTTAATAACGGCTCGATAGATTGTTTGAATCCGATGATATCCGAGTTATAACCCTTCAGTTTCAATTTTCCAAAGAGTCCTTTAGTGAACTTAATGACATTTACTGCTCCGATTTGTCGTGCGTCATCGTCCAGCTCGTCCAGATAGGGAATGACTTGCTCTTTGTAAGGAATGGTTACGTTCAGTCCGTTAAGCTCCGGATTTTCTTTGATGACATTCTTGATATCCTTGATGTTCGGAATCTCGAAATTGATGTATTGGGCATCTATTTTCTCCGCCTCGAACTTTTGGTTGAAGTATGTCTTGGAAAACGAGTGCCCGAGTGGGTATCCTAATAAACCATATTTTCGCATAACCTCTTTTATTCTTTAAATCCTGTGTATAATGAACATATTCCAAAAGTGAAAGTTTGGACGTTGACATTCTTGAAACCGACCTTGGTCAATAAGTCCACCATGACTTTACCTTGAGGAACAACTTTAATGGAAGCCGGCAGATAGTTATACGCGGCTTTTTCTTTAGAGAGAGCCTGTCCTATGAGAGGGATGACCGTGTTCGAGTAAATCCGGTAAAGTTGTCTCATGGGAAAACGCTCGGGCGTGGAAAGTTCCAGTATCATGACGTGTCCGCCGGGTTTCAATACCCGAAACATCTCTGAGATTCCTCGCTCTATGTGCTCGAAGTTGCGGACTCCGAACGCGGCGGTTACGGCGTCGAACGAGTTTTCCGCGTATGTTAACGCCATGCAATCTTGCCACTCAAAGGTGATACGCTCCGAATAACCGGCCTCGGCCATTTTCCGTCGTCCTATTTCCATCATGCCGGTCGATATGTCGGCTCCGATAACTTGTTCCGGTCGCAGTTTCTCGTACATGGAGATGGCAAGGTCGCCTGTCCCGGTAGCGATATCGAGGATAGTCTTAGGATGGAACGGGCGAAGGAAAGCTATGCCATTCCTTCGCCATATCTTATCGATTCCTAACGATAACGTATGGTTCAGCAGGTCGTATTTTCCGGCTATCGCGTCGAACATACGTTTGACTTGCGAGCCTTTATGCTCCTTGTCGTTATAAGGGAGTACTGTTTCCGAACCATATCGTGTCATAAGGCATTATCTATTTCGTAAATATTCGGTTACGTTTTTCTCTATGCGGCTCAATAAATCGTCGGTTTCGCCTTTCGCGAACGCCTCGCCGGTTATGTGTTCGTACAGCTCGATGTAACGGTCACTGATACCTTCGACAATCGCCGGTGTCATCTCGGGTACTTTTTGTCCCGGTTTGCCTTGGAAGCCGTTATCCATCAGCCATTCGCGGACGAATTCTTTCGATAGCTGCTTTTGAGGCTCTCCCTTGGCGAAACGTTCCTCGTAGCCTTCCAAATAGAAATAGCGTGAGGAGTCCGGCGTATGTATCTCATCGATGAGGTAAATCTTCCCGTCTCTTTTCCCGAACTCATATTTCGTGTCGACGAGAATCAAGCCGCGTTTCTCGGCGATTTCCGTGCCGCGTTTGAACAGGGCCATCGTATATTTCTCAAGTATCTCGTAATCTTCCTTGGATACCAATCCTTTGGCGAGAATCTCCTCCTTGGATATGTCTTGGTCGTGCTCGCCGATTTCCGCCTTGGTGGTCGGGGTGATAATCGGTTCCGGGAAGCGTTGGTTCTCGCGCATCCCTTCGGGCAGTCTCACGCCGCAAATCTCGCGGACTCCGCTTTTATAGGCGCGCCATGCGCTTCCGCACAGATAGCCGCGGACAATCATCTCTACAGGGAAACCCTCGCAGCGGAGGCCTACGGTGACCATCGGGTCGGGCGTGCCCAGTTTCCAGTTGGGGCAGATGTCCGCCGTCGCGTCGAGGAATTTCGCCGCTATTTGGTTCAGCATTTGTCCTTTGTAGGGGATTCCCTCCGGCAATATGACATCGAACGCGGAGATACGGTCGGTCGCCACCATGACCAACACATCGTCGTTGATATCGTACACGTCGCGTACTTTCCCGTGATATACGCTTTTCTGACCGGGAAAATTGAAGTTCGTTTTAACCAATGCTTTCTTCATGATTCTTTTATTTGATAGTTGTCTTTTTTATGTTCGTTCGTTTTTGTCTCTTTCTCCTTCTTTCGTTTGTTGTCGAACTTGTCGTAAGCCTCTACGATGCGTTGTACCAATTTGTGGCGGACGATATCTTTCTTCGTGAACTCCACCTTGCCTATCCCGTCGATTCCTTTCAGGATTTGCATCGCCTGTATCAATCCGGACATGGAGGTGGGCGGGAGGTCTATCTGCGTGATATCGCCCGTGACAATCATTTTGGCGTTCAGCCCGAGCCGGGTCAGGAACATTTTTATTTGATGTACCGTCGTGTTTTGGGCCTCGTCCAAGATGATGACGGCGTCGTTCAACGTCCTGCCCCGCATGAACGCCAGCGGCGCGATTTGGATGACGTTGGTCTCCATATACTCTTTCAACTTGTTTCCGGGAATCATGTCCAGCAATGCGTCGTAAAGCGGTTGCAAATAAGGGTCCAGCTTGTCTTTCATCTCGCCGGGCAGGAAACCGAGTTTCTCTCCGGCTTCCACGGCGGGACGGCTTAAGATAATCTTTCGCGCCTCCTTGTTTTTCAACGCTTTCACGGCGAGGGCGATGGCGACGAATGTCTTTCCGGAGCCCGCCGGCCCCGTAGCGAACACCAAATCGTTCTCCTCGAAAGCTTTGACCAGCGCACGTTGGTTCTCGGTTCGCGCGACTATGGGCTTGCCGTTCATCCCATGGATAATCAGGTTCTCCTGTTTTACGATGGCTGGACCTTTCCCTTTGACGATATCCATGATTACCTCTTCGGAAAGGGTATTGAACTCCTCGCAGTATTTTTCCACTTCCCTGATTTTCTTGAGGAAAAGTTCGGATTCTTCCTCATCTCCGATGACTTTCATGATGTTCCCGCGCGCCACGATACGCAATTTGGGAAACAAGGTTTTTATCAATTGCATATTGGAGTTGTTCACTCCGTAGAAAATCACCGGGTCCACACTTTCCAGTATGTATATTCGTTCAATCATGCTTGTCGTTTTAATGCTGTTAGCCGAGAGGGCAGGGCCTTTCTCGTAGAAGCATACAAAATTAGTAATATTCTTTTGGAGAACGTTCATTTGTCCATGAATTTTGTTTGGGAAGAGTTGTTTCGGACTCCGGACTTTGTCTGTTTGTCGCGGAAAGATTGATTGTCCACCAGCCGTTAGACGATTGTCCAATAGCTGATAGACGAATGTCTACCAATTGTTGGACGAATGTCCATCAGCCGTTGGACAAGCACGGTTTCTACGTCTAACGCACAAATCCAAGCGAAACGGGAGAGAAGTCAGCGAATATTTATAATTTCGCGCAGACTAAAAAACAGATAATATGCTCACGTTAGATAAAATCTATCAGGCGTCGTATGCCTTGAAAAAGGTCATCCGACGAACCGACCTCATCGGCGCCCCCAACATCAATCCGGAGTCCCACATCTTCTTGAAGCCGGAGAACTTGCAAGTTACCGGCTCATTCAAGGTACGCGGGGCCTGTTTCAAGATCGCGCAACTCACCGAAGAGGAGAAGGCGCATGGCGTAATCGCCTGCTCGGCGGGAAACCATGCGCAAGGTGTTGCGCTCTCCGCGACCGCCCATGGCATCAAGTCGCTTATCTGTTTGCCGGACAACGCCCCCATCTCCAAAGTGGAGGCTACGAAAGCTTACGGCGCGAGCGTCTGCCTCGTGGAAGGCGTATATGACGACGCCTACAATATGGCCTTACGGTTGAGGGACGAGAAAGGTTATACTTTCATCCATCCGTTCGATGACGAGGATGTAATCGCCGGACAGGGGACAATCGGACTGGAACTGCTGGAGCAACTGCCCGACGCGGAGGCCGTAATCGTGCCAATTGGCGGCGGAGGACTGATTTCCGGCGTAGCCTACGCTATCAAGAACCTGAATCCGGCCATCAAGGTTTACGGCGTACAGGCCCAAGGCGCGCCCAGTATGCTGAACTCCATCGAGCATGGGAAAATAGAGCGACTGGAGAACGTCCGTACGATAGCGGACGGCATCGCGGTGAAAGAGCCGGGCACCCATACGTTCGACCTTTGCCAACGCTATGTGGACGAGATAGTTTCCGTGACGGACGACGAGATATCGACCGCCATCCTCGCGTTGATTGAGCAGCATAAGCTCATCGCCGAGGGAGCCGGAGCCGTGGCGGTGGCCGCCGCTATGTTCAACAAGGTCCCCGTAAAGGAGAAGAAGGTCATTTGCCTGATTTCCGGTGGCAACATCGACGTGAACATCCTTTCCCGCGTCATCGGGCGAGGCTTGCAGAAGTCCGGACGCTCCTGCTCGATGACCATTGAGTTGGTGGACAAGCCCGGACAGTTGCAGCATGTCTCCCAAATCATCGCCTCCACCGGCGCCAATGTCGTCTCCGTCTACCATGAGCGCGTCAGCCATACGGTAGACATCAACGGCTGCTATCTCCGTCTGGAGATGGAGACCCGTAACCAGCGTCAAATCAACGAGATTCGTCAGCTTCTCACCGTAGCCGGCTACAAGATTGTGGAAGGATAAAAAACATTCAGCGTCATGAAACCATTAAAGTTTATAGCGACTTTGCTTATCTGCGTCATCGGGCTTTCCGCTTGCGTGCCGCGCCGACATCCCGAACCGCCACGGCATCCGTGGCATGAGCGTCATAAACCGCCCAAGCCACCCAAGAAGCCGAAACATAAGAAGCCGAAACCGCCCCGGCGCGATTATCGGTGGTAACCGGCGCGCCTGACCGGTACACGGTTCTGTAGCCCCGGCTTTGCCACGATTGACAAGAGCGCGCGATAATTATATGTATTGGTATACCCTTTACAATATATAAGATTATGGCGAGAAAGAGCGAACACCTCAGGCGGAAGAAGACAAGGAGCTTCTTCAGGCTGTTGAGCGATAGAATCTGGTATTTCCAAAAACGGGGGAAAATGAAGACGGCGGAGAACTATGCCACGGCGTTGGAGAGTTTCCGG
>CASEGC010000143.1 GCA_949287365.1 uncultured Parabacteroides sp.
AGGAATTAGGAGCTTGAATATTTCCGATATAGATTTTATGTTAACATCTTTTACCTGTAATCCTTTGGTAATAGGCAATATTTTCTTAGCAAACAAGCAAGCAAGCAAGCAAGCGTAATGTAGTATATAAAAGAGAAGGAACGGCGAAAGCCCGTCCCGCGAGGCGCGACGCGTCCGTGGGGCGGGCTTTTGTCGTTTACGAGGCACACGGAAAGGTCATCCGACAACACGACACGCTAAGCCGGGAATGGCGCGGGAATCCCGGAGCTGACATTTGGCAGTCGGTAGTGAAAGCCTGTTTATCGCCTCGAAAAGGGGGTTTTTGAAGGGTTCGTCACCAAGCGATGTCAAGTTCGTCACTGGAGGGTGTCTGGTGACGAATTTGACCGCGTCAGGTGACGGACCCTTTCTCGTGCCTTTCCGCCGGCGGCCGTCTAACTGAAAAAATGACAGTATGGCATTTTATAAGAAACATCAGCAAAAGATTAACGGAAAGTGGTATCCGATGTCGGTCACGGTAGGCAAGCCGGTCTCCACCGACGAGGTGGCAGACCGCCTGTCGCAAATCTCCACCGTTAGTCGAGCCGACACCTACGCCGTGTTGAAAGACATCGCGGGGGTGATGGCGGACTACATGGCACAAGGCCGCACGGTGAAGCTCGACGGCGTAGGCACCTTCTACTACACCGCCGACGCCTCGAAGAACGGCGTGGATACGGAAGAGGAGGTTAGCGCGGCGCAAATCACCGGCGTACGGGTGCGGTTCATCCCGGAGGCGCGGAAGAGCGGCAGCGGGCGCGGCATGGTCCGCTCGCTCATCAGCGACGACATCTTCTGGATGGAGCTTCCCGACGAGGCGGAGACCACCAAGCCTACCGAGGAAGAGGAGCCTGAAACCCCCGGAACGGTGTAAGGGAATCGTGATTCTCGGATAGAGAGAAAGGAAAGGAGAAAGAAAAGCTCCCTTCTCGGGGGAGCTTTTCTGTGGTCGGTGGGTACCTAATCCCATAGGGTACGGATTAAAAACTATTAAAACATAAATGGAACTATAAAACAAGAAGAAAGCTTATGAAACGAACTTTATGAAAGATATACGGGCAGCTTTGCCTTTTACTGATGTTGATGGTGTTTCCCCTCGTGGTATGGGGACAAGATACACCAACTTTTGGAGGTGGTGACGGCACACAAAATAATCCATATCAAATTAGTACACCTGATCATCTGAAAGCGTTGGCAGACGCAGTGAATGAAAAGGGAATACTTTATGAAGGTTCTTATTTTGAACTCATTACTGATATTAATTTAAATGGGAACGAAAATAACCAATGGAGTCCAATAGGAGATTATTCTTATACAAAAGAATCAGTAACGGCTGGATATTATAATGTTTTTAAAGGAACTTTTGATGGTAATAATTGTACGATATCAGGAATTTATATAAAGGCTGGAAATAGATATCAAGGGTTATTTGGATATATTGGAAAAGGGGGAACTGTCAAAAATCTTCATATAGAGGGATATATAGGAGCTATGTATGAAGAATATGGAGTATATGTTGGTGGCATTTGTGGAGAAAATGAAGGTACAATAGAATCTTGTAGTAGTTCTGTCGATATAGAGTTGTTGGATGATAAGAGTGGGCAAATTGGTGGTATTTGTGGTTACAATTATGGAGGAATTATCCGAGAATGCGTCAATAAGGGAGAGGTAAAAGCTGACAGAGATAACTTCGATTATATCATAGGTATCGGTGGAATTTGTGGAAATAATCGCACCGTAGACGATGCGATTGGAACAATAATAGGTTGTTCTAATACAGGTAGTGTTTATTTGAATGCGCTAACCGGATATTTGGGGGGTATTTGTGGTAATAACAACAATGGTGGAGAAATAAGCGAATGTTTCAATATAGGGAAAGTCAATAAAGAAGGGGGAGAAGGTTCAGTCGGTGGTATTGTTGGGTATAATCATATGAGTTCTTTGAAAACATCTTATAATGTTGGAAATGTTTCTGTCATTGTTAAAGAAGATTGGGCTGAATGCGGAGGTGTTGCTGGCAGTAACATAGATGGGACTATTCAGTCTTGCTATAATGTGGGTGCACTAACATTATTAGGAGACGCTTATGATAATAGTAATTTCGGCGGAGTATGTGGTGTTTTAGATGGTACTAGTACTTTAGAAGCTTGTTATAACGCTGGCACGATGAACGCAGAGGCTCCGGCTTGTTTAGGTGGTGTGGTCGGTACGGTTTGGACAGCTTCTTCGATTAGTGGCAACTTCAATGTAGGCAACCTGACAAGTTCAGGTACAAACAATTTTGGTACTATCTGCGGCTGGGAAGATGGTAGCAGTAGTGCTTCTTATTCCGAGAATGGTTATTTATCAGGTAGCGGCATAAAAGGCTACGGCGATGGAACAGATAAAGAAGGTATGACCGAGATGTCCCCCGACGAACTGGTAACGGCAATGAATAATCAATTGACTTCCGGAAAAGGCTGGGCGACAACCGCCTCTTATTCGGGTTCTACATTGACTTTGCCTAAGTTGAGTGATGATGCGGAGGAGGAAGCTCCTACGGTCTTGGTTTGGGAAGACATCGAGGCGGAAATCTCTCCGGAATCGACAGATGGCTGGTACGGTAGTGAAGTGACGTTAACGGCTCCGGAAGGTTTCGAAATCTCACTGGAAGAGAACGACACGTATGCGGAAAGCGTGACCTATTCTGAGGAAGGAGAGCATGAGTTGACTTATTATCTGAAAGCGGAAAGTGGTGCCGGTACTCATGAATACACCGCATCTATCAAGATAGACCTTACCGCCCCGATTGTAGAGGTGAATACGAATCAAGACAGTTATACGCTGACCCTTTCGGATGGCGAGGGAAGCGGCATCGCGTCGTTAAAGATAGATGGCGTGGAGGTTGACCTGTCAGAATTGGAAGAGGGTGTTTATTCGGCGGTAGGTTCGGAAGGAAAGCATACTTATGAGGTGACGGATAAGGTAGGACATACTACGAGAGGAGAGTTCTCTCTTGAGTCTTCCGAGGAACCGGACGCCCCGCAAATCACCTACTACGACGTGCGTTTCGTGGAGAATGACAGCGTGAACTTCGATTACAAGAGCGACCAAGTACGAGAGGGCAACACCTTCTCCTTCTCCGCTTCCGTTGCGGAGGGCTACGATCCGAAGACGCTGGTGGTGGAATACCGCCGCGGTCCCGTGGGAATCTGGCGTGAGGCCACCTTGGATAGCGACGGCAAGTACCACATCCGCGCCAACTACGCCGATCTTTACATCCGTGCTCGTGTGGAGCCGTTAGTGCCTACGGGTATAGAGCAGGTAGGCGATGAGGCGGTAGAGGTCTATACCGCGGGCGACGCCATCCACGTCTACACCCCGACCAAGGAACGGATAATCATCGTCTCGATAAGCGGTGCGGTGGTCCGTATGGAGGAGCAAGTAGGCAAGCGTAGCTACACCGGCCTGTCCGATGGCGTGTATATCGTCCGGGTAGGCGAGAGGAGCTACAAGGTTAGGTTGTAATTATTAAGGAGTTATTAGGAGTTAGAAGGAGTTATCGCTTCGCTCAGGAGTTATAGCCGATACCCTATTTGTATGTAACTCAAAGAGTATTGGCTTTAACTCCTAAGCCCGCTTTGGCGGGCGATAACTCCTTCTAACTCCTAATAACTCCTTATAAACACGCTTGTCGTTCGACAAAAAACGTTACCTTCGCGTAAGAAGGTAATATTAATCATCTTAACTATGAAATATCTGTTTTTACCCCTCTTGGCGGGGATGTTCACCTTTCATACGTATGGTGCGGATAATTTACGCCTGCCCGATGTCCGTTGTATCGGGATGGGTGGAAACGTAGGTACCCAGTCCATCTTGTTCAATCCAGCCCTGCTCGCCAGTCAGGAGAGACGTTCGGTTCGTTTGGAATATTTCAACAGGTATATGTTGAAAGAGTTGGGTACCTTTTCCGGGAGTTTCTATTATCCGAATCCCTTATTGTCCGCGGGGATTGATTTATCCGTCTTCGGGTTTGACGATTATAGGGAGACCATGGTCCGCCTCTCCGCCGCGAAAAGTCTGAACGATCGATGGGCGTTAGGCGTCGCTTTCCATTACAGCTTCTTGCAATCCACGCTTTTGGAACAGACCCAATCTCGCCTTTCCACGGATATAGGTATCACCTTCCTACCTATCGATAACTTGTTGATAGGTATGTTCGTAATCAATCTGCCCTCTTTCTCCTTCGGAAACGATGACATTGATGTAGAGGATTTTGATTACTACCTTGCCCAGATAAGTTTTCAATGGGAGATTATAAACGGCTTGTTGATAACCGGAAGCGCGGGAGCGGATTCGGAACGTACGCTCATCGGAAACATAGGCTTGGAGTATGCCGCTTTCGATTCCTTTTTCATTCGCGCCGGAGTACAAACTTCCCCTCTCTTGCCCTCCATAGGATTGGGCTATACGTTATCCGGCTTTACGCTGGATGCCGCCGTTGTTTATCATCCGGTTTTGGGTATGAGTACCGGACTGGGTTTGTCTTACACCTTTTAATCCTTTCATGCCATGAGACGAATGTTGATAATTCAGTGTATAATCCTGTGGATAATTAGTTATGATACTTATTCCCAAACGATACCCTCTGTTGATAAATGGATGGAATATGTGGAGGAGCTGGCGGAAGAAACCGAGGATACGGAACGCGTAGAGGCTCTTTATTCCGACCTTTCCTATCTTGCCGAACACCCTTTCGACCTGAACGCCATCACGAGGGAGGAACTCGAACGATTGCCTTTCCTCTCGGACCGCCAGATAGAGGGCATCCTCTCTTACAGGGAACGATATGGGAAAATGATGAGCGTCTATGAGTTGAAAAACATAAAGGAGTTGGATTTCCGGACCATTACCTATTTGGTTCCTTTCGTTCGTGTAGGGGATATCTCTGTTGAAAAACGTCCTTTCACGGTTAAGAACCTGTTGAAATATGGTCGTAATGAGTTGCAATTCAGGTATGACCAATGTTTTCAACAGAAAAAGGGATATAGGGATTATCCAGATAGCGTACTCCAAAAATATCCCAACCGCAAATACTTGGGCGAACCCTTTTATAACTCCTTGCGTTACTCGTACACCTTCGATGACCGCTTACAAATGGGATTCGTGGCGGAGAAAGACGCGGGCGAACCTTTTTGGAACTCACGCCATAAGGGATATGATTTCTATTCCGCCCATTTCTTCCTGAGAGATATGGGGTGGTTGAAAAGTTTGGCTATCGGGGATTATAAGATTTCTTTTGGGCAAGGATTGGTCATAAGTAATGACTTCTCGTTGGGCCGCACGACATTGGTGACACAAGGGGAACGGAGAAACAATGGTTTCCGCAGGCACTTTTCCACCAACGAGCAAGACTTCTTCCGAGGGATGGCGAGCACGCTCTCTTTCGGGAATTTGGATATAAGTATGTTTTACTCCTACCGGAAGATAGACGCGGGAGTGGAAAAGCTTAGTTTTACCTCCTTGAAGACCGATGGCTTGCATCGCTTGGAACGGGATTGGGAAAAGAGACGGACCATACCTATGCGAACGTATGGAGGGAATATCCGATACGCTACGCCTCGTTTTCATGTAGGTCTTACGGCTCTCGCCTATTCCTTCGGCAAATATCGGATGGAACCCGAGCCTAAACCTTATAACCTGTTTTATTTCAGAGGTTCGGACAATGTCAACATGAGTGTTAATTACATGTTGAAAAATAGTTATCTCAAGTTCTATGGAGAGATGGCCCTCTCGAAGAACGGAGCCATAGCCACACTGAACGCTTTACGTCTGACACCGGCTTCCTATATCTCCTTTCTTGCCTTGTATCGTTATTATGACCGGCATTATCAAGCGTTGTTCGGAAACGCTTTCTCGCAAGGTTCATCCGTCCAGAATGAGCGTGGCGTTTATATGGGGATGAGCCTGACACCAATCGCTCATTGGCGGTGTTCCTTTTATATGGATTTGTTTCGTTTTCCTTGGTTGAAGTATGGAGTGGACGCGCCCTCTGGCGGGAAAGAATATATGGCGCAAGTGGATTACACTCCCGGCGAGCGTTATTCGGCCTACCTCCGTTACAAATTCCGGCAAAAAGAGGAGAATGTCACGCGAGAGGACGAGAACATCGTGAAAATAGAACCTTATAAACAACATCGGATTCGTTTTCAACAGGTGTATAACATCTCTTCTTTCCTGTTCAAGACCTCCTTGGATGGCGTATTGGCGGAGCGTTATGGAGAAAAGGACAGTAAGGGATTCATGTTATCCCAAAGCGCGGGTTGGAAACCCGGGTCGATACCTTTTCAGGCGGACGTTTATCTCTCTTGGTTCCACACGGACGATTACGATAGCCGGATAAGCTCTTATGAGAAAAATATCCTGTACGCTTTCAATATGCCTTCGTTTTATGGACATGGGGTCCGGTTCGCTCTCACGTTCCGTCTGGATTTGTGGAAACGCTTGTCTTTCTCGATGAAACTGGCTCACACGCATTATTGGGACAGGGATTTGATAGGAACCGATACGGAAGAAATAGAGGGTTCAGATAAAACTGATTTGTATGCTTTGCTTCGTTGGAAATTTTAAAGTAGTTTTGTAGGAATAAAAATAACGAGGATAATGTCTACGATTCTTTTCGATAAAATAGTGTTCGGTCCGATTCATAGCCGTCGTTTGGGAGTCTCTTTGGGCGTGAATCTATTGCCGGTGGATGGCAAATTATGCACTTTCGATTGTATTTATTGTGAGTGCGGGTTTAACAAGAGCCATAAGGCACATACTCAATTGCCCACCCGGCAAGAGGTAAAAGAGGCTTTGGAACGGAAGCTAACCGCGATGCGAGCGGAAGGTGTAGCCTCCGACGTGATTACCTTCGCCGGAAATGGTGAGCCAACCGTCCATCCGGAATTCGGAGGTATCATATCGGATACGATCGCCACACGGGATAAGTTCTTCCCGAACGCCAAGATAGCCGTTCTTTCCAACGCGACCCAAATTCAAAAAGAAGAAGTCTTCCAGGCGTTGAATAAGATAGAGGATAACATATTGAAACTGGACTCCGTGCTGGATAGCCGGATACGGCAAATAGACAAGCCCAATGTGCCTTCGTTCGATTTCGATACCTTGTTGGAGCAATTGTGTCGCTTTGATGGAAATTTGATTATCCAAACCATGTTCTTGAAAGGTTACGCGGATGGGAAACCGGTCAATAACATGACGGAAGAGGAGATAACCGGATGGCTTGACGCGTTAAGGCGGATTCGTCCGAAACAGGTGATGATTTATACGATAGATAGGGAAACTCCCGTGGAAACATTGGAAAAAGCCACGAAGGAGGAGTTGGACGCTATAGCCGAACAAGCGCGGGAGGCGGGTTTCGATGTCACTGTATCTTATTGATGGATTATAAATTGAAAAACACATAATAATATGAGAACATTGGATAAAAAGAAAAGATTGTCCGGTTGGTTGGTCTTTTGCGGACTGATAGTGACTTCCGGTTTATTGGGAGGATGCGGGCAGAGCGGCGCTTCGACGGAATCCTTTGCGAGGTCGGATTATTATACCCGAGGTATAGGTTCTTATCCCGGAGACCCGAAAGAGGATTTCTCGCCCTCTTTGAGTCCGGATTATTCCACGTACAGGAATATAGCGTTTTCGCGTAGCGCATACGGTTCTTCCAGCTATGATTATAATTTGACGGCTCAGTTGATAACGGATGGCATCGTAAGCGAGAAACAGCCTCAATATCTTGTTCTTTCTACCCGGAACGGAGAGGTTCCCAAACGAGAGCGTGAATGGATGATAGACCAGGGTCCCTATTCCCGGAACGCTTCCGTGGGAGAGGATGACTATTTCTTGTTTGAGTTAAAGAACTGGAAAGAGAAAGCGGACAAGGTCCAATTCCGTGGGAGTGTGGCCTACGAGGAAAACAAGGTGGGAGGCGGCTATGAGATTATTTGCCAAGGCTCGAACGATGGCGATACATGGACGGATTTGGCGAGCCTGAAAGGAAAGGGCCTGCCGGGTGAAGCGACCAAACACAAGGCTCATTCGGATCCGAATAAGAATAGCTGGGAACCGGGTACGTTACCTATGCGCTTATTAAACATCACCTTGCCTTTCGATAAGGTAGGTGAGTATGGTTACTATCGGTTGTGCATGAAGATGAAGGGAGCTGATTATTGGGCTTTTTATGAAATCAATTTCTATCATCAGGATAAGTTGGTCGATATGCTTCCTTCCAAATTTTTCAGTAGCGCTTGGATGAGCGCTACGTCGGACGAGGAATGGGTCTATGTGGATTTAGGCAGTCGGTCTGAATTCGATAAGGTAAAGTTGAACTGGCTCAATAAGGCCGTCAAAGGAAAGGTACAGGTATCTGACGATGCCCGAAGCTGGATTGATTTGGCTGACCTTCCGGGAGGGGAAAATCCGGTGGATGAAATCAAGGTAAAGGGAGAAGGTCGTTACGTGAGGGTTTTGATGAACGAATCGGCGAACGATGACCGTTATATATTGAGCGAGATGGAGGTCATGGGTAAGGGAGGATTGGTGGCCCGACCGGTTATCGCCCCTTCCATGACAGAGGATGAAATCCAATTATCGGGTGGAAACTGGAAGATACAACGGGCTTCTCAGGTGGAGGCTTCCGGGGAGGAGATATCCGAGCCCTCTTTTGCTCCAGCGGATTGGTTGGTAGCTACCGTACCGGGGACGGTATTGAGCAGTTACAAGAACGTAGGAGTTATCCCGAATCCGAATTATGCGGATAATATATTCCAAATATCCGAGTCGTTCTTCAATTCGAACTTCTGGTATCGGAATGAGTTCGATGTTCCGGAAGGTTTCAAGCGGGACCGGTTGTTCCTGAATTTCGATGGAATTAACTGGAAAGCGAATGTCTACCTGAACGGGGAGAAGATAGGCCGCGTAGAGGGCGCGTTTATCCGCGGGATGTTCGATGTCACGGATAAGGTCCTGCCGGGCAAGAATGTCTTGGCGGTGGAGATAATCAAGAACGAGCATATCGGCGCCGTCAAGGAGAAATACAAGGTCAACACGGACTTCAACGGCGGTATCTTGGGCGCTGACAATCCCACGTTCCACGCCTCTATCGGCTGGGATTGGATATCGACGATACGGGGCAGGAATATCGGTATCTGGAACGACGTTTACCTGACTACCACGGGGAAAGTGACCCTTCAAGACCCCTTCGTGCAGGCCGTGTTGCCATTGCCGGACACGACATCGGCGACGCTGACTCCGGAAGTGATAGTAAAAAACCACGACACCGCTCCGATAAAAGGCATCCTGGCGGGAAGAATCGGCGATATTTCCTTCGAGCGACCGGTGGAATTGGCCGCCAAGGAGGAGATGAGGGTCGTGTTCGACCCCAAGGAGTTCAACCAGCTGAAGGTGCGGAACCCGCGCCTGTGGTGGCCGAAAGGGTATGGGGAGCCCTATTTGTATGACGCGAATTTCTCGTTTAAGGTGGATGGCGAGGTTTCCGATTCCGAGGATTTCAAGGTCGGTATCCGGCAAATGACATTCAACGAGGATAATCACGTGTTGAGCCTCTTCATTAACGGCCGTCGCTTCGTGGGACGGGGCGGCAACTGGGGTTTCGGCGAGTCCAACCTGAATTACCGGGGCAGGGAGTACGACATCGCCGTGGCTTATCACGCCGACATGAACTTCACCATGATGCGTAACTGGGTCGGACAGATTGGCGACGAGGAACTCTATGAGGCGTGCGACCGCTACGGTATCATGGTCTGGCAGGACTTCTGGCTGGCGAATCCTTCCGACGGACCCGACCCCTACGACCCCGACATGTTCATCGCCAACGCGGGCGATTACGTGAAACGAATCCGCAACCACCCCTCCATCGCCATCTATTGCGGGCGTAACGAGGGCTATCCGCCCAAGGTGATAGACGACGCGTTGCGCCGTATCGTGAAGGCGGTCCATCCGGGATTGCATTACATCTCCAGCTCCGCCGACGACGTGGTGAGCGGGCATGGGCCCTATCGCGCGCTCCCGGTGAAGGAGTACTTCACCTTGAAAAGCGGCAGCGACAAGTTCCACAGCGAGCGCGGGATGCCGAACGTGATGAATTACGAGAGCCTCGCGCGGACCATCTCGCCCGACTCGCTCTGGCCGCAGAGCGCGCAATGGGGGCAGCACGATTATACGATGGAGGGCGCCCAGTCGTGCGCCACGTTCAACGCCATGATAGAGAAAGGCTTCGGGAAGCCTTCCGGCGCCAAGGAGTTCGCCGACCTCGCCCAGTGGATTAACTACGACGGCTATCGGGGCCTCTTCGAGTCGAGGAGCTCGCATCGCAAGGGATTGCTGCTGTGGATGACACACCCGGCTTGGCCCTCGATGGTATGGCAGACCTACGATTATTACTTCGAGCCTACCGCCGCCTACTTCGGCTGCAAGAAGGCTTGCGAGCCGCTACATATCCAATGGAACCCCGCCACGGACAACGTGGAGGTGGTCAACTACAGCGCCGGCACGCGCGAGGGCCTGAAGGCGACGACGCGGATTATCAACATGGACGGCTCGGTGGCTTGGGAGAAGGAGGCCGTCGTGGACAGCCGGGAGGACTCGACCGGCGAGTGCATGCGGCTGGAGTTCCCCGCCAACCTCTCCAGCGCGCATTTCATCAAGCTGACATTGGAGGAGAAGGACGGAAATATCGTGTCGGACAACTTCTACGTGAGAGGCGTGGAGGAGGGCAACTACCAGGCCTTGCGCCAGCTACCGAAGGTGAAGTTGCTGTCCGATATCCGGATAGAGAAGGACGCGGACGGCGTTTGGCGCGCCACGGCCTCGCTGGAGAATGCGTCGTCCACGCCGGCGTTGATGATTCGGCTGAACGTGGTAGGCGAGGGGGATGGCGAGCAATTCCTCCCGATGTTCTACGGCGACAATTACTTCTCTTTGCTTCCGGGCGAGAAAAAGAAGGTCCGTATGCGTTGGAAAGACACGGACACGCGGGGCGAGAATCCGAAGGTGGTCATCTCCGGATACAACGTGCGGATGTAACGAAGGATAAACGATAAGCGGGAAGGGGCGCGCGGATTCATGTTCCGCGCGCCTCTTTTCTTTTTCCGCGCGCCGAAAAACATCTTTCCCGACGCTCCGGAGCGGTTCCATATACCGAAGACGGCGGTCCGCGGTATGCCGAAGGGGTTCGATATACCGAAAAAGATGTTTTTCGGTATGGCGAAGTGGGTTCATATACCGCGGATGATGTTTTTCGGTACGGCGAAGTGGTTCGATATACCGAGAAAGATCTTTTTCGGTACGGCGAAGTGGTTCCTTATACCGAAAAAGATGTTTTTCGGTAAATGAACCCGCTACCGATAGCCCAAAAAGATCTTTTTCGGCGTCCCGAAGGGATACCGACCGCCCGAAAACATCTTTTTCTACCTATTTGATGAGTTCGTCCAGCCGGATGGCTTGGAAGGTCATGTGCGCCACGCTGGATTCGTAAAGGATACCCACCGTCTCGCGGTCAATCATCGTGAGGCAGGTGTAGCCCCAGCCCTCGTCCTCGTCCAAGAGTATTTGGTAATCCTCCGGCCAGGTGAGCCCGCCGTCCAGACTGGCCTTGATGGTGATGTGGTTACGTCCTTGGGTGGTATTCGGGTTGGAGAAGAGGAGAATATCCTTTCCGAGGGCGTTCTCATCCGCTTCCACGCGGAGCAGGCTCGCCATGCAGACGGGCTCGGGCAACGCCCGGCGGCTGGAGGGATGTTCGGTCCACGTCCGCCCCAAGTCCTTGGTGATGGCGACGGCCCGGCTGCCGCCCCGGTTGTCGCGCATGTTCAGCATCAGCGTGCCCGGCTCTATCTCCACCACCTGCGATTCCGTGGTGTTCGAGCGGGCGGGGTTGTGGATGCGCCACGTCTCGCCGTCGTCTTTACTGTACATGATGCCGGCGTTCGGCACGCGGGTGGAATCGATGAACTGAATGGGGAAGACCAGCGTGCCGTCCGTCATGGTGATACCTCTGCCCGGTCCTTGCAGCAGGAAATACCAGCTGGGGTCCTTCACCTGCGGGGTGATGTTGATGGGCTGGCTCCACGTCTTGCCGTCGTCCTCGCTCTTCGCGAGCATCAGCTGGGCGGTCCGCTCCGGGGTCATTCCCGGCATGGAGTTCCACCACGCCCGCTGGTTGCCCATGCCGTGCGTCCACGCGGCGGCTATCCAGACGGTATGGTTCCTGTCGTCCGCGAGGACGCAAGGGTCGCCCACGCCGTTTTGTGCGGCGGGCAAGCCACCGGCCTCGCCGAAGGAGATCGCCACCCGCATGGGCTCCCACGTCTGTCCCTTGTCGAGGCTGCGGCTGACCCCGATGTCTATCTTTTCCTGAAGGTCTACGCTGCTGTTGTAGCGGATGTCGTACGTGGCTATCAAGGTCCCTTGTCCGGTGGTCACCAGTCCGGGGATGCGGAATGCGGCGGCTCCGTCCGCTCCGGCGTAGCGCACGCCGATACCCACGCGCCGCGTGTCGGCCTTCCCTTTCCACGCGATGCCGATGGGAGCGTCATTGATTCGCGCCTCCGTCAGGGTAGAGGATATCTTGGTGAGCAGGGGAGCGTCCGCTTTCATTTGGATGCTCACCCAGAAATAGTTGATTCCCTCCATGAGCGGCTGGTTGGAGGTGAGCCGCGTCGAGCGTGAGGAGACGACCGCCTCGTCTTGCTTCACCGAGTAGGCCTCCATCGCCTTACCCGTGCGGGCGGAGATGTAGGCGGCGGGGCTGAAGTGCTCGCCCTCCCTCGATGGCGCCTCCACGCCGCCGTAGAAGAGGCGTAACGCCTTGATGAGGCGGATGTCGGTCTTTTCCCCGAAGGCTACCGTGATGGCGTTCAGCATGTCCCCTTCTTGGGCGTGTACGCGTATCTCGTAAAGGACATTGTCCGTGCGGTCGATGAGGATGGGCGTCTGTCGTTCCCGTGCGACGAGGCTGTCGGCGGCGGCGATCGTTCGCGCGATAAGCGCGAGGCAGAAGTATAAGGCTAATTTTCTCATGGTGGATTATTTTAAATGGTGAAATCAAATCAAGCCCAACAGCTTGGAGCGGGAGAGGAGGCAGGCTCCCACTATCCCGGCCCTCTCGCCCAACGCCGATACCTCGATGTCCGTATCGCCGGAGGCCAAGTTCAGGGAGTATTTCTTGATGGCGCTCTTGACCGGCAGGCTCAGGTACTCGCCCGTCTCCGATAGCGGGCCGCCCAGCACGACCATCTCCGGGTTGAACAGGTTTATCAAGCCGGCTATTCCCCTTCCGAGGTTGAACCCTATCTTCTCCAGTATCTCGATGGACAACATATCCTCTTTGTGGATGGCCTCTATCAGGTCGGACAGCTCAATCCCCTTCTGGGCGTTTATCTTTCCGGCCAGTATCGTGTTGCTTCCCTCCTTGTAGCGTTCCAGCAGGATGCGGTAGAAGGCGGAGCCGGAGGCCTCGGTCTCAAGGCATCCTTTTTTCCCGCAGCGGCAAAGCACCTCGTTGTTGAAAAAGCTGAAGTGGCCGAACTCTCCCGCGAAACCCGATTTCCCGTAGTAGAGCTTGCCGTCTATCACGATGCCTACGCCCAGTCCCCATGCGACGTTGACGAACAGGACATCCTTCTTCTCCTTCGCCGCCCCTCGCAAGCACTCGCCATACGTCATGGCGCGCGTGTCGTTCTCGATAAAGACCTTCAGCCGGAGCCTCTCTTTCAATATCTCGGACAACGGCTTCTCCTCGAAGCTAAAGAAGCTGTAGCTATATCCCGTGAATGAGTTCACCCGGCCGGGAATGTTGACGCCGGCGCACAGTATCTTGTCTCTCGTTACGGGCAGGGAATGGATGAACTCCTCGACGCGTTCGCACAAGCTATTCAAGGCGGCTTGGGTGTTTTTCAACTCGTAAGGGATATTCTCCTCGACGCGTATCACTTCTCCCTTGAAGTCCATCACGGCCATTTTCAGCTGGTTCCGCGAGACGTCTATCCCCATGAAATAACCCGACGAGGGATTCAGCCCGTAGACGCTGGGCTTACGTCCTCCGTTGGTCTCCTGCTTGCCGAGGTCGAGTATGTAGCCCTCGTTCTGCGATTCTCCCACCAGCTTGGTCACGGTGGGGATGCTCAGGTTCATCTTTTTGCAAAGCTCGGCTATCGTGGAGTCGCCATCACTGATTAGATAATGGATAATTTTCTTTTTCAGGGATTCTCCACGGGTGTTATTGTCGGAGGATGTCAAGAAGTCGCGAGTAGTAGACATAGTGAATAATTATATTGCGTAAATGAGATTCCAACAAAGATACGATGTTTTCCTAAAAAATAGAACATCTGACGTTATAAATGAATAGCGGAGGCTAAAAATATTTTTTCTTTCCGCTAAAGCTTAGTCCTACTCGCGGGAAAAGTAAGTCCTCTTCTTTCCCCACCTGATTTTTCTCGTAAACATCGGCGAGTCTTGCTCATCCACCAGTTTATGGACAAACGTCCACCAGTCGTTAGACAATCGTCTATCAATTGGTGGACATTCGTCTAACAGCCGTTGGACATACATTTCGTGAAGAGGAAAGGGGGAAATTATCGCGATAATGTTTTTGTTTATTTTGGAAAATGTAGAGATTTATTTAAATTTGTCGTGACTTATATCTTGAAGGAGAAGTCTTTAGGAAACGTGGAGTTAAATCGTGCCGAAGAAGGAGAAGTTGACTTTATTTTATTCATTTATAAATTTATGTGGTATGAAAAAAGTAGCTTTGTTTCTGTCGGCGATTGTATGGGTCGCCTGTGAGAACGTCAGCGATGACTTTCTTGTTCCCGACCCTGCGGTAGAAGCGGCCGCTGAGCATTTTGTTCCTTTAGATTATGCGGAATCTATCGCGAGTGTGTTTAATGGCTATGTACCTCATGGCGAGGAGTTGGTCACCCGGGCCGTCGAGGTGAGAGAGGTCAAGGACGCTGTCACCTATACGGCCTCGGACGGTTCGTCCGCTTATCACATTATTAATTTGCAAGGAGGAGGCTT
>CASEGC010000144.1 GCA_949287365.1 uncultured Parabacteroides sp.
TCCCAGACCTTTCGCGTGCTCGCCTCCGGTCTTAGTCGTAATCATAACGACACCATTACCGGCACGGGTTCCATAAAGCGCGGCCGCGGCGGCTCCTTTCAATACGGAAATCGACTCGATATCATCCGGATTGATATCCGCAAGTCCATTACCGGTATCGGATTGCCCCCATTCGCTTCCTCCCGAACCGCCATTAAAGTTGTTGATAGGAACACCATCCACGACAATCAACGGCTCATTGTTGCCTCCTAAGGAGTTATTGCCTCGTATGACGATACGGCTGGAGCCCATACCTCCATTCCCGCTTTGGCTGACTTGCACACCGGCGAGTTTTCCGGAAAGACTGTTAATAATATTGCTCTCGCGCGCCTCGATAAGCGACTCTCCTTTCAATTCCTGTACCGAGTAACCCAAAGCCTTTGTCTCTCTCTTGATACCCAAAGCCGTAACGACGACCTCATCCAAACTCTCCGAAGCGGGTTCGAGTGTCACTTGAATGAAAGCCCGCTCTCCTACCTTAATCTCTCTTGTCTTATAACCCACGTAAGAGAACACCAATACGGCCTCCGCGTCAGGTACGTTGAGGGTAAAACGTCCGTCTAAATCCGAGATCACGCCATTAGTCGTTCCTTTTACTACGATGTTCGCACCGATAATCGCTTCACCGTCTGGGTCTTTCACCGTACCTGTCACCTCTTTCTCCTGTTGTAGCTCGGTCGTGGAAACGATGGCCGGACTCTTTTCCCTGGAAAGGATTACTTGGCGGTTGTCAATCTTGTAAACGATGTCCGTACCGGAGAAAAGCCGGTTAAGAATCGTTGTCAATGACGCGCCTTGAACATTAAGACTGATTTTGCGGTTAGCGCCATTCAACGTATTGTCCAAATAAACAAACACGAACTCGCTATTTCGCTCGATATAATTGAACACGTCCTCATAAGAGACGTCATTCATCCGCACAGTCAACAAAGTCGCCTGCTCATAAGTCAGCGTGTTGGCCGCACGTACAGGGGAAATCGCCGCACATATCCATAAACAGACAGGCAGCAAACATTTGAAGACCCCAATGATTCGCTTTTTTTGGGAATGATGTTTTTTCATGATAATTTTATTAATGTGGTGAATAAAATGGCCAACCGAACGGCCTTTCCTAAATCAAGTTTCAATAATCGGCAATACCGAATGTTTCTCGTTTTTCATGTTCCATAGGCAAAAAATTTAAATAAATGATATGTTCGTGTAAAAATCCGGATTATTCTTCGGAAGTGACAATAAACGTATCGTTCGAGCGGGCGAATGAGACAGGAGCCACGTCCGACAGTATCCCCAACACATCCTCCAGGCGGTCTCGCAAATCCAGCTTCCCGCTTATCTTCATCTCACCCAACGCCTCTTCACTCTCTATGGGTATCCCATAATAACGGGACAACCTTGTCAAGACTCGACTAATCGGTTCGCTTTTCAGAATCATCAACCCTCGCGTCCAAGCGACATAATCGGCGGCATCCACTTTTTGGATTCGGAACGAGTCCCGCTCCAAGTCCAGCCGCTCATCGGGAGCGAGCACCGCCTTTTGACGCATGGAAGTGTTCACCTCCACTTTACCCTCTAACAATACGACATTCGACGCCGCATCTTCCTTATAGGCACACACATTGAACTTCGTTCCCAAAACCCTCACATCCATCTGCCCGGTCCTGACATGGAAAGGCCGTTTCTCATCGGAAGCCACCTCCAGGTAGATTTCTCCCTCCAAATAGATTTCCCGTTTGTCCTCCGGGAAAAGGGCAGGATAAACAAGGCGACTTCCCGC